>NZ_BCRK01000017.1 GCF_001552555.1 Nocardiopsis trehalosi NBRC 14201 | reverse complement strand
GGCCCGCCCCCGCGCACGGGGCGGGCCGCCGGCCGCCGGGTCACACGCCGAGCAGCCGCTCGATCCCGGCCAGCGCGAAGTGGCACCCGAACACCGCGGACAGCACCCACATCAGCCAGCCGACCTCGCGCAGCCGCCCGCTCGCCGACCGGATCACGGTGAAGGCGATGACGCCCGCCCCGATCCCGGTCGCGATGTCGTAGGTGAACGGCATCAGGGCGATGGTCAGGAACGCCGGGATCGCCACCGACACGTCGTCCCACGCGATCCGGCCCACGCCCATCATCATCATGGCCCCGACCAGGACCAGCGCGCACGACGCCGCCTGCCCCGGGACCATGCCGAACACCGGCGCGAACAGCACCGCCAGCAGGAACATCCCCCCGGTGACGACGCCGGCCAGCCCGGTGCGGGCGCCCTCGGACACCCCCGCGGTCGACTCCACGAACACCAGCGTGGCCGACGACCCGGTCAGCCCGCCCACCACCGCGCCCGCGCCGTCGACGGCCAGGATGCGGCTGGTGCCGGGCATCTGGCCGTCGGCGTCGGTCAGCCCCGCCCGGGTGCCCACGGCCAGGACGGTGCCCAGCGCGTCGAAGAAGCCGGCCAGCACCAGGGTGAACAGGATGACCGCCGCGCTCGCCGGCCCGGCCGACGTCCACGCCCCGAACAGGTCGACCTGGAACAGCAGCGAGAAGTCCGGCGCGGTCACCAGGTCCGCCGGCAGCCGCGGCACCGCGGTGCCCCACTCCGCGTCGGGCACCCCGAACGCGTAGGTGACCGCCGCGGCGACGACCGTGGCCGTGACGATGCCGTAGAAGATGGCGCCCGGCACCCGGCGGGCCAGCAGCACCGCCGCCACCAGCAGCCCCACCACGAACACCACGACCGGCCACCCGGTGAGGTGGCCGGTCGTGCCCATCTGCAGCAGCTTGCCCTCGCCGGCGCTGACGAACCCGGCGTTGGCCAGCCCGATGAGGGCGACGAACAGGCCGATGCCCACCCCGATCGCGAGCTTCAGGTCGTGCGGCAGCGCGTGCATCACGGCGGTGCGGATGCCGGTGACCACCATCAGGATGATGACCACCCCCTGCCACACCACCAGCCCCATCGCCTCGGGCCAGGTCATCAGCGGGACCGCCTGGTAGGCGACGACGGCCATCACGCCGAGCGCCGCCGCGCACGCGATGGGCGCCCGGCCCACCACGCCCATGAGGATGGTGACCAGGCCGGCCGCGAGCGCGGTCATGGTGGTGAGCTGGGCGACCGTGGGCGCGTGGCCGTCGACGTCGGTCGCCCCGCTGAGGATGATCGGGTTGAGGACGATGATGTAGGCCATCGCCATGAACGTCGTGAGGCCGCCGCGGACCTCCTGCGCGTAGGTGGAGCCGCGTTCGGTGACGGCGAAGAACCGGTCGACGCGGGACCGCCCGCCGCGGTCCCGCCGCCGCGGGTCGGCCGTGTGGTGTCGGGTCATGTGCCCTCCAGGGAGGCGCGGGGCGCGCGGACCGGCGGTCCGTCGCTCGGGGTGCGTCCTCGGTCACCCCGCGTGTCCGGTGCGGGGTGTGCGCGGGTGGCCGAGGGCGCGCGGGACTGCGGTTCGCGCCGCGCCCGCCGGGGCGGGCGGCCCGCCGGGCGGCGGGCGCGGGCGAAGACGGGACCGCCCGGCCCGGCGCCGATGGGCGCCGGCGGGCCGGGGCGGGCGGTCCGGTCCGCCGCCGCGCCGGCGGCGCGGCGGCGGGGGTCTACAAGCCGAGGATGTCCTCGGGGCGGACCGGGACGCGGGCCAGCGCCCGGCCGGTCGCGTCGCGCACCGCCGCCACCACCGCCGGGGTCGACGACAGGGTCGGCGGCTCCCCGGCGCCGCGCAGGCCGTACGGGGCGTGCGGGTCGGGGTGCTCCAGCACTTCGATGCGCATGGGCGGCGTGTCGAGGATGGTCGGGATCAGGTAGTCGGTGAACGACGGGTTGCGGATCTCGCCGTCGCGGACCTGCACCTCCTCCATGAGGGCCAGGCCCAGCCCCTGCGTCGCGCCGCCCTGGATCTGGCCGAGGAGCTGCTGCGGGTGCAGCACCCGGCCCACGTCCTGCACGGCGTCGAGCGCCACCACCTTGACCAGCCCCAGCTCCACGTCGACGTCCACGACCGCGCGGTGCACGCACATCCCGAACTGGGTGTGCGACGCGCCCTGCCCGGTCGTGGGGTCGAGCGCCTCGGTGGGCCGGTGGTGGAACTCGCGGGTCTCCTCGACGGCGTCGGGGCCCAGCGC
Organism: Nocardiopsis trehalosi NBRC 14201; assembly: GCF_001552555.1. Taxonomy (GTDB): domain Bacteria; phylum Actinomycetota; class Actinomycetes; order Streptosporangiales; family Streptosporangiaceae; genus Nocardiopsis_B; species Nocardiopsis_B trehalosi. Next base: position 53,303 of record NZ_BCRK01000017.1, on the reverse strand, counting down.
CTCGGCGAGGCCGGCCACCACCCCGTCGGCGGCCGAGACGACCTTGCCGCCCACCAGCGACAGGTCGGCGTCGGGGCGGTCGGCGGGCACCAGGCCGCGCTCGCGGACCAGGTCGAACACCCGGGCCCGCACCGCCTCGCACGCCGTCTTCACGGCGCCGCCGGTCATGTAGGACTGGCGCGACGCCGACGACGACCCCGACGACCCCACCCGGGTGTCGGCCGGGTGGACCACCACCCGCTCCACGCCCAGCTCGGTGCGCGCGATCTGGCCCTTCACCGTGATGAGGCCCTGCCCCACCTCGGCGGCGGCCGTGTGCACCAGGGCGACCGGTTCACCGCCGACGACCTCCAGGCGCACCCGGGCGGTGGAGTAGTCGTCGAAGCCCTCGGAGTAGCACAGGTTCTTCAGCCCCACCCCGTAGCCGACCCCGCGCACCACGCCCTCGCCGTGGCTGGTGTTGGCCACCCCGCCCGGCAGGGTCCGCAGGTCGGCGGGGTCGGGCAGGTCGGCGCGGGCCGGCGGCAGCGGCAGGGCGCGGGCGCGCCGCAGCATGTCGGCCATCGGCAGGGGCGCGTCGATCACCTGCCCGGTGATCAGCCGCGACCCCTGCGCCATAGCGTTGCGGACCCGCAGCTCGACCGGGTGCAGGCCGAGTTCGGCGGCGAGCCGGTCCATCTGCGACTCGTAGCCGAAGCACGCCTGCACCGCGCCGAACCCGCGCATCGCGCCGCACGGCGGGTTGGTCGTGTAGACCCCGTAGGCGTCCACCCGCGTGTGCGGGATCTCGTAGGGCCCCAGGCCCAGCGACGAGGCGACGCCCACCACCGCCGGGGTGGCCGACGCGTAGGCGCCGCCGTCCAGGATGATCTCCAGGGTGGCGTAGAGCAGGGTGCCGTCGGCCGCCGCGCCGTGCTCGAAGCGCATCGTCGCGGGGTGCCGGTGCACGTGGCCGTAGAACGACTCCTCGCGGTTGTAGACGACCTTGACCGGGCGGCCGGTCCGCAGCGCGAGCAGGCACGCGTGGATCTGCATGGACAGGTCCTCGCGGGCGCCGAACGCGCCGCCCACCCCTGCCAGCGTCAGCCGCACCTTGTCCTGCGGCAGCCCCAGGCAGGGCGCGATCTGGCGCTGGTCCACGTGCAGCCACTGGGTGGCGATGTACAGGTCCACGCCGCCGTCCTCGGCGGGCACCGCCATGCCCGACTCCGGGCCGAGGAACGCCTGGTCCTGCATGCCCACCTCGTACTCGCCGGTGACCACGGCGGCGGCGCGGGCGCGCAGCTCCGCCACCGGGGTGCCGTCGGCGAACGCGCCGGTGCGGATGGGCTGGTAGCGGACCCGGTTGCCCGACTGGCGGTAGTGCTCGTGGACGGGCAGCGACCCCGCCTCGTGGACCAGCGGGCAGTCGGGGTCGAACGCGGCGCGGCGCGGGTCGGACACCGGGGCCAGCACCTCGTAGTCCACGCGGATGCGGTCCAGGGCGCGGCGCGCGGTCTCGGGGTGGTCGGCGGCGACGATCGCCACCGGTTCGCCCTTGTAGCGGACCTTGCCGAACGCGAGCACCGGCTGGTCCTGGTACTCCAGCCCGTAGCGCTTCTCCCCGGGCACGTCCTCGTGGGTCAGCACGGCGTACACGCCCGGCAGCCGCACCGCCTCGGTGACGTCGATGCCGAGGATGCGCGCGTGCGGGTGCGGGCTGCGCAGGGTCATGCCCCAGAGCATGTCCGCCGCCCACATGTCGGAGGAGTAGGCGAACTCTCCGGTGACCTTGAGGGTCCCGTCGGGCCGGCGCGGGCTCGCGCCGACGCCGTCGCGGGTCGTACTGGTGAACGCGGCGGGGGTCGCGGTGCGGGGCATCAGCGGTCCACCTCCTGGAGCAGTCGGGTGTGGGCGGCGCGGCCCGCGCGGGCGGCCTCGCCGGAGGAGACGGTGCGCAGCTCGCCGCGCTCCACGACGGGCGACCCGCCGACGAGCAGCAGCTCCAGCGGGGGCGGCGGCCCGAACGCGAGCGCCACCACCGGGTCGTCCACCACGCCGTGGCCGAACCCGTCGACCCGCCACAGCGCGAGGTCGGCGAGCCGGCCGGGGGCGATCGCGCCCAGCTCGTCCGCGCGGCCCAGGCAGCGCGCCCCGCCGAGGGTGGCCATGTGCAGCGCCTGGCGGGCGCTGAGCGCCTGCGGCCCCTTGCGGGCGCGCGCCATCAGCACCGCCTGGTGGATCTCCCCGACCACCCCGGACAGCTCGCTGGACGCCGGGCCGTCCACTCCGAGCCCCACCGGCACCCCGGCCGCGAGGAGTTCGGTGGTGCGGCAGATGCCGGCGCCCAGGCGGGCGTTGGAGGTGGGGCAGTGGGCGATCCCGGTGCCGGTGGCGGCGATGCGGGCGATCGCCGCGTCCGACAGGTGCACGGCGTGGGCGAGCCACACGTCCTCGCCGAGCCAGCCGAGCTTCTCGGCGTACTCCGCGGGGGTGCAGCCGAACTCGGCCCGGCACTGCTCCTCCTCGTCCACGGTCTCGGCGAGGTGGGTGTGCAGGCGGACGCCGCGCGACCTGGCCAGCTCGGCGGCGCCGGTCATCAGCTCCCGGCTCACCGAGAACGGGGAGCAGGGGGCGACGGCGACCCGCGTCATCGCGTCGAACGCCGGGTCGTGGTGGGCGTCGATCGCCGCCGAGGTCCCGGCCAGGGCGCCGTCGAGGGTCTCCACCACCGCGTCGGGCGGCAGCCCGCCCGAGGAGCGGCCCCGGTCCATCGACCCGCGCGCGAGGTCCAGCCGGACCCCGACCCGGCGGGCGGCCTCGACCTCCGCGGCGACGATGTCGCCCCGGCCCGCCGGGAAGATGTAGTGGTGGTCGGAGACGGTCGTGCACCCCGACAGCGCCAGCCACGCGGTGCCCGCCGTCGTCGTGCCGGCCACCACCTCGGCGTCCAGCCGGTGCCAGATGTCGTAGGAGCCCACCAGCCACTCGAACAGGGTGGCGTCGGCGAACAGCCCCTGGGTCGCCCACTGGTAGAGGTGGTTGTGGCTGTTGACCAGGCCCGGGGTGAGCAGGTGGCCGCGCCCGTCGATCCGGCGGGCGCCGGCCGGCGCGTCCGGGGCGGGGCCGGCGCCGACGGCGGTGATGCGGCCGTCCACCGCCACCACGTGCCCGTCGGGGTACTCGGCCCCGCTGACGGTGGCGACGTGCGCCCCCTCGATGACGACGGCGCTCACGCCGCACCCCCTTCGGTGGTCCCGGCCTCGCGGGCGGCCGCGAGGCGGACCGCGTCGAGGATCTTCTCGTAGCCGGTGCACCGGCACAGGTTGCCCGCGAGGGCCTCCCGGATCTCCGGGTCCCCGGGCACGCCCCGCCCGGCGCGGGCCGTCCGCTCCAGCAGGTCGTCGGCCTGCACGAGCAGGCCCGGGGTGCAGAATCCGCACTGCACGGCCCCGGCCTCGACGAACGCCTCCTGCACGGCGGCCAGCCGCCGCTCGCCGTCCGGCCCGGCCTCCGCCAGGCCCTCCACGGTGCGGACGCTGCGGCCCGCGCACTGCCCGGCGGCGACCAGGCAGGCGCACGCGGTCACCCCGTCCAGGTAGACCGTGCACGACCCGCACTCGCCCTGCTCGCAGGCGTTCTTGCTGCCCGGCAGGCCCAGCCGCTCGCGCAGCACGTAGAGCAGGCTCTCGCCGGGCCAGACGTCGTCGGCGGTCACGGGCTCGCCGTTGACCTCGAATGTCACGCGCATCTCGCGGTCCCCTCGCGGTAGTCGGTGGCGGTCCAGGCGAGCGCGCGGCGGGCCATGACCGCCAGGGAGCGGCGCCGGTAGGCGGCGCTGCCGCGCACGTCGTCGATGGGCCGGGCGGCCTCGGCGACGAGTTCGCCGAACTTGTGCACGTCGGCGGGGGCGGGCGGGGTGCCGCCGTCCCAGTCGAAGCGCTCGGCCAGGAACCGCTCGGCGTCGGGCGCCCGCAGCGGGGTCGGCCCCGCCGACCCGATGCCGGTGCCGACCGTGCGGGCGTCGCCGTCCAGCGCCAGCGCGAACGACGCCACGGAGATCACCATGGCGTTGCGCGGCCCGATCTTGCTGAACGCCTGCGGACCGCGCGGCGCGGGCAGCAGCACGGCCGCGATCAGCTCGTCGGGCCGCCGCGCCGTCTGCCGGAACCCGACGTAGAACTCGCGGATCGGCACCCGCCGCACCCCGCGCACCGACGCAAGTTCGACCTCGGCGCCGGTGGCCAGCAGCGGCGGGTGGGCGTCGCCGGCGGGGGAGGCCCCGCCGAGGTTGCCGCCGACCGTGCCGCGGTTGCGGATCTGCGGCGAGGCGACCGACCGCGACGCCTGGGCCAGGGCCGGGGCGCGGTCGCCCAGGTGGGCGATGACGTCGGTGTAGCAGACGCCCGCGCCCAGGCGCAGGTGCGGCCCGTCGGGCCCCCACGCGGTCAGCTCGGGGACGCGGGTGAGGTCGAGCAGCGCGGGCGGGCGGCGCCGGTCGAAGTTGAGTTCGACCATGACGTCGGTCCCGCCCATGATCGGCACCGCGTCGGGGTGCTCGCTCTTGGCGGCGAGCGCCTCCTCCCAGGTGGAAGGGCTCAGGAAGTCCATAGGTGTCCTCGTTCGTCGCCGTGTCGCGGATCGTTCACCGGGCCGGTCGCCGCCCGTTGATCGGCGCCTGTGTGAAGTAGACCACTCCGGTTCGCGCGGGAACCAGAACGCGAATCCATGAAGACGGCGTCCGCGCCACCGCCCCGCTTCGTTCTTTCCTACAAGTCCGGGGGTGGGCTAACGTGTCCGCCACGCGGACCGGCGCGGTGCCGGCCGCGCCCGACACGGCCGCGCCCTGACCCCGGCCTAGTGAGGGGACTCCATGCGCATCGCCGAGCTGGTCGCGGTCGCGCGGCTGCGGCTGCGCGTCCTCGCCGGCGCCGACCGCGTCGACCGCGACGTCACCGGCGCCTACACCACCGACCTGCTCCGCCCCGAGCGCTACCTGTCCGGCGGCGAGATCGTGCTCACCGGCATGATGTGGCGCACCGGCCCCGCCGACTCCGAGGAGTTCGTCTCCTCCGTGGCGGCCGCGGGCGCCGCCTGCCTGGCCGCGGGCACCGCGCTGGGGGAGGTGCCCGACGACCTCGTCGCGGCGTGCGCCCGGCACGGGCTGCCGCTGCTGGAGGTGCCCGCCGCGACCTCGTTCGCCGAGATCACCGAGGAGGTCCTGCGCAGCCGCGACGCGCTCCGGCGGACCGCGCTGGCCGCCACCCGCGACCGGCACCGCCGGCTGCTCGCCGACGTCGCGGCCGGCGCCGACTTCCCGGCCGCGTTCGCCGAGGCCGCCGCCGAGGCGGGGCTGCGCGCCTGGGTGCTGTCGAGCACCGGGCGGGCCGTCGCGTCCGCCGGGCCCGGCATGCCGGCCGCCGACCGCGAACTCGCCGCCGAGCGGGCGCTGACCCCGGGGGCGTTCCCGCGCCGGGTCGAGCTGCCCGCCGCGGGGGGCCCGCGCGCGGCCGTCGTCGCGCCTGTGCGCACGCGCGGCGGCCACCCCCTGGCCGGGTGGCTGCTGGTGGTCGAGGGCGACCCGGAGGCGGCGTCGGAGGAGGTGCGCGAGGCGGTGGCCGAGCTGGGCGCCCTGGCGGCGCTGGCGCGCAGCCGCGCCGAGGAGCGGGAGCAGGACGAGGCGCGCCACGTCGAAGGGCTGCCGCGGCTGCTGGCGGCCCAGCGCTTCTCCGAGGCGGCCGCCCTGCTGCGGCTGCCGGCCGACGACGGCGGCGCCGGCGGCGCGGGCGCGGCGCACGTCGTGGTGAGCGCGGCGCTGCTGCCCGCGCCCCGGACCGCCGGCCTGGCGCGCCGGGTCACCGCGGAGCTGCTCGCCGGGACGCCCGGCGCGGTGGTCGCGGGGGAGGACGAGGCGCTGGCGGTGGTGCGGGTGGGCGGCGGCGGTCCGGCGGGGGCGGCCGAGGCCGTGCGCGCCGAACTCGTGCGCGGCGCCCGGGTCCTGGAGGCCGGGCTCGCCGAGCACCGGCTGGCGGTGGGGGTGGCCTCGCCGGTGGCGGGGGTCGCGGGGCTGCGCGGGGCGGCGGTCGAGGCGCGGCACGCGCGGCGGCTGGCCGAGGTCCGCGGCGGGCGGTCGCGGGTGATCGCCGGCGCCGAGATCGACTCCCACGAGCTGCTGCTGGCGTCGGTGCCCGAGGATGTGCGGACCTCCTACCGCGACCGCCTGCTGGGCCCGCTGCTGGCCTACGACCGCGACCACCGCTCCGACCTGGTCGCGACGCTGCGCCGGTTCCTGGAGCACTCCGGCTCCTGGCAGCGGTGCGCGGCGGCGATGCACGTCCACGTCAACACGCTGCGGTACCGCATCGGCCGGGTGGAGGAGCTGACCGGGCGCGACCTGTCCCGACTGGAGGACCGGGTCGACCTGTTCCTGGCACTGCGGCTCCGCGACTGACGCCCCCGCCGGACGGAACGGACATCGGGCGCTGAAGGGGCTCAAGGCGCAAAAGTAAATCTATGTCGTAAAGGTGCCGGATCTAATCGTCCGATCGCGGGGCTGCCGCCGGACCGCGGGCATGCGAAAGGGGCGGACACGACCGCGCGTGTCCGCCCCTCCCTTTGTACGGCCGGTGCCGCCCGGCCTCAGGCCGCCGCGAGGGAGACGCTCCGCCGCCGCAGCACGAGCGCGAGGTAGACGCCCGTCGCCGCCAGCGACGTCACCACCATGACCAGGGCCATGCTGCCCAGGGTCGCCTCGCCGGTGCTGGTGAGCCCGGCGGCGGCGGCCAGCGCGCCGCCGAAGGCGAACTGGAGCGTGCCCAGCAGCGCCGAGGCGCTGCCCGCCTCCGACGTCGGCCGGCTGACGATGGCCAGCGTCGTGGCGTTCGGCGAGATCAGGCCGGTGAAGAACATCATCACGAACAGCACCGCGGTGACGGTCACCAGCGTGGCGTTGCCGGTCAGGTGCAGGCCGCCCAGGGCGGCCACCGAGGCGGTGGCCCCGAGCAGGCCGGCGATGAGCCGGCGCGGGGTGTCCATCCGGGTGATCAGCGCGGCGTTGACCTGGTTGCCGATGATCATGCCGAGGGTGTTGATGCCGAAGATGATCGAGAACTGCTGCGCGGTCGCGCCGAACTCCGACTGGGAGACGAACGAGAACGCGGAGATGTAGGTGAAGGTCATCGCGAAGCTGAAGCCCATGGTCAGCGTCGGCGCGATGAACGCCGGGTCGCGGAGCAGGCGGCCGAACAGCCGCAGGGTGGCCTTCGGGTCCTGGCGGACGCGCTCGCTGTGCGGCAGGCTCTCCGGCAGGCCGAAGTAGACCAGGGCGAACCCGGCGACACCGGCCGCGCCGAGCACGGCGAACAGCAGCTGCCACGGGCCGAACAGCAGGAGCTGGCCGCCCATGATCGGGCCGAGCATCGGCGCCAGGCCGACGATCAGCGTCAGGCGCGAGAACAGCCGCGCGGCGGAGTCGCCGTCGAAGACGTCGCGTACGACGGCCCGTGAGACCACGGCGGAGACCGCCGCGGCCAGGCCCTGGAGGAGCCGGACGGCCGTGAACATCTCAGCGGAGGTGACGACCATGCACAGGAAGGAGGTCGCGGTGAACACCGCGACTCCGATCAGCAGCGGGACCCGCCGTCCGAAGCGGTCGCTGAGCGGGCCGACGATGATCTGCCCGACGGCCAGGCCCACCATCACCGCGGTGAGGGTGAGCTGCACCTGCGACTCGGTCGCGCCCAGGTCGTGGGCGATCTGCGGGAAGGCGGGCAGGTAGAGGTCGGTGGCCAGCGAGCTGGTGGCCGAGAGCATGCCCAGCACGAAGACCAGCAGGACGACGGACCGGCGGGGACGGCGGGGCGTCTCGGGGGCCGGGGTCGGGGACGGTGCGGGGACGGCGGCGGCCGGACGGCGCGGGCGTACGGCGGTGAGGCTCAACAGAAAACTCCGAAAGGCATACGAAAACGTGCAGATGCGGTGATGAAGGCGGCACACGGCCCGCCGAGCGGCGGAGGCACCTGAACGGTCCCAAGAGCGGGACACCCCGGCTGCAACACGGCACCCATAACGGACAATCCCGGTGTTCCCATGAACGTCCCGTGATCTGAACCACCGAACGTTGGATCCCGGATGACCGGCGCTTTGCGTGCTGTGAGTCGGACCACGGGGGGCGCGGAGGGCCCCTGCCACCCCCACTGAGCGGGCGGTGGGCGCCGAAGTCCGGTGGCGCGGCCGTTCCCGGAAGAGAACCGGGCCCCATACCCGGAAATTCCCGGGCGGCTGTGACCCCGCTGACATGCGCGGACGGCAATCCGGGTAAAGAAGCCGCCATTGCCCGCGCATGAACCGCCGATCGGCGGATAGGTGGGGGGTGCGCGCCGCCCGGTCCCCAGGGCCGCGGTGGCGCATCCGGCGCCCGCACCTTCCCACGGGCGCCCGCACCGCCCCCGGAGGCGGTCCGCGGCCCGGTCGCGGCCCCCTCCGCGCGGTCGGCGCCCGGTGGACTTCGGGGGGAGTCGCCCGGCGCCGGCCCACGGGGTGCGGCCGGGACGCCGCGACACCCGTCCAGCACCGTCGGCGTCCCGGCCCGGTCCCCGCCCCGCGTCCGGTGCGGCCACCGCCCGTCCTTCCCGCCTTCCGCCCTTCCCGGGCCCCGCTCCCGCGCCCGGCCCGAACGCCCGCCCGAGGCGCTCCGCGCCCCCTCACCGACCCAGGCGGTCCGCTACCGCGATCCGCGCCCCCGCTTCCGCACCCTCCCCGGCCGCACGCGCGGCCGCGCACACGAGGGCCCGCGCACCCCGCCCGGGGGAGGGGCGCGCGGGCCGTCAGCGGGTCGGCGGATCAGCGCCCGTGGGAGCGGTCCGCGCCGAGGTGGTCGTCGAACCAGGCCATGGCCGCGCCGGCGACCTGCTCCAGCGCGCCGGGCTCGGGGAACAGGTGGGTGGCGCCCGGGACGAGGTGCACCTCGGCGGCGACGTGCATCCGGTCGACCGCCTCGAAGCTGAGCCGGACCACGTCCTCGTCGGCGCTGCCCACGATCAGCAGGACGGGGACGGCGACGCCCCCCACTGCGTCCCCGGCGAGGTCCACCCGCCCGCCCCGGCCCACAACGGCGCCCACCAGATCGGGCCGCTCGGCGGCCGTGCGCAGGGCGGCGGCGGCGCCGGTGCTGGCCCCGAACAGGCCGATGGGCCGGCCGGTCGTCGCGGGGTGGGCGGCGGCCGCGTCGACCGCGGCGGTCAGCCGCCGGGTCAGCAGGTCGATGTCGAAGCGCAGGGAGCGGGTGGTCTCGTCCTCCCGCGCCTCCTCCTCGGTGAGCAGGTCGAGCAGCAGGGTGGCGTAGCCGCGCGTGTGCAGCGCCTGGGCGACGGCGGTGTTGCGCGCACTGCGCCGCGAACTGCCGCTGCCGTGGGCGAACACGATCACGCCGACGGGGTCCGGTCCGGCCGCGAGGTCGCCGGGCAGGGCGGCGCCGTCGGCCTCGACGGTCACCGTTCGCACATGCATGTCCGGGCTCCCTCCGTGGTGGTTGCCCGTCCCACTACCGGTGCGCGGGGCGGCGAAACCCGGGGGCGCGGTTTGCCCCGCTGGGCCTGTGGTAGCGGTGCCCCAGGCGGCCGCCGGGCGCCGCGACGGAGCCCGGCGGCCGGAGACGCTACCAGGACTCCCGGGGGGAGCCGATGACCAAAGGGCCGGAGACGCAGGTCCTGCTGACCACCCTCAAACGCATCGCCAAGACGCTCAAGGAGCAGGGCGTCCCGTTCGCGCTCAGCGGCAGTTTCGCCGCCTACGCGCGCGGCGCACCCCCGTCCTTCCCGGCGCACGACGTCGACTTCGTGCTCTGCGAGGAGGACGTCGGCAAAGCCCTCGCCGCCTTGGAGGAGACGGGCATGACCGTCGAGGAGGCGTCGGAGGACTGGTTGGCCAAGGCGCGCGACGGGGACACCCCGATCGACCTGATCCACCGGCCGGGCGGGGTGCCCGTGAGCCGGGAGATGCTGGAGCGCGCCACCCCCCTCATGGTCGAGTCCGTCCTGGTGCCGGTGCTCGACGCGACCGACCTGCTGGTCATGCGGCTGCGCGCCTTCACCGAGCACGAGTGCGACTTCAGCGGGCCGCTGCTGACGGTCCGCGCGCTGCGCGAGCAGGCCGACTGGGACCGGGTGGAGGCGGCGGTCGCCGACTCGCCCTACGCGCGCGCGTTCCTGTTCCTGCTGCGCGAACTCGACGTGATCGACGACACCGACTAGGGGAGGCGATCGGCATGGCCGAGGAGCGCCCGCAGTACAAGGTGGGCCGGCTGCGGCGGGCCCTGGCCGAGGACCCGCGCACCAACGAGCTGGGAATCGAGGTGCGGGTCCGCGACCGCGACGTGCACCTCACCGGGGAGGTGGCGTGCGAGGAGCGGCGGCGGGCCGTCGTGGAGGTGGCCCGGGAGAACCTGCCCGGCCACGAGGTGTACGACGAGTTGACCGTGGCCCGGATCGACGGCGACACAGCGGAGGAGCGGCTGCCATGATCACGATCGCGGCGGTGGGCGACGTCCACCTGGACGAGGCGATGCGCGGACAGTACCGCGAGCGGCTCGCCGGCCTGCCCGACGAGGCCGACGCGCTGCTGCTGGCGGGCGACCTCACCAAGCACGGCACGGTGGACGAGGGCCGGGTCGTCGCCGAGGAGTTCCGCGACCTGGGGGTCCCGGTGATCGCGGTGCTGGGCAACCACGACCACCACTCGGACGCGCAGAAGGAGATCACCGAGCTGATGCGCGGCGAGGGGATCACCGTCCTGGAGGGCGAGGGGACGGTGGTCGACTGCCCGGGCGGGCGGCTGGGCGTCGCCGGGGTCAAGGGGTTCGGCGGCGGGTTCGCCGGCAAGTGCGCGACCGAGTTCGGCGAGCGCGAGACCAAGGACTTCGTCCGGCACGGCCGCGAGGCCGCCGAGGCGCTGGGCGAGGCGCTGCGCGGGCTCGACGCCGACCTGCTGGTGGGCCTCACGCACTACGCGCCGGTGAAGGAGACGCTGACCGGGGAGCCGCCGGAGATCTTCCCCTTTCTCGGCAACTACCTGCTGGCCGAGGCGCTCGACGACAGCGGGGCCGCGCTCGGCGTGCACGGGCACGCGCACGCCGGGACGGAGTGCGGGGTGACGGCGGGCGGGGTGCGGGTGCGCAACGTCGCCCTGCCGGTGCTGCGCCGGCCCTACGCCCTGTACCGGTTGGACGGGGCGGGCGGCGGGTGACGCCGGGGCCCGGTTTGCGGCCGGGCGCTCGCGGTAGTCGAGGGGGAACGCCCGCTTCGGCGGGCGGGAACACCGCCGTCAAGGGAGGAGGTCTCGGCCATGCCGGCGCGGGACGAACTACCGGACACCCTCAAGCGCTCGCCGAAGAAGGCCCAGGAGACCTGGATCAAGGCGCACGACTCCGCGGTCGACAGCTACGGGGAGGGCGAGCGGGCGCACCGCACCGCTTTCTCCGCCCTCAAGCACGGGTTCGAGAAGGTGGGCGACCACTGGGAGCCCAAGGAGGGCAAGGGGCCGTCCGACCGGCGCGCCGCCGACCCGGACGCGCGGAACAAGGGCGGCGGCTCGGGGTCCGCGGGCGGGGTGGACGCCAACGCGAGCAAGGAGCACCTGTACGCGCGGGCGCGTGAGCTGGGCGTGTCGGGCCGGTCGCGCATGAGCAAGGGCGAACTGGTGGACGCGCTGCAGAAGGAGAGCCGGACCCGCACGCGCAAGGCCCGCTCGTCCTGACCCCCGGCCCGGCCGCCTCCGGTGGTCGGGCCGCACCGCGCCTGGAGGGCCTCCCGAGGGGAGGCCCTCCGCGCGCGTCCTCGCCCGGTGGCGCGGGGTGGTGCGGCCCCGCGCCGCCCGGGGGTGGCCCGGCGCCCGTCCGCTGCGCCGCGCCGTGTCCGTGCCGGGGGCCGGGCACACGACCGAGGAGGGCCCGTTGGGGCCCTCCTCGTCCTTCACCTCTCACGCGCCGGGCGGGCGCCCACCGGAGTGGGTCCGCCGAGGGGCCCCGCCCCGCTCCCCCCAGAACGGGAGGGGCCCGCCTCGGCTCCGACGGACTCCCTCACCGGGAGTCCTTGGGCGCTTCGGCCCGGTACGGGTGCCCCTACCTCGACCGGCCGGGCCGAAACACGTCCGCGCGGATCAGCGCGGGTCGGCGGCGGCCCGCGGAGCGGCGGGGAGCGTGCCCAGGGCGTCGAGGGCGTCGAGGACCGCTTCGGTGGTGACGCGCAGCAGCCCGGGGTCGGGCCGGTCGGCGTGCGGGTCCCCGGTGGTGCCGGCCCACAGGCACACGTGCCGGTCGTGGTCGGTGCGCGGTCCCCACAGAGCGGGGGGGACCGGACCGAACAGCCGCACCGACGGGGTGCCGTAGGCGGTGGCCAGGTGGGCCACCCCGGTGTCGCCGCACAGGACGAGGGCGGCGTCGGCGATGAGGGCGGCGAGGACGGGCAGCGGGGTGCGGCCGGCCAGGACGTCGTCGCCGGGCAGTCCGGCGTCGCGCGCCACCCGTTCGGCGAGGGCGCGTTCGCCGGGCCCGCCGGTGACGACGACGCGGTGGCCGCGCGCGGTGAGGTGGCGGGCGGCCGCGGCGAAGCGGTCCGGCGGCCAGCGCCGGGCGGGCGCGGCGGCGCCGGGGTGCAGGACGGCGGCGCCGGGGCGCGGCGAGGGGGTGGGCGGCGGGTCCAGGCGCAGGTCGGCGGGGTCGGCCGGCACGCCGTGGTGGTGCAGGAGGCGGCACCAGCGGTCGGTCTCGTGGAGGTCGGCGTCCCAGGTGGGGCCGGGGACGCCGGGGAGATCGGGGTGGGCGTGGGTCCACAGCCGTGCGGGTGCCAGGGCCTGGAGGGTGCGGACGCTCTGCGGTCCGCTGCCGTGCAGGTTGACCGCCAGCTCCGGTGGCCGGGGGCCGGACCACGCGGGCGGCCGGAGCGGGTCGGTGGGGGCCACGGGCCAGGCCAGCCCGGCGAGGTCGAGCAGCGCGCGCTGTGCGGCGGGCGCGGCCAGGTGCAGGCGGTGGCCGGGCAGCGCCCGCTGCAGGGCGCGCAGGGCGGGGACGGCCGCCAGGAAGTCCCCGAGCCCCAGCGCGCGCAGGACGAGCGCGTCGGGGGCGGCCCGCCGGTCGGCCGGGCCCGCGCCCGCCGGCCCGCCGGAGGGCGCGAGGGGTGCCGGCGGTCGGGCCCGGCGCGGCCCCTGGGCCTCCGGCGGCCCGTTGCGGAGGCGGCCGGGCGGCGGTCCGGCGGGGGGAGGTGCGGGCGGGCGCGGGTCGCGGTGATCGGGCATGCGCGACCGCCTACCGCCCCCGGCACCGTTCAAACGGCGCGCCCCCGCGACCGGGGCGGCACCGGGTTTGACGGTGTTTCGTAGTGCGAACTACTATGCTTCGCGAATCGAACAGTTCGCACTACGAAGTAGGTGGCGTATGGCCGGACGGACGTCCTCGGACGGGGCGGCGCGGGGAGGCGCGGGGTGAGCGCGGACGCGGAGCACCGGCCCGACACCGCGGGCCCGAACCGGATCCTGGCCGCGCTGGTGGCGGCCGTCTTCGGCTACGCGCTCATGCAGACCGTCGTGGTGCCGGCGCTGGGCCTGCTGGAGGACCGGCTGGACACGACCCCCGCGGGCGCGGCGTGGATCCTGAGCGCGTTCCTGCTCTCCAGCGCGGTCCTCACCCCGGTGCTGGGGCGCCTCGGCGACCAGTACGGCCGGCGGCGGGTCCTCCTGGCGGTGCTGGGGGTCTACGCGCTGGGCATGGCCGGGGCCGCGGCGGCGCAGGACATCGGCCAGCTCATCGCCGCCCGGGTCGTCCAGGGTGCGGCGCTGGCGGTCGTCCCGCTGTCGATGGCCGTCCTGCGCGAGGCGCTGCCGCCCCGGCGGCTGCGGTTCGCCATGGGGCTGGTGTCGGGCGTGGTCGGGGCCGGGGCGGGCGCCGGGCTGGTCGTCGGGGGCCTGGTGGCCGACCACCTCTCCTGGCGGTACCTCTTCGTCCTCGGCGCGGCGTTGGCGCTGCTCAGCCTGCTGCTCGTCGCCCGCTGGGTGCCGGCCGGCGCCCGCGCCCCGGGCGGCGGGATCGACCTCCCGGGAACGGTGCTGCTCGGGGCGGGGCTGGTCGCGGTGCTGCTGGCGCTCACCGAGGGCCCGGAATGGGGGTGGTCGTCGGCGCGGGTCCTGGGCCTGCTCGCCCTCGGGGTCGCCCTCTTCGCCGTCCTGGTGATGGTGGAGCGGCGGCGGCCGGACGCGCTCATCGACGTCGGCGAGTTCACCGACCGGCCGATGCTGATGACGCACGCCGCCGCGTTCCTCTTCGGCACCGCGTCCTACTTCTTCTACCTGGCCCTGCCGCTGTACGCGCAGAGCGGGACGGAGGACGGCGTGGGCTTCGGGGCGAGTGTGACCGTCACGGGCCTGCTGATGCTGCCGGGGGCGCTGGCCGTCATCCCGGCGGGGACGGCCGTGGGGCGGATCTCCACCGCCCTGGGACCGCGCTGGCCGATCACCGCGGGGTTCGGCCTGATGGCGGCCGGGGCGCTGCTGTTCGCCGCGGCCCACGACCGGATGTGGCAGCACGCCGTGTTCTACGCGGTGGTCGGCCTCGGGACCGGCCTGGTCATCGGCGCGCTGCCCACGCTGATCGCCGACATCGTGCCCCTGGCGCGCACGGGCACCGCCAACGGCCTCAACAACATCGCCCGCACCGTGGGCGGTGCGGTGGGCACCGCGCTCGCCGCCGCGGTGATCGCCTCGGGAGGCGGGGGCGGCCGGGTCGCCGACGCGGCGTTCACCACGCTGTTCCTGCTGGCGGCGGCCGTGGGGGTGCTCGGCCTGGTGGTCGCCCTCCTCACCGTGCGGCACCGCGCCGGGCACGCCGGGACGGCCACCGCCCCCGGCGCCTCGGCCCCGGACCGCGGGGCCGCACGCGGAGCCGCGTGAGCGTCCTCCACCCCGGCTGACCCCGCTCCGCGCGGGCGGGGACGGGCGAAGCGGTCCGCCCGCCCTCGCCGCCCGGCGCGGCCGGGGCGCCGCCGCGCCTCCCGGTCGGGGCGCGCGGGCGGCCGGACCGGGAGCGGGGACCGCGTGTCCGGACCGGTGCCGCCCGGCGCCGGACTCAGCCGGGGTCGAGTTCCGCGAGGACGCGGACCAGGGCCGCCACCATCCGGTCGCGGTCGCCGGCCTCCAGCGGGGCGGCGGCCGCGTCGAGCCGCGCGGCCACGTCGCCGTGGGCCGCGACGGCCAGCCGCTCGCCCTCGCCGGTCAGCGCCGCCCGCCAGGCGCGCCGGTCATCGGGGTCGGGGGTGCGCACGACCAGGCCGCGCTTCTCCACCCGGTCGACCAGGCCGGACACGCTGGACCGCTCCAGGTTGAGCCGCCGGCTGAGCCGGGTCATCCCCACCGGACCGGTCATGAGCATGCACAGCAACTGGAGCTGCTGCGGCGTCAGCCCGTGGTCGCGGCTCACGTCGGCGAACACGTGCTGGACCCGGTGGCCCAGGCGCACCAGCGCGGTGGCGACCCCCAGCCCGGCGGCCCCCTCGGTCGTCGCTGTCATGGGGCCGAGTCTAGACGCCGCCGCGCCGCCGCCCCGGTGCCGTCCGGCGCGTGCGGCGCGGGAGCGGTGGCCGGGGAGGCGGGGAGGAGGCCCGGTGCCCGGTGCCGGTGCCGGGGGCGGGCGTGGAACGGAGGCGGTCGGTGGCGCGGCCCGGCCGGAGGCGGACACGCCCCGGGCGGGGTGCCGCGTGGGCGCCCCGCCCGGGGTCGGGCCGGTGCCGGTCAGGTGTTGGGGCGTTCGGCGCTGATGTCGGCCAGGGCCGAGCCGGGGTCGCGTTCGACGGCGAGGTCGCCGAGGGACACGATGCCGACGAGGCGGTCGCCGTCCACGACGGGCAGCCGGCGGACGGCGTGGTCGCGCATCACCCGGACGGCCTCGGCGGCGTCGTCCTCCGGGCCGACGATGGCGAGCCGTCCGCTGCAGACGTCCTCGGCCGTACGCTGCCCGGGGTCGCCGCCGTCGGCGACGCAGCGGACCACGATGTCGCGGTCGGTGAGGACGCCGAGGACGGTGTCGCCCTCGGCGACGACCACCCCGCCGACGTCCCGGTCGCGCATGACGCCCGCGACCTCGCGCAGCGTCGTCGCGGGGGTGACGGTGTGCGGGGGAGCGGTCATGACGTCCTTCACCTTGCGGGCCATGGGTATCGCGTCTCCCTTCCGTGGGTCGGACGGCCCCGGGAGGGGCCGCTGCCCTTCCGCTGACCCCGCGCCCACCCCCCAAACCCGCACCGGTCGGGTGCCGGGGGCCGGTCGGCCGCCCGTGCGGCGGGCCGGTCAGGGGGCGGCGTCGGCGACCGCGGTGCCGGGGTCGCCGTCGACCGCCGCGGCGAGTTCGGGGACCAGGCGTTCGAGCTGGTACGGCAGGCTCAGGGGGGAGACGAAGGAGATGAAGTTGCTGTAGTCGGGGTCGCGGACGTAGACCTCGCGCCCCTCGCTCACGACGTCGAGGCCGCCGTAGAGGTCGGAGGCGTGCAGCTCCTCGGGGTCGGCGTCGAGCCAGACGACGGCGTCGGTGTCGAGCATGTCGGTGCGCTCGGCGCTCAGCGTCGCCCCGAAGGAGTCGCCGATGGCCGCGTCCAGGCCGTCCGGCAGGGCGAAGCCGAGGTCGGTCAGCAGCCGGGAGCGCGGGTCCTCGCTGCCGTAGACGAAGTAGCCGTCCCAGTCGGTGGCCATGACCGCGGTCGCCCCCGCGAACTCCGGGTGCTCCTCGCGCGCCGCCGCGATCTCGCCCTCGACCCGGGCGACGACCCGCTCGGCCGCCTCGGGCTCGCCGATCGCGGCGCCCGTCGTCTCGGTCAGCTCCTGCCAGGGGATGCCGTAGCCCCGGTACCCGCCGGGCTGGGCGACGGTCGGTGCCAGCCGGCTGAGGAGGTCGTACTGCCCCTCGGTGAGGTCGGCGTAGAGCGCCAGGATCAGGTCGGGTTCGAGGTCGGCGATCTGCTCCAGCGGCGGACCGTCCTCGTCGTGCAGCACGGTGGGCGGCTCCGCGTCACCCAGCGCCTCCTCCGCCCACGGGCCGATCTCGCCGGGGTAGGCGCCCAGCCACTCGGTGGTGCCCACCGGGACGACACCCAGCGCCAGCAGCGCGTCCTGCTCGGTGAGGCCGACCGCGACCACGCGCTCGGGGCGGGCGGTGATCTCGGTGGTGCCGAACTCGTGCTCGATCTCGACGGGGAACGCGCCGTCCGCCGGGCCGGCCGGCCCCTCCTCGGACGCGGGCGCCCCGCAGGCGGCCGCCGCGAGGACGAGGGCCGCGGCGGCGGCGCGGCGGAGTGCGGCGGGGGCGGCGGGGGCGGGGCGGCGGCGCATCGCGGGATCCCTCGGGTCAGGGCGGGCGGAGGGGCGCGGGAGGGCGCACGTCCGACGATCAGGGCTTAGGTTTGCCTAACCATGGTCGCGTGTCAAGGCCGTCCCCCGCCGGACGCCGGAGCCGGGGCGTCCGGCCGCCCGGTGGACCCGCCGGGACCTGCGGTGTTACGGCCCGGGGTGCCGGGGTAGACGGCCCGACTCCCGTGTGGGGGAGCCGAGGGAGGACGTCATGGCCGGGTTCCGGGGACGCGACGACGCACGCCTGCGCGCCATCGAGGCGCACCTCGCCGCCGAGGACCCCGAGTGCGCGCGGCGGCTGGAGCACTACTCCGCCCGCATCGCCGAGATCCCCGGGCCGTCCCGGGGCGACTCGCTGTCGCGCGGAACGGTCGTGGTCATGTGGGCCTGCGTCATCGCCGCGGTGCTCACCGCCCTGCTCGCCCCGCTGCTGGGCGCCGGCTGAGCCTCCCCCCGACCCCTCCCGCCCCGATCCGGCGTGCTCTCACGGTCCCCCGGGAGAGGGGCGCGGGGCGTCGCGGACCGCGCGCAGGCGGGGGCCGGGGACCGCGCCCCGCGCGGCGGCGTCGCCCGGCAGCGGGCCGGGAGGGACGTCGCGGCCCAGCGCGTCGAGCAGGTCGCGCACGAGCGGGGGGTGCGCGGGCGCCGGCGCGCCGCCGGGCAGCGGGTCGGCGGCCCCGGGACCGAGCCAGCGCCGCCACAGCCCGTCCAGCTCGGCCTCGGGCAGCGGGTCGCCGGGCCGCTCCAAGGTGACGACGGGCCACCCCCACACCGCCGCCTGCGCGGTGACCTTGGCGCCGCCCGCCACGGGGTCGACCGCGATCGCGGGCACCCCGTTGCGCAGCGCCAGCACCAGCCCGTGCAGGCGGGTGGTCACCACCGCGTCGACGCGGCGCACCAGCGCGTCGTACTGGCCCGGAGTGGCGCAGTGGAACCAGTCGTCCCCGTCGAGCCGGGTGTCCAGGGGCACCCGGGCGCAGTCCTTGGCCGCCAGCCACGCGGCCAACCGGGCGTGGACGGTCTCGTGGGCCGACCGCCGCGCGTACTCCGGCTGGTCCGGGGCGGCGGTGACCCCCACCACCGGGACGCCGGGGGCGGGCGGCGCCGCGGCGGCGAGGTCGGGCCGGGCGGGGGCGCCGGGCGCGTCGCGGGGCAGCACGCGGTGGAAGCCGCGGACGGCGGGGTCGCGCGGGTCCACCACCGACACCCCCACGGCGATGCGCAGGCAGCGGGCGAACCGCTCGTGCAGGGCGCGCACCTGGTGGCCGTGGACGGGGCCGCAGACGAAGACCAGGGCGTCGTAGGCGTCGGGGTCGGCGTCGACCAGGGCGGGCCCGCGCGGGCGGAACACCGGGCTCCACGCCGTGTCGTGCGCCGTTCCGGCGGCGTCCAGCGCCGCCGCGACGGCCGCGGCCGCCCCCACGTCGCCGGCCGTCGCCTCGCCGTCGAGGAAGGAGAACCATCCCGTGATGAGCACGCGCATGGGCTCCGACTACCCCGCTGCGCGCCGGGCATCACCACCGCGAGCCGGTCAGGCGGGCCGGTCGTCCACGACGCGGCGCGACTTCCCGGCCGAGCGCTCCAGGGTGCCGGGGTCGGCGACCTCCACCTCCACGCCCACCCCGGCCGCGGTGCGGACGGCCTCGGCCAGCTGCGCGGCGGCGGGGCCGCGCCGCTCGGCCGGGCAGTCGGGCCGGGCCTCGACCCGGACGGTGAGCCGGTCCAGGCGCCCCTCGCGGGTGAGGTGCAGCAGGAAGTGCGGGGCCAGCCCGGCGACGCCGAGCACCGCCTCCTCGACCTGGGTGGGGAACAGGTTGACGCCCCGGACGATGAGCATGTCGTCGCTGCGCCCGGTGACGCGGTCCATGCGCCGCATGGCGCGCGCGGTGCCCGGCAGCAGCCGGGTGAGGTCGCGGGTGCGGTAGCGGATCACCGGGAGGGCCTGGCGGGTGAGCGTGGTCAGCAGCAGCTCGCCTCGGGAGCCGTCGGGCAGCGCCGTCCCGGTGGCGGGGTCGACCACCTCGGGCAGGAAGTGGTCCTCCCAGACCGTGGGGCCGTCCTTGGTCTCGACGCACTCGCTCGCCACCCCGGGGCCCATGATCTCCGAGAGCCCGTAGATGTCGACGGCGTCGATGTCGAACCGGTCCTCGATCTCGGCGCGCATGGCCTCGGTCCAGGGCTCGGCGCCGAGGACGCCCACGCGCAGCGAGGTGGAGCGCGGGTCGACGCCCTGGCGCTCGAACTCGTCGAGGATCGTGAGCAGGTAGCTCGGCGTGACCATGATGACCTCGGGCCGCAGGTCGCGGATGAGGTGCACCTGGCGCGCGGTCTGCCCGCCCGAGACGGGCACGACGGTGCAGCCGAGGCGCTCCGCGCCGTAGTGGGCGCCCAGCCCGCCGGTGAACATGCCGTACCCGTAGGCCACGTGCACCCGGTCGCCGGGGCGCGCCCCGGCGGCGCGCAGCGAGCGGGCGACCAGGTCGGCCCAGGTGTCGACGTCGCGCCGGGTGGAGGCGACGACGGTGGGGCGGCCGGTGGTGCCGCTGGAGGCGTGCAGGCGGGCGACCCGCTCCCGGGGCACGGCCAGCATGCCGTAGGGGTAGTGGGCGCGCAGGTCGTCCTTTGTGGTGGTGGGGAAGCGGGCGAGGTCGGCGAGGGTGCGGCAGTCCTCGGGGCGGACCCCGGCGGCGTCGAACCGCTCCCGGTAGAACGGGACGTTGTCGTAGGCGTGGCGCAGCGTCCACCGGAGCCGGCGGAGCTGGAGTTCGCGCAGGTCGTCGGGTTGGAGGCGCTCGCCGGCGTCGAGGGTGGAGCGGTCGGGGGCGGCGGCGCGGCGGCGCGGGGCGGGGATCGGCGGGGTGGTCGTCTCTCGCGGGGCCATGGCGCCTCCTGTGCCGGGGCGCGCGGGCCGGGCCGGGTGCGCCTACCGAACGTTCGGTCGCTTCCGGATTAATCCAGGCGGTGTCGGGGCGTGTCAAGGGCGCGCCTCGGGGGTGGCGCCGCCGGAGCGGCGGGGGGTTGTCGGCGGGCGGAGGCTGCGTGATACTGATTACTGACCGATCGTTCGGTTATGCGGGGAGGGACCATGACCACGCCGACCGACCGCGCCGCGCCGCCCGGCGCCGCGACCGACGCCACCGGCACGGCGGAGGCCGACGAGGCCCGGCTGCAGGCCCGGTTCGACGCCCTGGTCGCCGACGAGCGGCGCGTCGAACCCCGCGACTGGATGCCCGACGGCTACCGCCGCACCCTCGTCCGCCAGATCGCCCAGCACGCCCACTCCGAGATCATCGGCATGCAGCCCGAGGGCGACTGGATCGCGTCGGCCCCCAGCCTGCGCCGCAAGGCCATCCTGCTGGCCAAGGTGCAGGACGAGGCCGGGCACGGCCTCTACCTCTACGCCGCCGCCGAGACCCTCGGCGTCGACCGGGCCGACCTCACCGAGCGGCTCGTCACCGGGCGGCAGAAGTACTCGTCGATCTTCAACTACCCCACGCTGACCTTCGCCGACGTCGGCGTCATCGGGTGGCTGGTCGACGGCGCCGCCATCTGCAACCAGGTCCCGCTGTGCCGCAGCTCCTACGGCCCCTACGCCCGCGCCATGGTCCGCATCTGCAAGGAGGAGTCCTTCCACCAGCGGCAGGGCTACGAGCTGCTGCTGCGCATGATGGCGGGGACCGGCGCCCAGCGCGCCATGGTCCAGGACGCCGTCGACCGGTGGTGGTGGCCCTCGCTGATGATGTTCGGCCCGCCCGACGCCGAGTCGCCCAACACCGCGCGGTCCATGGCCTGGCGCATCAAGCGCGACACCAACGACGCCCTGCGGCAGCGGTTCGTCGACATGACCGTCCCCCAGGCCGAGAAGCTCGGCGTCACCCTGCCCGACCCCGAGCTGCGGTGGAACCCCGAACGCGGCCACCACGACTTCGGCGAACCCGACTGGGCGGAGTTCCGGCGCGTCCTGGCCGGCGACGGCCCCCGCAACGCCGAACGGATCGCCCGCCGCCGCGCCGCGCACGAGGACGGCGCCTGGGTCCGCGCGGCCGCCGCCGCCCACGCCGCCAAGCACCCCGGAGGACGACCGTGACCGCCGACGATCCCGCCCGCGCCGACTGGCCCCTGTTCGAGGTGTTCGTGCGCGGCAAGCGCGGCCTCAACCACGTCCACGTCGGCTCGCTGCACGCCGCCGACGAGGAGATGGCCCTGCACGCCGCCCGCAACCTCTACACCCGCCGCAACGAGGGCGTCGGCATCTGGGTCGTGCGGTCGGCCGCCATCGCCGCGTCCGACCCCGGCAAGAAGGACGCGTTCTTCGCGCCCAGCGGCGACAAGGTCTACCGCCACCCCACCTTCTACCCGCTGCCCGACGACGTCCCGCACATCTGAGCGGGGCGGCCACGCACCGAGGACCGCGATGACCGGCGACAACGTGTACGACGCCCTGACCGCCGACCACGACGGCACCGACGCCCGCTGGGCCTTCGGCACCGGGTTCACCGACGCCCTGGCCGGCGTCGACACCGCCGTGCCCGACGGCGTCGACGGGCGCGACCTGGGCCGCTACTGCGAGATGCTCGGCGACGACGCGCTCGTCCTCGCCCAGCGGCTCGCCCAGTGGTGCACCTCGGCACCGGAACTGGAGGAGGAGGTCGCGCTGGCCAACATCGCCCTCGACCTCCTCGGCCAGGCCCGGCTGCTGCTGGCGCGCGCCGGGCAGGCCGACGGCACCGGGCGCGACGAGGACGCCTTCGCCTACCGGCGCGGGCCCGAGGGGTTCCGCAACGTCCGCCTGGTCGAGGAGCCCAACGGCGACTTCGCCCGCTCCACCGCCCGGCTGCTGGTCGCCGCCACCTGGCGGTTGGCCGTGTTCACCCGCCTCGCCGACTCCGCCGACCCGGTCCTCGCCGCGGTCGCCGCCAAGGGCACCGCCGAACTCGCCTACCACCGCGACTACGCCGCCGCGTGGACCGTGCGGCTCGGCGACGGCACCGCCTACTCCCGCGACCGCATGGCGGCGGGCCTGGCCGAGGTGTGGCCGGCGACCGCCGAGCTGTTCACGGCCCACCCCGTCGAGCGGCGGCTCGCCGCGTGCGGGGCGGCCGTCGACCCCGCCGACGTCCGCGACGAGGTCACCGGGGTGCTGCGCACCGTCCTGGAGGCCGCCACCCTCGCGGTCCCCGACCCGCCCCCGCCCGCCGCCCCGGCCGGGCGCGACGGCGGCCACACCCCGCACCTCGCCCCGCTGCTGGAGGAACTCCAGCGCGTGGCCCGCGCCCACCCGGACGCGACGTGGTGACCCGGCGCGGGACCGCGCCCGGGGCCGCGCCCGGCCGTGCCCCGGCCGACGCGGTGCCGAGCGGGGCGTCCCCGGCCCAGGGGGCACCGGTCGGCGGGGCACCGAGCGGGCGGACCCGGGCCGACCGGCCGCCGGCCGGGCGGCGCACGACCGGCGGGACGGCGCCCGGCGGCGCCCCGGCCGAGGACCGGTCCGACGCGGAGCGGCGCGCCTACGCCGCCGCGGCCGCCGTCACCGACCCCGAACTGCCCATGCTCACCCTGGCCGACCTCGGCGTGCTGCGCGGCGTGGCGGTCGGCCCCGACGGCACCGCGACGGCCGACCTCACCCCCACCTACACCGGCTGCCCCGCCCTGGCCGAGATGCGCGCCGACGTCGTGCGCGCCCTGCGCGCCGCCGGGTTCCCGCGCGCCGAGGTCCGCACCGTGCTCGCGCCGCCCTGGACCACCGACTGGATCACCGCCGAGGGGCGGCGCCGACTCGCCGCCCACGGCATCGCCCCGCCCGGCCCCGCCCCGCGCCGGGGCGCCGGGCCGGTGCCCCTGACCCTGCACACCACCCGCCCCGGGCCGGCCTGCCCCCGCTGCGGATCGGCCGACACCGAGGAGCTGTCGCGGTTCGGCGCCACCTCGTGCCGGGCCCTGCGCCGCTGCCGCGCCTGCCGCGAACCCTACGAGCACGTCAAGGAGATCTGACCGTGACAGCGCCCGCGCCCGGCACCGCCCCGGCCGCCCGCCCGGCCGGCGGGCGCCGCCGGACCGCCTTCCACCCGCTGCGCGTCGCCGCGGTCGAACCGCTGTGCGCGGACGCCGCCGCCGTCACCCTCGACGTGCCCGACGGCCTGGCCGACGCGTTCGCGTTCGCCCCCGGCCAGTCCCTCACCCTGCGGCGGGTCTTCGACGGGCGCGAGGAGCGGCGCAGCTACTCCATCTGCGCCGCGGCGGGGGAGGCCCCGAAGGTCGGGGTGCGGCTCGTCCCCGGGGGCCGCTTCTCCACCTGGCTGGTGCGCGACGCCCGGCCCGGCGACACGGTCGAGGCGGCCCCGCCCTCCGGCCGGTTCCACCCCGAGCCCGGGGCGGGTGGGCGGCACGTGTGCGTGGCGGCCGGGTCCGGCATCACCCCGGTGCTGTCGATCGCCGCCACCCTGCTGCGCACCACCGACGCCCGCGTCACCCTCGTCTACGGCAACCGGCGCGCCGACACCGTGATGTTCGCCGACGAACTGGCCGACCTCAAGGACGCCCACGGGACCCGGTTCGAGCTGGTGCACGTGCTCTCGCGGGAGGTCCGCGAGGCCGACCTGCTCAGCGGCCGGCTCGACGCCGCGCGCATCGACGCGCTGCTGGACGCGTTCGTCGCCACCGAGGCGGTCGACCACTGGTGGCTGTGCGGGCCCTTCGGCATGGTCGAGGACGCCCGCGCGGTGCTGCGGCGGCGCGGCGTGCCCGCCGACCGGGTCCACCGCGAGCTGTTCTTCGTCGACGCGGCCCCGCCGCCGCCCGTGCGGCGGACCGAGGACGCCGTGGACGGGCCCGCGAGCCGGGTCTCGGTCGTGCTGGACGGCCGCACCAGCGAACTCCTGCTGCCCCGCGACGTGCCCGTCCTCGACGCCGCCCAGCGCCACCGCCCCGACCTGCCGTTCGCCTGCAAGGGCGGGGTGTGCGGCACCTGCCGGGTGCTCGTCCGCGACGGCGAGGTGCGGATGCGCCGCAACTACGCGCTGGACGACACCGAGGTCGCCGCCGGCTACGCCCTGTCCTGCCAGGCGCTCCCGGTGACGGAGCGGGTCGTGGTCGACTACGACGCCTGACCGCGCCGGGCGCCCGGTCGCCGACCGGACGCCGACCGGGGCGCCGTCCGCGCGGCGAAGGGGGGTGGACACGGACGGAGTCGTCAACCTATGTTGACCGAATGGGACCTCACCTCCTCCTCGCCTGCGGCGCGGCCGCCGGCCCGCTGTTCACGCTCGGCTACCTGGCGGCGGGCGCGCACCGGCCGGACTACCGCCCGCTGCGCCACCCGGTCAGCTCGCTCGCCCTCGGCCCCGGGGCGTGGGTGCAGACCGCGAACTTCCTCGCCGCCGGAGGGCTGACGCTGGCCGGCGCGGTGGGCCTGTGGCAGGCCGGAGCGTCGCACTGGACCGCCCTGCTGGTCGGCGGGTGGGCGATCGGGCTGCTGGGCGCGGGCGCGTTCCGCACCGATCCGGTGAGCGGCTACCCGCCCGGGACCCCCGAGCGGCTCCGGCACCACAGCGGGGCCGGAAGCCTGCACGACGGGTTCTCCCTCGCGGGGTTCGCCGCCCTCGCCGCGGCCTGCTTCGTGTCGGCCGCCGCCGGCCCGCCCGCGTGGGCCGGCTACGCGGTGGCCAGCGGGGTGCTCTTCGCGGCGGCGATGGTGCTGTCCAGCGCGGCGTTCGACCGGCGCGTCCCCTGGCGCGACCACGGCGGGCTGGTCCAGCGGGTCGGGCTCACGATCGGCTGGACCTGGCAGACCGTGTTCGCCGGGCGCCTTCTCCTCGCCGCCTAGGGGTTTCTTGGCGGCTTCCGTCAGCGAGCGCTATCCCTACCTATGCCTATGTCGCAGGCTGGCACGGCGGGGGTCCTGGGCGGCGCCCGCAAGCCGACCCGCGAACTCTGCCCTGGTCTGACCGTTCGAGCTGATCGGCGCGGAGAGCGTCGTTCGGCCCCCGCTGTGCGCAGCTGCGGATCAGCGCGCAGGAGGGCCGTGGCCGTGGCCGCGAGCTCGGACCGCCCGGGCGTCCGGGTCAGGCGGGGGCGGCCCCGCCGGGCGCCGCGCACCGCTCCGCCCCGCCCGCGACCGGAAAACCGGTGGACGGGCCGCCGCCCGGTGGGTTGGGATGGCCGCGGCCGCCCGCCGATCCGGAGCGGGCCGACCCCCGGGACCCCGATGACCGCCGAGAGCACCCCCGCCAATCGCCCCGCCGTCGACACCGCGCTGGTCCGGCGCCTGGTCGACGCGCGGTTCCCGCAGTGGGCCGCCCTGCCCCTGCGGCGCGTGGAGCCGGCGGGCTCCGACCACGTGATCCACCGGCTGGGCGCGGAGCTGTCGGTCCGGCTGCCCCGCCACGCCGGCGCCATCGGCCAGGCCCGCAAGGAGGCCGAATGGCTGCCGCGACTCGCCCCGCACCTGCCGCTGGACGTCCCGGTGCCGGTGGCGGTCGGCGAACCCGCCCTGGGCTACCCGTGGCCGTGGGCGGTGACCCGCTGGCTCGACGGCGACCCGGTCGCCGTCGGGGCGCTGGCAGACTCCGCCGAGGCCGCCACCGCCCTGGCCGGGTTCCTCACCGCGCTGCGGCGGTGCCCCTCGCCCGGGGACGGCGCCCAAGGCCTCACCGTGCGGTCGCTCGCCGCGCGCGACCGGTCGACCAGGGAGGCCATCGCCGCGTTCGGCGGGGAGTTCGGCGCCGAGGCCATGACCGCGCTGTGGGACGCCGCGCTCGCCGCCCCCGCGTGGGAGCACCCCCCGGTCTGGTTCCACGGCGACCTGCACACCGGCAACCTGCTGACCCGGGGCGGGCGGCTCGGCGCGGTCATCGACTTCGGCGAACTCGGCGTGGGCGACCCCGCCTGCGACCTGACCATCGCCTTCACCGTGATGTCGGCCCGCAGCCGCGCGGTCTTCCGCGCCGCGCTGGACGTGGACGACGCCACGTGGGCCCGGGGTCGCGGCTGGGCGCTGACCACGGGCCTGGCCGCCCACACCGCCTACGCCGCCACCGACCCCCGGGTCGCCGCCCAGACCACCCGCCAGATCACCGAGGCCCTCGCCGGGTAGGAAGCCGCATCGGGTCGGCGCCGCGCCGGCCCGGGCGGGGGCGGGCTGCCGGCGCGCCCGAGGCGGGTGCCGGGCGTGCGGCGCGGTGGCGGTGCGGACCCGCCCGTCAGCGGCGGGCGAAGGCGGCCGAGGCCAGCAGGACCGCAGAGGAGAACCACAGGGCCCCCGATGTGCCCGCCAGGCCCGCGACCGCGCCGGCGGCCGCCGGGATGGCGGCCTGGCCGATGCGGTTGCCCCACAGGCGCAGCGCCAGCGCGGTGCCCCGGGCGGTCGCGGGCACCGCCGTCACCACCATCGTCATGGTCAGCGGCTGGCCCAGGCCGAGCAGGAACCCGCCCGCGGCCAGGACCGCGCCCAGCACCAGCGGCTCGTCGATCGGCAGCGCGACCACCGCCAGCGCCACCCCCGCCCCGCTGGTGCTCGCGATGATCAGGGTCCCCCGCGACCAGCGCTTGAGCAGCCACGACAGCATCAGCCGCGACACCAGCGACGTCGCCGCGCGCACCCCCAGCAGCACGCCGACCACGGCCGGCGCGATCCCGCGGCTCTCGGCCACCAGCGGCAGGTAGGCGGTCAGCACGTCGATCGACGCCAGCAGGGACAGGCTCGCCAGCAGGCCCGAGGGCATGCCCGGCCGGCGCAGCAGGCTCACCGTCGAAGGGCGCTCCGCCGGGGCCGCGTCGCCGTCGCCGTCCTCGCCGGAGGGGCGCGGGCGCGGAGCGGGGGCCGACCGGGCGAGCCCCACCAGCGGGACCAGCCCGGCGGCGGCGACCACCCCGGCGACCGTGAGCGCCACCGACGTCGGTCCCAGCAGCGCCGATCCGGTGGCGTCGCCCAGCAGCGCCCCCGACAGCACCGGGCCGATGAGCTGGCCCAGGGACGCGGCGGCGGAGAACCAGCCGAAGTCGCGGTCGAGCGAGGAATCGGGCGACAGCCGGGCGATCAGCCCCTGCCCGGCGAGCATGCACACCAGGTGCCCGACGCCGAGCCCCGCTCCGGCCGCCGCGATGGCGTACAGGCCGTCGGCGCGGGCGAGCGCCAGCGAGGACACCGCCAGCGCGCCCGCCCCCACCGCGAGCAGCCACGCCGTGCGCCGGGACCGGTCGGTCAGCCGTCCGATGGGGACGGCGATCAGAACGGGCAGCACGGCGTAGGCGGCGGTGATCAGTCCGATCGCGACGGCGTCGCCGCCCAGCGCGATGCTGCGGTAGGACACCAGCGGCCGGGCGAGGTTGAGCGCCGTCTGCGTGGCGACGACGCTCACCAGCAGCAGCCACAGCCACGTGCGCCGGTCGGGTCGTTCGGGGGTGCCGTCGGCGGCCATGGGCGGCGGCTCCCCTCGTGTGCGCGGTGGCCGGCCCGGTCCCGGGCGGACGGGGAAGGGCGGCCGGGCGGTGCCGGCGCCGCCCGGTCCCGATTGTCGATCTTGGCGGCGCCGCTGTTCAACGCCTTGGAGGTGTGACAAAAACGGCGTCGCCCCCTCGACCGGGCGCGCCGCATCGCCGGAGCGGACCCGGGCATGCCGCCCTCCGGACGTACCCGGGCCGGGTGACGTCACGCGGTCGACTGCGATCTGCGGGGTCCGGTCAGATCAGACAAGTCCTCGCGCAGCTGCCCATACGACGGCCTCGATGGGTGTTCGGACGCCCAACACGTTGCATATCTCGCGGGTATCGCTCCGCAGATCCTCGGGTTCGCGGTTGAGCCGTCTAGAGACCGTCTGCAGCGTCGCGCCGGTCGCGAGCTCCGCCAGGAGCCGAGTCTGCTCGGGAGCCAGTACGGGTTCGTTTGCGAGTGTTGCGGTCGCCCGTGGCTTGCGACGCGCAGCCCATACGACGGCCTCGATCGGTGTGTCGACGCCCAGCTGGTCGCAGATGGACCGCAGGCGGCGGCGCAGGTCACGGGAGGTGATGTCTAACCTTTCCGCGGCCTCGGTGGTCGTCACGCCGGACGCGATCTCCGCCAGCAAGGCGAGATCGTCTGCGGAAAGTGTTGCGGAGGCGGTGGGGACGGTTGAACGAACGCGGTCGTTGTACGCCCCGGTGTTGCGCTGGAGGGCTGTCAGAACCTCCCAGACGAAATGCGCCGAAGTACCCATGTCAACCCTCCGTCCCCGAGGACCGCTGGCCAGTGTCAGGTGGCTGGACCGGGGCCGATGGTGTGATCTGTTCATTTTCCATCGCCGGTTCCAGAACTGAGGGCTCCGCCAATTCGATCGCGGCGGGCGTCGTATTCACGACCGAAGCCGAACGACTGAGCTGTTCGATGATGTAGGGTGCCGCGACTCCCACGGCGAGTGCCCCGAAGGCCCCAGATACCTGCCCGGTCGAGCCGGCCGCCAGCGCAAGCCCCGACCCCACACCGAGCCTGATGAAGACCGAGGTCAACCATGGGCCGAAAGATGGTTCGGAGGCGCCTAACCACGGCCAACATTGCAATCTGCGCACGGCATTGTTGAATTGGAGACCTTCGACCGCCGCTGCACCGAACAGGCCCCATAGGGCGAAAGCAAGTGCGCTCACGGTGAGATCGTGCCATATGTGTGGACTCCCTACACCGCTTTCAATGTGCTCCGGGACGGCATCGGCGGAGGCGTCGCTTTTCCGTGATCGCGCTATGGAACGATGCCCAGTACCGGTACTACTGAGGAGCTACTCCGTGGCGGCGGGGCGAGGGAGGGGCGCCGGGGCGCCGGTCCCCGGGGGCGGCCTCAGCCGTGCGGGGTGGTCCACTTGCGGCGCAGTGCCTCATGGGGCGGGTGGCCGTCCCGGTCGAGATCGAGGACGCCGCAGAGGAAGGCCAGCACGGAGTCGGCGAAGAGGCTGACCTTGCCGTGCCCGCTCGTGCGCGCGCACTCGTAGTCGGCGGGCTGGACCCGCTGGTGCACCAGGAAGCCGCTGACCATGGCCTGGAGGGTGAGGGCGACCCGGTGCGGCGTCCAGCCGGCGCGCAGCGGCGCCCCCGTCAGGTCCATCAGCGCGCCGTAGGCGGCCGACCAGTGGTGCTGCTCGGCGCGCAGGCCCTCCGCCACCGCCCCGGCCGCGTCCCCGTCGCCCGACAGCAGCGGGGTGAGGTGGGTGATGAGGTAGGAGCGCGGGTCGGCCGCCAGTTCCCGGAGCAGCGTGTCGGCGGTGCGCACGGTGGCGTCCACCGGGTCCGCCCCGCCGCCGAGGCCCTCCAGGGCGGCGGCCAGGCGGATCGGGGGCGGCTGCTCGGCGCGGTCCCTGCGGGTCAGCGCCCACACCGCCGCGTCGGACCGGAAGGCGGTCACCGTCCCCCACCGCGTGGTGATGGTCCGGGGGTCGGGGGCGTAGCCGGCCCGGGCCAGGATGCGGTTCGGCTGCAGGTGGCCCAGCGCCTTGGGGATGAGCGCTGATGGCCGAC
Source organism: Nocardiopsis trehalosi NBRC 14201 (assembly GCF_001552555.1). Lineage (GTDB taxonomy): Bacteria > Actinomycetota > Actinomycetes > Streptosporangiales > Streptosporangiaceae > Nocardiopsis_B > Nocardiopsis_B trehalosi. The sequence goes on along the minus strand of NZ_BCRK01000017.1, from coordinate 23,470 downwards.
GCGGCCCTCGGCGAACCGGACGTTCCGGACCCGCTCGGCGGCGACTGGCGGGCCGGGCTGGCCGCGTGGGCGGCGGGCGCCGCGGACCGCTACCGCCGGCACCCGTGGATTCCGGAGGTGCCGGTCTCGCGGCTCCCGGTCATGCCGTGCAACCTGGCCTGGATCGAGTACGCGCTCCGCGTGCTCGCGTCCACCCCCCTCGCCCCGCCGGAGAAGCTGGCGGTCATCGCGCTCGTGACCGGCCACGTGCGCAACGAGGCCGCCACGCGTACGCAGCTGGCGCACGGCAGGGCGCGCGCGGCGGCCGCGGGCGGCGACGCGGACGACGCCTACGCCAGGACGCTCGACGCCGTCGTGGACGCCGACCGCTTCCCGGAGCTCCGGGGGGTCGTCGACGGGTACATCCTCGCCGCGACCACCCCGGCCCCCGACGCGGCGGAGGAGATGGCCGACTTCGGGCTCGACCGCATCCTCGACGGCATCGCGTCCCTCATCGACCGGCGCTCCCGCTAGCCGGCGGACGCGCCGGGCGGCGGCGGCCCGAGCGGACCGGCGAGCGGCCCGGCCCCCTGGAGGTCAGCCGCCCCGCCCGGCCGGTCCGCGCGCCGCCGGGGAGGTGCGGGCCCGCGCCGGGCGGCCGCCGTCGCCGAGCGGGCCGGCCCTCGGCCGGCATGCCATCAGCCGGCGGTCACCCCGTCGCGGAATTCGGCCGCGTACCGGGCGAACGCCTCCCGGACCTCGGCGGGCGCGTGCGTCAGGGCGTCGGGGTCGGGGGTGGCCGCGGTGGTCCGGGGCAGGTGCACCAGGGCGTCGAAGGCGTCCAGCGGTGCCACCTCCGAGTAGTAGGCGCCGTGGCGGTGCCGCGTGGTGGCGCGCAGTGCGGCGGCGTCGTCCGGAGCGGCGCGCCGCAGGTCGACCGCGAACGGGCCGTCGTGGGACGCCGCCAGCAGCGCGTCCAGGCTGCCGGAATCGGGCGCCCCCTGCTCGGCGAACAGCCGGCCCTCGGTGAAGTCGGGGCCGGTGTTGAGCGTGCGCCCCGCGCCCGTGGTCGTCCCGATCACCACGTACTCCCCGCCCAGCCGGTCGGCCAGGTGCAGGCCCAGCGGCGTCATCGCGGGCACGCCGGGCATGGCGACCGGGTGCCGCTGGACATGGCCGTTGTGGGCGGCGAGCACCACGCGCTCCTCGCGCTCCAGAATCCAGCCGACCGTGTCGGCCATGGCGGCGTCGCGCAGCCCCGCCATCCCCGCGAAGTCGCCGCGCGCCGTCGCGCGGAGCATGGCGTCGAGGACGGCCGTCACCCGCAGGTCGTGCAGCGCCCGGTCGTGGGCGGCGGCGCCGCTGCGGGCGCGGAGTTCCCGCTGCCGGGGCGCCAGCCGGGCGGCGAGGTCGGCGAGGCCGGCCGTCAGCGCGTCGCGGCGCTCGGGCGCGAGTCCGGCGTAGGCGGCGAGGGACTCGGGCGCGGTGAACGCGGACGGCCGGGCGAACGCGGTGGCGGTCTCCCACAGAGCGGGGTCGGGGGCGAGCCCGGGGTCGGCCCGGCCGAGGTGGGCGGCCACGGCGTCGAGTCCGGGCAGCAGGGACACCATGGACCCCGGCATGTCGATGCCGTGGAAGGCGACCGGGCGCGCGGCCGTGGCGTTGTGCGCGCGCATCCACTCCAGGTGGGCGCCCATCTCCCGCCACAGGCCCATCAGCGAGGTGGTGCCCTCGGCCAGCACCCGGCCGAGCGGGGCGCCGCCGCCCCGTACCCAGGCGTCGACCAGGCGGCCCTCCACGAAGCCGGTCTCCATGGCGTAGGCGCCGAAGCCGTGGCGCTCCACGAGGCGGCGCAGCAGGCGGTGGCGGAGCCGGTGGGACTCGGCGCCGTAGTGGGCGCTCTCGCCGATGGCGACCACGCGGGCGTCGCCGACCAGCTCGTCCAACCAGGCGAGGTCGTCCGCCGGGCCGCCCGGGTCGAGGGTGCGCAGGGGCAGCACCGCGGCGGGGCTGAGGGCGGGGGTGGGGGTGGCCATCGGGTCCTCCTCGTGCGTTTCCAACTTTGGGAACGGTACCAGTTATGGGAACGTACGGGGATGGACACCCTCGAACTCCTCCTCCACCCGGTGCGGATGCGCATCGTGCACGCCATGTCCGGCGACCGCACCCGCACGACCGCCGACCTCTGCGCGCGGCTGCCCGACGTGCCCAAGACGACCGTGTACCGCCACGTCGCCCTGCTGGCCGAGGCGGGCGTCCTCGCGGTCGCCGACGAGCGGCGCGTGCACGGCGCCGTCGAGCGCCACTACCGGCTGAACCGCGAACGGGCGGTGATCGACGCCGACGCGGCCGCGGCGATGTCCCCGGAGGACCACCGGCGCGCGTTCACCGCGGCCATGGCCGTGCTGCACGCCGAGTTCAACGCCTACCTCGACCGCGACGGCGCCGACCCCTCCGCCGACTCCGTCGGCTACCGCCAGGGCATGCTGTGGCTGAGCCCGGAGGAGCTGGCCGGGCTCGTCGCCGACCTCCGCGCCGTGCTCGCCGCCCGCGCCCACCACCCGCCCGCCCCCGGCCGCGACCCCCACCTGCTCAGCATGATCCTGTTCCCGGCGGCGGCCGCACCACCGGAGGAGGACGGGCCGGGGGAGGGGGACGGGCCGGGCTAGCGGCTAGCGCAGTTCGGTGCCGCGGGTCTCGGGCATGGCCAGCACCACGACGAAGCACACGGCCGCGGCCGCCGCCACGTAGAAGAAGAACGCCGTCGACCAGCCCAGCGCCGCCAGCGTGCTGATCACCAGCGGGGCGGTCCCGCCGAACAGCGCGACCGTCAGGTTGTACCAGGCGCCGATGCCCAGCCCGCGCAGTTCGGTGGGGAACAGCTCGCTCATCACGGCCGGCGCGATCGACGTCATGGCGGTGTACAGGGCGAGGCCGACGCAGAACGCGGTCATCAGCCCCCACAGGTCCGGGCCCACCAGCCGCGACAGCGGCACGATGAGGACCGCGGTCGCCGCCGACCAGGCCAGCAGAGGGGGCCGGCGGCCCACCCGGTCGGCGAGCGCGCCCATCGGGTACTGCAGGGCCACGAACAGCGCGGTCGCCACCGACAGGGCGAGGAACACGTCGACGTCGTCGGCGCCGCGCGAGTCCACCGCGAAGGGGCCGAGCGCGCTGAAGAACGTGTAGTAGCAGAGGGTGGACAGCATGGTGAAGCCGACCAGCCGGCCCACCGCCTTGGGGTGGCTCCGCAGCGTGGTCAGCAGCGGGTGCGGCAGCCGCCGTGCCCGGGCTCCGGCGCGCTCGAACGCCTCGGTCTCGGCGAGCGCCCGCCGCAGCCAGAGCCCCACCAGCCCCAGCAGGGCGCCGACGACGAACGGGATGCGCCAGCCCCAGGCGTGCAGCGCGTCCTCGGGCAGGGTCCGGGCCAGCGCGAACCCCAGCAGCGAGGCGATGAGGACCGCCGTGCCCGTGGACAGGTAGAAGAACGAGGAGTACCGGCCGCGCCGGTCGGGCGGCGCGATCTCCCCGAGGTAGGCGGAGGCGTTGGACACCTCGCCGCCGATCGACAGGCCCTGGGCGATGCGCGCGAGCAGCAGCAGCACCGGCGCCGCCCAGCCGACCTGCTCGTAGGTGGGCAGCACCGCGAGCACCAGCGAGCCGCCGGCCATCAGCACGATCGTGAGGATCATCGCGGGCCGCCGCCCCCGGACGTCGGCCAGCCGCCCGATCAGCAGCCCGCCGAGGGGGCGGAAGAAGAAGGCGAGGGCGAACGTCGCAAAGGTGTTGATGCGCGCTAGATCCTCGTTCTCCGATGGGAAGAACTGGGTTGCGAAGTAAATACTGAATGTCGCATAAATGGTCCAGTCGTACCATTCGATGGCGTTACCGATGCTCGCCGCCACGAGCCGGCGTACCGGCAGCCGGTGAACAGTGGGCGCGGGGGAGGGGGGAACGGAGTTCCCGGGGGCACCATGCTCCATCCCGCCATCATCACCCCCACTCGCCCCCCGCACCAGAGCCCCTGGCGCCCCACCCTTCCCTCCCACCGCGCGCCCGGGAGGGTCTGCGGGGATCACCGACGACGACCTCGGGGCCATGCCCGGCGGGTAGCGGGTCCGTTGACCCGCGGTCCCGCCGGCGCCCTACCCGCGTGGCAGGGCGAGCACGTGGCCCGGGTCGTCCGCCCACAGGCGGTGTTCGCCATCGGCGGTCACCGTCAGCCCCAGGCGGTCCCGTGCCGGGCGGTCGGCCGCCTCCCATACCGCGCGCGCCGCCCCGATCTCCGCCCACAGGTCGCGGGGGCCGGCCGATCTCGTCTCCCAGGAAGCCTCGTGCGGCGCATACTCGCCCAGTGCCCACGACCCCGAGGCCGTCCCCCGGTCGAAGACGTAGATGCTCGCCTCCCCGGAGTCGTCCTTGGCCGTGAAGGTCACGAAGTCGACTCCGGGAACGAGGTGGCCGACGGTCAGGCGCCACCCGTCGTCGCGGTCGGCGATCCAGAACGGGTTGACGTCCGTGCGCCCGGACCGGGCCGCCGGGTCCTCCTCGTGGACGCGGCGGCCCGCCGCTCCGCCTTGTGCCGTCGTCAGTCCGGGGTGCCGCGGGCGCGGCTGCGGATCAGGGGGAGGTAGACCTCGTCGACGATCTCGGTCAGGACGTCGTCGGGGACGGAGGGGGCGCCGCGGACGACGAACTCGTCGCGGAGGACGACCATGGCCACCGTGGCGACCCGCGGGTGGAGGGCCTCGGGGGGTGCCTCGCCGCGCGCGACCGCGCGTCCCAGGACGGTCAGCCACGGCGCCGCCCCGGTGTCGGCGGGCTGGGCCAGGTGGGCGAGGAACTCCGGGGCGCCGCCCGCCGCCGCCATCAGCTCGCGCAGGATCGCGCCGAGCGGTGAGCTCCAGTGGCGGTTCGCGCCGCGCAGCAGTTCGAGGGCGTCGCCGCGCAGGCTCCCGGTGTCGGGTGGGCGGACGGCGGCGGCCAGGCGCCCGTAGGCGGCGGTGCCGAGGGCGAGGCGGTTCGGCCAGCGGCGGTAGATCGCGTTCTTGTTGGTCCCGGCGCGGCGGGCGACCCGGTCCATGGTCAGTCCCGCGAAACCGGACTCGGTGAGCTCGTCGACCGCGGCGCACAGGATCGCCTCCTCCAGGGCCGCGCCGCGGCGCCGCGTCCGCCCGCCCCCCTGTGCCGCCTCGTCGCCTGCCACGGTCCGCGCTCCCCTTCCCGCGATCGGTACCCGGCGTACCCGCACATGATGGTGGCGCCCCCGGCCCTGGGGCAAGTAAGGTACGTCGCGTACCTTAATCCCGATGGAAGGGGCGTGGCACGTGCGTGCCAAGGGCATCACCTACGACACCGGCTGGGTCCGCAGAGGCGCTGTCTCGCGCGTGCGCTTCGACCCGGACGTGGTCGAGCGCGAACTGCGCATCATCCGCGACGACCTGCGCTGCGACGCGGTCCGCGTCACCGGCGGCGACCCCGATCGGCTCGAACTCGCCGCCGGGATCGCCGCCGACCTGGGCCTGGAGGTGTGGTTCTCGCCCTACCCGCTCGATCTCACCGCCGACGAGATGCTCCCGCTGTTCGCCGACTGCGCCGAGCGGGCCGAACGGCTCCGCCGGCGCGGCGCCGAGGTCGTCTTCGTCGCCGGCGCCGAGCTGAGCATCATGGCGGCGGGCTTCCTGCCCGGCGCCACCCTGGAGGAGCGGGTGGCGGCGCTGACCCGGCCGGGCGGCGCGCGCGAGCACGTCGGTGCACTCGGCGCGCGGATCAACGCCTTCCTCGGCCGGGCCGCCGCCACCGTCCGCGAGCGCTTCGGCGGCCGGATCACCTACGCCGCCGTGCCGCTGGAGCGGGTCGACTGGACCCCCTTCGACTTCGTCTCGCTGGACCTGTACCGCACAGCGGAGACGGCCGACCGGTTCGCCGAGGACGTCCGCGCGCTCGTCGCCGAGGGGCGGCCGGTGGCCATCACCGAGTTCGGCGCCTCCACCTTCCGCGGTGCCGGCGACGTCGGCGCCCGCGGGCTGGAGATCGTCGAGTACGACCCGGACACGGGCGCCCCGCTGCGGTTGGCGGGGGAGTACGTCCGCGACGAGGCCGGCCAGGCGGCCTACGTGCGCGAGCTGCTGGAAATCTTCGACGCGGCGGGGGTCGACAGCGCCTTCGTGTTCGTCTTCGCCCTGGAGGACCACGTGCACCGCCCCGACGGCGACCCCCGCGACGACCTGGACCTCGCCGGCTACGGCATCGTCAAGGTGTACGAGGACCGCAACGGCGCCACCTACCCGGACATGCGGTGGGAGCCGAAGGCCGCGTTCGCCGCCGTCGCCGGGTTCCCCCGGGGGCGCTGAGCCCGCCCGGCCGGTCGGTCCGCCCGGCCGCCGTCCCGCCCGCCGTCCCGCCCGCGTCCGGCGGCGGGCGGGACGGCGGCTCACCGGTCGCCGTGGTGGGCGAGGAGCATCGACAGGTGGGCGCGCAGCGTGGCGCGGAGGCGGTCGACGCCGAGGGAGCCGTGCGGGGTGACCGTGTCGATCGTCAGCCCGCCGATGAGCGCGGTCACCTGCGCCGCCGCGCCCTCCGGGTCGCGGACGCCCAGCGCGGCCAGCGCGTCGGCGACCACCCGCCCGAGGTCCGCCGCCATGCGCGCGGAGATCGGCCGGAACACCGGCCGGGTGCGCGCGGCGAGGATCAGCTCCAGGACGACGATCGCCTCCTCCCGCCGCTCGGTGTCGACCGGCAGCACCTCCTCGACCAGCGCCTGGAGCGCGTCGAGCGCCGCCGCGCCGGTGAGCCCGCGCAACCCGTCCACCGGGTGGCGGGCGAGCCGCCGGCCCATCCGGTCGCCGGCCTCCTCGGCGGCGGCGGCGAGCAGGTCCTCGTGCCCGTCGAAGTAGTGCCGGACCGAGCCGACGTTCAGCCCGGCCTCGGCGGCGACCTTCCGCAGCGACAGCCCGTCGATGCCCTCGGCCACCACCAGGCGGAACGCGGCGCCGACGACGTGCCGTCGCCGCTGCCCCGGGTCGATGCGCGCGGGCATCCTCAACCCCTCTCGCGTGCGACGCGGGCCTCGTCCCACACCGGCACGTCCGACGCGCGGACCTCGCCGTCGGCGCCGAAGACGAGGAAGCGGTCGAAGTCGCGGGCGAACCACCGGTCGTGCGTGACGGCGATCACCGTCCCCGCGAACGCGGCCAGCGCCTGCTGCAGCGCCTCGGCCGACGCGAGGTCGAGGTTGTCGGTGGGCTCGTCCAGGAGCAGCAGGGTGGCGCCGCCCAGTTCGAGCAGCAGGATCTGGAACCGCGCCTGCTGCCCGCCGGACAGCGAGCCGAAGGGCTGCTCGGCGGAGCGGGCCAGCTCGTAGCGCGCGAGCGCGCGCGAGGCGTCCTCGCGCGGCATCCCGGCCCGGTGCCCGTCGCCCCGGTGCAGGATCGACAGCAGGGTCCGGTCGGCGAGGTCGGGGCGGCCGTGGGTCTGCGCGAACCAGCCCGGCCGCACGCGCGCGCCCAGCCGGGCGGCGCCGGTGTGCGGGACCGGCGCGACCTCCATGCCCGTGACGGGCGCGTGCTCCGGCCCCGGGTCGGTGCCGCCCGCCGCGAGCAGGCGCAGGAAGTGCGACTTGCCCGAGCCGTTCGACCCGAGCACCGCGATCCGGTCGCCGTACCAGGCTTCGAGGTCGAACGGCCGCATGAGCCCCGTCAGCTCCAACCGCGTGCACACCAGCGCCCGCTTGCCGGTGCGGCCGCCGCGCAGCCGCATCGCCAGGTTCTGCTCGCGCGGCTGCGCCTCGGGCGGACCCGCCTCCTCGAACCGCGCGAGCCGCGTCCGCGCGGCCCGGTACCGCGACGCCATGTCCGAGTTGTAGGCGGCCTTCTGCTTGTACATGAGCATGAGGGCGCGCAGCTTGGCGCGCTCCTCGTCCCAGCGGCGGCGCAGCTCGTCAAGGCGTTCGAACCGCTGCTCGCGCGCCCGCTGGTAGGTGGCGAAGCCGCCCGGATGCACCCAGGCGGTGTTGCCGGCCGCCCCCAGTTCGAGCGTGACGACGGCGTCGGCGGTGCGGGCCAGCAGTTCGCGGTCGTGGCTGACGTAGAGCACGCTCTTGCCGGTGTCGAGCAGCCGGTCCTCCAGCCAGCGCTTGCCGGGGACGTCCAGGAAATTGTCTGGTTCGTCCAGCAGCAGCACGTCGTCCGGCCCGCGCAGCAGCGCCTCCAGCGCCAGCCGCTTCTGCTCGCCGCCGGACAGCGTGGAGACCGGGCGGTCCCGGCACCGCTCGAAGGGCACGCCGAGCGCGGCGGTGGTGCACACGTCCCACAGCACCTCCGCGTCGTAGCCGCCGGCGTCGCCCCACGCGCCCAGCGCCGACGCGAAGGCGACCTGCGACGCGGTCGTGCCGCGCGCCGCCATCGCCGCCTCCGCCCGGTCGAGCGCCGCCGCGGCCGCGCGGACGGCGGGCGGCGCGACCGACAGCAGCAGCTCGCGGACGGTGCCGCCCGCGATGAACTGGCGCATCACGCCCAGGCTCCCGCTCAGCGACACCGTCCCCGAGTCCGGGGTGATCTCGCCGGTGACGATGCGCAGCAGCGTGGTCTTGCCGGCGCCGTTGGCGCCGATGAGCGCGACGCGGTCGCGCTCGCCGACGCGGAAGGACACCTCGTCCAGCAGCGGGCGGCCGTCGGGGAGCGCGTGGCTCACGGAGGCGACGTCGAGATGTGGCATGCGCGGACTTTATCACGGGTGTGATAAATAGGCTCGCGGTTATTCCGGGGCGGCCGGCGCGCGGCGGCGCGCGCCCCGTTCCAAGGTGCGGCCTGCGGTTGCGTAGGCTTCCGTTCCACCCCGCCGGGTCGGGCGGGGCCCCGCGGCGGCGTCCGGGCCGGCGGCCGCGGGGGGAACGAGGCCCCGTGTGGTGGATGGTGCTGATGGCGGGCAGGACGAGGCACGACGAGCGGGCGGCCGCGACGCGGGAGGCGCTGCTGGGTGCGGCGGAGCGGCTGTTCGCCGAACGCGGGCTCTACGCGGTGGCCAACCGCCAGATCAGCGAGGCCGCGGGGCAGGGCAACAACGCCGCGGTCACCTACCACTTCGGCACCAAGACCGACCTCATCTGCGCGATCGTGCGCCGGCACGCCGAGCGGATCGAGGCGATCCGCGACGGGCTGCTGGCCGATATGGACGACTCCGCCGGCCTGCGGGACTGGGTGGCCTGCGCGGTCCGCCCGACCACCCGCCACCTGGCGACCCTGGGCCACCCGAGCTGGTACGCGCGGTTCATCGCCCAGGTGACGGCCGACCCCGCCCTCTACGCGCTCACGACCGAGGAGGTCTCCGCCGCCGTCCCGTCGATGCGGGCGCTGCGGGAGGGGATGAGCCGGTGCCTGCCCGACCTGCCCCCCGGGGTGTTCGAGGAGCGGTCGGCCATGACGCGCCACCTCATCACCCAGATGGCGGCGGACCGCGAGCGCGCCCTCGCCGCGCACGCCGCCACCCTCCAGCCCAGCTGGGAGGACCTCGCCACCGGCCTCATCGACGCGATCGTCGGCCTGTGGACGGCCCCCGACACCTCCCGGGCGCCCGCTTAGGAGGTGTGTCGGCGGTGCCGGCCGGCGTCGGCCGTCGTCAGTCGGTGTCCAGGCGGTCGAGGAGATCGACCGCGGCGGTCATGTAGTCGCTGATCCAGCGGTCGTATATGCGCTTGATCGGCAGCGGCGCGAGCGACAGGTGGCGCTCGCGCCCCACCTTGCGTCCGGTGACCAGTTCCGCGCGTTCGAGCACCCGCAGGTGCTGCAGCACCGTCGTGCGGTCCAGCTCGGGCAGGAGTGCGCAGAGCGATCCGGTGGTGTGGGGGGCCTTCCTCAGCTCGTCGAGCATGCGGCGGCGCACCGGCGAGGCCAGCGCCTTGAACACCCGATCGTCGTCGGCGTCCTTGGCGCCATCAGGTTTCATGTTATAAGTTTACAACATGAAACCTGATGGCGTACTGGACGAGCTCTCGTTCACCGTGTCGGGGCGTGTCGCACGTCCCTGCGCGCAGGTGTACGAGGCCGTGGCGGACCCCGAGCAGCTCTCGCGGTACTTCGCCACCGGCGGCGCCCGAGGGCGCCTGAAGGCCGGCGAGCAGGTCGTCTGGGACTTCGCCGACTTCCCCGGCGCCTTCCCCGTCGCGGTGGTCGAGGCCGACCCACCGCACCGGATCGTCGTCGAGTGGGGCGGCCGGGCGGCGTCCGGCACCGGCGGCACGACGAGGGTGGTCTTCGAGTTCGAGCCGATCGACGCCGGTGCGCGGACCCTGGTCACGATCACCGAGACCTCGTGGCGGCCGACCCCCGAGGGAGCCGAAGCCGCCTTCGGCAACTGCGAGGGATGGACCGGCATGCTCGCCGCGCTCAAGGTCTGGCTGGAGCACGGGATCAACCTGCGCGAAGGGTTCCACCGGTGAACGCCGGGCACGCCGGGCCGCCCATCGTCGACCGCGCCACGTGGAACGACGCCAGAGGTGTCCTGCTGCAGCAGGAGAAGGCCCTGACCCGGATGAAGGACGCGATCAGCGCGGCGCGCCGGCGCATGCCCATGGTCGAAGTGCGCGCGGACTACGCGTTCGACGGGCCGGAAGGGCGCGTCACCCTGCTCGACCTCTTCGGCGGGCATCCGCAGCTCATCGTCCAGCACTTCATGTTCGCCCCCGACTGGAACGAAGGCTGCGACGGGTGCTCGATGATGGCGGAGCACATCGGCCCGCTCTCCCACCTGCACGCCCGGCGGACCGCGTTCGCGCTCACCTCCCGTGCCCCCGTGGACCGGCTGTACGCCTTCCGCGACCGCATGGGGTGGCGCCTGCCGTGGTACTCGACCGTCGGCGACGGGTTCAACACCGACTTCGGCGCGACCGTCGACGGCGAGGAGCGCCAGGCGATCAGCGTGTTCCTGCGTCGCGGCGACCGCGTCTTCCACACCTGGTCGACCCACGCCCGAGGCGAGGAGCCCTTCATGATGGTCTTCGACCTCCTCGACCTCACCCCGTTCGGGCGGCAGGAGGACTGGGAGAACTCACCGGCCGGAGTACCGCAGGAACCGGCGTTCTCCTGGATGCGGCTCAGCGACGGCTACGGCGCGGCCGACCACCCGTGCGGATGCCACGACTCCTCCCGGGGGTGAGCCGACGGCCGGGTGCCGAGCGTCGCGCACCCGGTCCGACGATCCGGATCGGCCGGGGTGTCGCCTCCTCCTGGGAACGGGCCCTAGCCGGTTCCGGCGGCCGGGGGCCGGCGGGCTCAGCTCGGGCCGGTGGGCTTCACCCAGGTCAGGGAGTACCTGCGGAGCACGTGCCGGCGGTAGCGCACCCCCGGCAGGATGCGGCGGGCCGCCGCCCGCACCTGCCCATAGCTCAGCGGGGGTGCCGCCTCGGGCATCCCCGCCGGGCCGGACGCGCGGCGCAGCACCTTCACCGCCCGCACCAGCGGGGCCGCCGCGATCACCACCGCCCAGTCCGCCGGGCTCGCCTCCCGGGCGAGGCCGACCACGACCAGGGTGCCGCCGGGGCGCAGCAGACCGCGCATGCGGGTGAGGGCCGCCGCGAAGTCCATGTGGTGGACCGCCGACACCGAGCAGACGAAGTCGTAACCCGCCGCGGGCAGGTCGGCGCGCAGGAAGTCGCCCTCGACGAAGCCGACGCCGTCGCGGCCGGCGGCGAGCGCGCGGGCGCGGGCGATCATCGCGGGTGACGCGTCGATCCCGGTCACCCGCTCCGCCCGCTCGGCGAGCCGGCGCACCAGCAGGCCGTCCCCGCACCCCACGTCCAGCGCGTCGCGGCACCCCTCGGGGACGGCGCGCAGGATCCCCGGGTGACGGGCGACGTTGGTGTTCCAGTACGGTGGCGGCGGCTCCGGTCGGCGCATCGGCCCAACCTAGCGCCCGCCGCCGTGGACCTGTGCGACCTCTACGCGCGCATGCCGGCCGACCATCCGGGGATCGCCGAACTCGGCGTGGGCTGGACGGTCTGCTCCGGTGTGGCGGTGCGGCGGGCCGGGGCCCACGTCTCCCTGCTGGAGGTCAACGGGTACCACGGCGCGGACGCGGCGCGCGTCGCGGACCTGTCCCGCCACGGGACGGCGCTCTCGTTCCGGTGGAACGCGCGCGGCAGTCCGGTGCTCATCGGGGCCGCACGAGGCGCGGTCGGCGTCCGGGTCGACCCGTCGCTGCCGATCGACCGGCCACAGCGCGAAGCCCTCGCGGGGCTGGGCCGACCTGGGCGCGCCGGTCGATTGGGCGGGTTCCCCCGGCGCGGGGTGGCGGCCGGCCGGGCCGGCCTTCGTGAGCGCGGCCACCGGTGTCCTCCGCGACCCGTCCCACTGGACCGAACCCCTGCCCTGCCTCACCGTCACCCCCTAGCCGCGCCCGCGCTCCGTGGAGCGGGGCGGCGTGTGGCCGGAGACGGACAGCTTCGCCACCGGGCGCGGCCGGCCGGCTCCGGTAGCGTGACCGCGAGGGGGAGAGCGTGCCCGGCGCGTGACCCTCCGTGCGTGCGGCGGCGCACCGGACAGCGGCGTCCGGAGACCGGCCGAACACCCGTGTCCATCCGCATCCCCCTCCCGGCCCGGGCGCACCGCCCCGCACCTCCGGCCGGGGGCGTTTCCGACGATGGGGGCGCCCGTTGTTCCCCTCCCTCCCCGGCGACCCCCGGTCGCCCGATCCCGCGGACCCGCGGCAGAACGTGCACGCGGTCGACGGCTTCGCCTACGGCGCCATCGGCGCCGACATCCACGTCTTCGGCGACGGCACCCCGCTGTACGTGCTGGAGAACCGGCGCCCGCCGGCCCCGCCGGATTCCCGGTGGCTGCGGGAGTCGCCCAGCCGCATGCTGCTCGCCCGGTACGCCGTCGTGGATTTCACCGGCCGCGAGGAGGAGCTGGCCGACCTGCGGAGCTGGCGCGACTCCGCCGACCGCCTCGCCGTCCGCTGGCTGCACGCCCCGGGCGGGCAGGGCAAGAGCCGGCTGGCCGACCGGTTCGCCCGGGAGTCGCAGGACGACGGGTGGCGCGCCGTCACCGCCGTCCACGGCCCCGGCGCCACGCTGCCGCCACCCGGCGGCCAGGATCTGCGGCCCACGCCGGACGGCGGGGTGCTGCTCGTGGCCGACTACGCCGACCGGTGGCCCCTCGCCCACCTGACCTGGCTGTTCAGCAACGCCGTGCTGCACCACCCCGCCCGCCCCGCCCGCGTGCTGCTCCTGGCGCGCGGCCGCGACGCGTGGTCGGCCGTCCGCGCGTCCCTGGCCGGCGTCCAGGCCGCCACGTCGGTCCGCGCCCTGCCCCCGCTGCCCGGTGGGTGGGAGGGGCGGGACGCCCGGCCGCGCATGTTCCGCGCCGCCCGCGACGCCTTCGCGGAGCACTACGGCGTCCCGGCGGAGGCGATCGCCCCGCCCGACGGGTTGGCCCACCCGGACTTCGGGCTGACGCTGGCCGTGCACATGGCCGCGCTGGTCGCCGTCGACGGCCACGCCCGCTCCGCCTCACGTCCCCCGCCCGCCACCATGACCGGCCTGACCACCTACCTGCTCGGCCGGGAGCGCGCCCACTGGCACGACCTGTGCACCGGGGGCGACCGCCACCGCGCGCCCGCCGAGACCGCCCACGCCGTCACCCGGCTGTCGCGGGCGGCGTTCGTCGCCGCCCTCACCGGGCCCATGGGCCACCGGGACGCCGAGGGCGTCCTGACCGCCGTCGGCCTGGGCCCCGGCGCCGACCGCGTCCTCGCCGACCACACGTCCTGCTATCCGCCCGCCGACCCCGGCACGGTCCTGGAACCGCTCTACCCCGACCGCCTGGCGGAGGACTTCATCGCCCTGTGCCTCCCCGGCCACGACAACCCCGACCACCCGGCCGACGCCTGGACCGCGGACGCCCCCCGGCTCCTGCTCACCCCCGCCGAGGGCGGCGGCCCGCCGCCGTTCGCCGCGCGCGCCGTCGTCTTCCTCAGCAGCGCGAGCGAGCGCTGGCCGCACCTGGCCGCCTCGCTCGAAGCGGTCGAGGCCCTGCTGCCGGACAAGGCGACCGGGGACCTCGCCGTCGCGGCCGCCGACCTGGTGGAGCGCCTCGCCGCCCACCGCCTGCCCGCGGCGGCGGACGACGCCGCCCGCGCCCGCATCCTGGTCGGCCTCGGCGCGCGCTTCGACCAGGCCGGCCGCAACGAGAAGGCCGTCGCCGTGTACGCGGACGCGCTGGGCCGCTACCGCCGCCTCGCAGCGGCGGACCCGCGGGAGTTCGGCCCCGGCCGCGCCGAAACGGCCCTCGCACTCGCCATGGCCCTGGTGTTCCAAGGGCTCGAACCGCACGACGAGGCGCTGTCGATCGCCGCCGGCCGCGGCGCCGTCCGCCCCTCCTCCACCCGGCCGGACGAGGCCGCGGCCGCCTTCCGCGAGGCCGTCGGCGCCCGCCGCGACCTGGCGGGCGCCGACCCCGTCGAGTACGACGAGGGGTTGGCCGCCGCGCTCACCGGCGCCGCGTTCTTCCTGCCGTACCTGGGCCGGTCGGAGGAGGCCGCGGAGCTGGCCCGCGAGGCGGTCGAGATCGCGCGCCGGCTGGCCCGCCAGGACCCCGAGGGCCACGCGGAGACCGTGCCCTACATGCTCGTGAACCTCGCCGGCGCCCTGGCCGCGTCCCGTCCCGACCGGGCGGAGGAACTCGCCGCGGAGGCGGTCGCGGCCGCCCGCCGACTGCCACGGGACGACCCTCGCGCATACGACACGAACCTCGAATTCCTGGTGACCGCCCGGGCGGCCCTCCTCCTCAACCTCGGGCGGATCGAGGAGGTCGTCACCGCGTTCGCCGAGGCCGTGGAGATCCGCGGCCGGCAGGAGCCCGAGGGGGACCGCGACGCCGCGGAGGCGGTCCTGTTCTCGATCCTGAGCCTCTCCTTGGTGCACGGGTTCGCCGAGGGCACGGCGGGGAGCCTGCACACGGCCGTGGGGCTGCTCCGCCGCCTGGCCCGAGGCCCCGGCGCGGTGGTCGCCGCGACCGCCGTCGTCCAGGGCTTCTTCGCGGTCCTCGCCTTCCTGCGGCGGCTGCGGCGGTGGGACGACGTGCTGGACGCGCACCGCGAGTTCGCCGACTTCCTCCGGACGGCGCAGGGCGTCCCCACCAGGGACGAGGACCTGCTCGGCGTGCTGTGCGTCGACGCCGCCCTGCTCGCGGATCTGGGGCGCTGGGAGGAGGCGGCCCGCGCCGTGCAGGTGGCGGCCGAGGAGCTGCGCGCCCAGGACGGGAACCGGCTGGAGGACGGCCTGGCGGCCACGCTGTGGCAGGTCGTCGCCGCGTCGGCGGGCCTGCCCGACGACGAGGGCGCCGACTTCTACCGGCGCCTGGCGCGGGACGAGGCGGTCCCGCTGCTCCACCGGTTCGCGCGGGCGTACCGCGGACTCGCCCGCGACGACCCGGGCGCCTACGCCCCCGGACACGCCATCACGCTGAAGATCCTCGGGCAGGCGCTGGAGCTGATGGGGCGCTGGGGGGAGGCCGCCGAGGTCGGGCGGGAGGCGGTCGCCGCGTACCGGCGACTGGCCCGGGACGGGGCCGACGGGCACCGCCGCGACCTGGCGCTGGCCCTGCGCTACCTGGCGGACAAGGCGGAGGGGGTGGGCGACCACGGGGAGGCGGCCGCCGCCGCACGGGAGTCCGCCGACCTGTTCCGCTCGGTGTCCGGGGACGGGCGCCCGGTCGCCGCGTCGCTCCACGTCGCCGCCCTGAACCTGCGGGCGGACGGGCTGCTGGAGGAGGCGCGGGCGCATGCGGAGGAGGCGGTGGCGATCCTCGACGCGCTGGCGGAGCGCGGACCCCGCGAGCACGCCGTGGCCCTCGCGCTCGCCACGGAGAACCTGGCGGCGGTGCTGGTCGGACTGGGCAGGGCGGAGGAGGCCGCGGCCGCGCTGGACCGCGCGGCCCGGGTCCTCCGGCGGTCGGCCCGCCGGGACCCGGAGGCCAACCTGCCCGTCCTGGCGCGCGTGCTGCGCACCCTGGCGGGCCTGCGGCGGGCCGAGGGCGACCGCGCGGGTGCCGTCGCCGCGCTGGAGGAGGCGGTGCGCGTGTACACGCGGCTCGCCGCGGAGCGGCCGGACGTCGTCGCGGCGGACCTCGACGGCGCCCGCGCCGAGCTGGCGGAGCTGCGTTTTCGGCGCGACGGCGGCGGCAGCGACGGACGGGGCGGGCCGGTACCGCCCCGCCCCGGCCGCCTCCGGGCGTGGATCACGCGCATCAGGGGCGGGGAGGAGTGATCCGGCGCGGCGCGGACGGCGGCGTACGGCCCGTTCAGACAGCGGTGCCGGAAGGCCCGCTCCCGGGGAGGTCCCGGTCGGGGCCGGCCTGGTGCACGATGACGTTGCCGCCCTGCGCCCCGAACGCCTGCCCGCCGTCCTTGGCGACGATGGTCTGCACCCACCGCTGCTCGGTCGCGGGCAACTGCGACCGGACCCGGTCGATCAGGTCCCGCAGCTCGTCGGCTGCGGCGGGGTCGCGGCGCAGCAGGTCCTCCAGGTGGAGCCGCCACAGCGGGACGAGGCTCTGCCGCGCCTGATCGGGGTCGGGCGCCCGGTCGACGAGGGCCGCGTGGTCGTCGAGCTGGCCCGCGACGTCGTCCCCCCGGCGGGCGAAGAGCCGCGCGACGCCCGAGGACGCCGCCTGCCACGCCGACGTCGCCATGGCGCCGACCAGGGTCGTCCCGCCGGACAGGGCCAGTGCGGCCAGCGTCTCCTCCACCGTGCATCGCCTCCGGCTCCGTCCCGGCCGGACCGCCGCGCGTGCGGCGCGCCGCGGGGACCCGCGGCCCGGCCACCCGATGCTATCCCGGCCCCCGTCGGCCGATCCGGGCCGCGCGCCGTGCCGGAGAGCGGGGCGACCGCCGCGACGGCCGCCTCCCCGCCCGCGAAGGCCGCCGCGCGGCGGTCGCGGACATTCCCCGGTCGACACCCTAGGTTGTTCCGCGACAACCCAACGTGATAGAGGAATGGAGGGCGCCATGCCCCGCTCCCTGCCCCTGCGGCGGGCCGCCGCCTGCGCCGCCGTGTCCCTGGTGACCTGCACGCTGGTCGCCGGGCCGCCCGCGCACGCGGCCGCGGAGGTCCCCCTCGCGGACGCCGTCGCCGCGCTGCCCGCCGCCGAGGAGAGCCGGGACGGCTACGACCGCGACCTGTTCCCGCATTGGTCCGACGGCGACCGCGACGGCTGCTCCACGCGCGCCGAGGTGCTCCTGGAGGAGGCCACCACGGCGCCCGAGGTCGGCGAGCGGTGCCGCATCAGCGGCGGGGAGTGGTCCTCCTACTACGACGGGCAGGTCCACACCGACGCCCGGGGCCTGGACATCGACCACATGGTCCCGCTGGCCGAGGCGTGGGACTCCGGCGCCTCCGAGTGGACCACCCAGCGGCGCCGCGACTACGCCAACGACCTGGGCGAGCCGGTCGCCCTCGTCGCCGTCACCGCCCGCGAGAACCGGCAGAAGGCCGACCAGGACCCCGCCACCTGGCTGCCCTCCGCCGCCGAGACCCACTGCCGCTACGCCACGGAGTGGACCACCGTGAAGGTCCGGTGGGGCCTCACCGCGGACACGGCCGAACGCGACACGCTGACCCGCCTCGCCGCCGCCTGCCCGGACGCGACGGTCTCCACCACGCCCGCCCCCTGACGGACGCCCGGCACCGAACGGCGCCGCCGCGCGGTACGCCCGCACGGCGGCGCCGCTCGAGTCGTCCGGGAGACCGGAAGCCCACCCGTCACCGCCCTCTCCCGGACCCACCCGCGCGCCGGATGGCCGGCCGGGGACGCGGTTCGACCCGGCACAGCGGGGGCGGCGTGAACGCGTTGACCGGGACGGTCCGGACGACGTCGCGGCAGTGGGCGAGGGTGGTCGTCCCGTCGGCCATGTCACGCAGGTAGAGCAGGCCGAACGCGGAGCGGTGCGGCTCCCACCCGATGACCTCGCACATGTGGCCGCCGCCGATGAGCACCTGGGTGCCCTCGGGCCAGGCGCGGGCCAGCGCGCACAGGTGCCCGGCGTGCAGGGGAACGACGTCGCGGATGCGCACGTGCCGGGCCTGCTCGGTGCGGGGTTCGCGGACCAGGACGTGTTCGGGGGGAAGGACGGCCTCGACGGTCAGCGGGACGGCGCCGTCGGGGTCGTCGGCGTGGACGACGATGAGCCCGCGCCGACACGCGGGAAGGTCAACCATCGGTGCCGCCCGACCGGAGTCCGGCCCAGACGGTGCGCCGACCGTCGGTGTGGCGGGTCGTGCCCCATTCGACGCTGTACGCGGCGACGAGGAAGAGGCCACGCCCGCCCTCGCCTATCCCGGTCCCAGGCCCGGTCTCGGGATCGGTGATGGGATTCGCACGGACCACGGGCGCGGTGGGGCGGGTGGACCACGGGCCGTCGTCGGTGACCTCGACGCGCGCCCCGGTGGCGGTCTGTGCGACGGTGACCGAGTAGTGGCCTCCGCGCCGCCCGCTGCGGCTGTGCCGTAGTGCGTTCGTCGCCAACTCGGAGACGATGATCCCCGCCCCGTCGCGGAGGCCGTGCAGGTCATGGCGCGCCAGCGCCTCCACGACGAACGCGCGCGCCCGTCGGATGGACGACGGGGTGGCGGGGAACCGCCGCCGCTGGGGTAGGGCCGCCGATGCGGCGGGCGCGTGTGGCGGTGTGGCGCCGGGAGCTTTTCCACGGGCCGTGGCGGGTGAGGGTCGGTCGTCCTGCCACATGAATTCTCCTTCCGGAGCGAGGCATGAGGCTCCCGTCCCTGGTGCGGTGCCAGGGGAGACCGTGACCTCGGACCTCGCTCGCGGAACCAGAATTTCGCCTGGTCATCCGATCCGGAAGTCGATCGGCTCTATTCGGAAAGACTTCCATGCCACTGTGGAAGATTCCGGAATCCCTCCGTGAACGCTGGGGCGTGTGGTGCAATGGATTTATGCAGCATGATGTACGTGCGCGTGCGCGCTTCGGCTCTGAAGTGCGCAGACTCCGCCAGGCGGCGGACATGACCCTTGACGTGATCGCGAAAAGGGTCGGCTCCTCTCGGACGCGTATGTCCGATTTGGAGCGTGGTAAGTCGGCGCCGACCTCTCGTATGTTGGACGCCCTCGACAAGGAGTTCGGTAGCGCCAGGTTGTCCCGGCTGTGGGATGAACTCACAGGCGACGGGCGCGAAGCATGGCGCTACGAACTAGCTGAACTGATCGACACCGCATGGGCCGTATACGAGTACCAGGTTCTGGTGTTCCCGGCGCACTTGCAGACCGTGGAATACTCGCGGACGCTCTTTCGCAACGGCACTCCATGGCTTACCCCGGACGAGGCAGAGCACAGGGCAGCCCAGCGATGGGAGAGGGCGCAACGTGTGGCGGAGCGCCACAGCCCTAAACTGTGGCTGGTCGTGGACGAGACGATCTTCGGTCGTCGCTACGGCGGCGTTGGCGTCATGCGACGTCAACTGGAGCATGTGGCCGACCTCGTGCAAACAGGGAGACTGTCAGTCCAGGTGATTTCGAGTGACGCTCCGGGGCATCCGGGTGTGAGTGGACCGTTCAAGCTGATCACCCGGCAGGACGAACCCGAGGTCATGTTCGCTGAGTCGGTGCGAGAGGGTCAGGTCGTCGTATCGCAGACCGAAGTAGCGCAGTACAGGATGCTCTACGCGGCCCTCCAGGCAGCGGCAGACAGTCCGGAAAGGTCGCTGGAGCGCATCCGCAGAGAGATCGAGGGACTGAACCATGCAGCTTGAGAAGTGGCACAAGTCTTCCTACAGCGACGGGGCCACCAACTGCCTTGAGGTGCGTGAGACCGAGCGAGCCGTCTACGTGCGCGACACGCAGCACCGCGGACTCGGGCATCTCGGGTTCCCGGTGAAAGAGTGGGCCGCGCTCGTGTCCGGCGTGAAGGCGGGCGAGGTGTAGTTCCCCCGAGGGGCACCGCATCGGGACCGCCGGTGGGGTGCCCCGACACGTGGGGTGGGTGGTGGCCGGGTTCTGCCGGGGGTCCGGCCTACGCTTGCGGGATGAGCGTCGACCTCTTCGCCGGTATCCCCGTGGCCGACTATCCGGCCGCGCTGGCCTGGTACGAGCGCCTGCTCGGCGGCCCACCGGCCTTCCACCCCAACGACGTCGAGGCGGTGTGGGAGCTGGCCGAGCACCGGTACGTGTACATCGAGCACCTGCCCGAACGCGCCGGGCACGCCATGCACACGGTCTTCGCCGCCGACTTCGACGCCCGCATCGCGGCGATCGCCGAGCGCGGCCTGCAGCCCGCGAAGCGCGAGACCTACGACAACGGGGTGCGCAAGGCGATCTTCCGCGACCCCGACGGCAACGAACTCTCCTTCGGCGGCGCTCCGATCTGAGGTCGACGGGGCTCCGGCCCAGGCGGGCGGCGCTTCGGTCTGAGGTCGGCGGCGCCCGGTTCGAAGTGGACCGCGTCCCGGTCGGAGGCGGGCGGCGGACATCGCCCCGCGCCGCCCGGTCCCGGCCGCCCTGGGGCGCTACCGCCCGGGTACGGCTCGGCCCGGGGGCGTCATGCGGCCGGGGAGGGTGACGGTGACGTCCAGCCCTCCGCCGTCGCGCGGGCGCGGGTCCAGGGTGCCGCCGTGGACCGCGACCACCCGGGAGACCAGGGCCAGGCCCAGGCCGTGGCCCTCGCCGTCGCGGCGGGTGCGCCCCTCGAAGCGCAGGAACGGCTCGGTGAGCCGGGCGGCGCTCGCGGCGGTGTGTACGGCCCCGGTGTCGGCGACCCGCAGCACCGCGTCGCCGTCGCGCGTCCGGCCGGTCCTCGCCGCCGCTCATCGGATCCGGGGGGCCGGTGGCAGAGGCCGGGACCGGCCATCGGTACCAGCGGAGAGCGGCTTCCGGCGGCGTGTGCGGCACGGCCCGGGACCTGCCGGAGCCGGCCACGGGCGGCCCTCCGCCGCCACCCACGGCACGGCGGGCCGGGGATCGCGGGCTCGTTGACAACCCCGCCGCGTTGGGTACTGTCGCATCCGCACTGCGCTCGACACTTCCGCCACATCCTCCACTGCCCTTCCGGACGCGGGTGACCGATGAACCTTGGAACCGGCGAACTCCTCACACTGCTCTTCCTTGCGGTGCTCATCGGCGGGGCCGCCGTGCTCGTCCGCCGGGCGGTGGCGGCCGGGAGCGCGCAGCGGTCCGGACCGGTGCGGCGCCGCGACCACCCGCAGGAGGACGACCACCGCCGCCAGCCCTCCCGCACGGCCGGCGACCGCGAATCCCTGACCGCGTTCCTCGACTTCCAGCGGGCGACGCTGGCCCTGAAGTGCCAGGGGTTGACCGCCGATCAGCTGAGGCGGGCGGCCGTGCCGACCTCGAAGCTGACCCTGCTCGGCCTCGTCCGGCACATGGCCGCGATCGAGGCCGTCTGGTTCCGCCGGACTCTGAACGGGGAGGACGTCCCGTCGCCGTGGTCCGAAGCCGACGGCGACTACGCCGAGTTCCTCGTCGCCGACGCCGACGCCGACGCGGCGTTCGCGCTCTGGCGGCGGGAGTGCGACGGCTCCCGCGTCATCGCGGACCGCTTCGCGTCCCTCGACGACACCGTGGAGCACCGCGGCGAGGAGATCTCGCTGCGCTACGTCCTGACCCGCATGATCGAGGAGTACGCGCGGCACAACGGCCACGCCGACCTGCTCCGCGAGGCGATCGACGGCACCGTGGGGGAGTAGCCGCCCCCCGCCGAGTCCGGTGGCCGCCCGGCGGAACCAGCGGTACCGTTCCGCCCCCCCGGCCTCGTTCCACCGGCGGGCGTCGGCACGGCGGTCCCCTGGCCGTCCGCGAGGGCGCGGCCGTCCCGGTTCCGGGCACCCGCCGGAGGTCCGCCGCCCGCGTCGTTCTCCATCTACCGGGGGAGCACGCGCTGTCCCGCACCGGGCGGGGGTGCGACCCGCACGCCGCCCTGCCGCACCGGCTCCCCTGTGACCTGCTCGGCGCGGTGCCCGAGCCGGACCGATGCGGGAGCGGGCCTGGAAAAGACCGGCAGTCGTTCTTCGGACTCTGACCAGCCATCGAGGACGACGAGGGTTCGGCGGCGGTCAAGGTCGACGGGTTCACGGTTCCCGCCAAGGGCGAGTCCGTCCCTGGTGGCGGCAGGTACCGCCGCGTGTCCGAGAAGCAGGTCCACTCGATCGACCCGGGGGCAACGCCCGCCCGCCGCCCGCGTCCTCGACAACGGGCGGGTCGTCAAGTCCGGAAGCCCGTCCACACCAGCCCGGACCTGTCAGGCCAGTGCCTGGTCGAGCAGGCCGGCGGGCGAGCAGAACCCCTCGAGGTGGCCGAGCGCCTCGGCGCGGGCGGCGGCGGGGTGGGCGGCGGTGTCGAGGACCTGGGCGGCGAGGTCGCCGGCGTCCTCCAGGGCGCGCACGCAGCGGAAGTAGGCGAGCCGGTCGGGGTCGGGGCGCACCGGGCCGTACCCGGCGAGGAACCACGCCCGCTGCCGGTCGTCCACCGGGGCGAACGACAGCACGCCGGGCCCCAGGACGAACATCAGGTCCTTCTCGGGCGGGGCGAGGACGGCGTCGTCGAAGTCGATGAGCGCCACCGCGCCGGGACCGGTCGCGATGACGTTGCCCAGGTGCGGGTCGCCGTGGCAGAGCACGTGCGGGTCGGCGGGGGAGGGCGCGGGGGAGTCGGCGGCGCATCCGGTGGCGCTGTCGGCGGCGGCGAGGCGGGCGGCCAGGCGGTCCGTCCGGTCGCGCAGCTCCGCCAGCCGGGGCCGCTGCCGGGCCCATAGGGCGAGGAGGCGGTTGACGAGAGGGTCGCGCGGGTCGGTGCCCGCCCCGGCACCGAGGAGGGCACGCGGGCCGGGGGCCGCCTCGGCGCGGTCGATCCGCGCCGTGACCGCGTCGAACCCGGCGGCCCAGCGGGCGGCGTCGCCCGCGTAGTCGACCCGCGGTACCCACCGGGTGACGTCGGGGCCCGGTCGGCCGCCGTGCAGGCGCGCGAGCAGGCGGCCGTAGGCGGTCCAGTGCGCGGGCCCCAGCGGGGCGTCGAGCGCGGGCGTCCCGGCCACCCAGCGCACAGCGGACAGGCGGGCGCCCTCGCGCTCGCTCCACCAGCCCCCGGCGCGGGTCGGCACGGGGGCGGGCGCGCCCTCGATCCCGGACGCCGCCAGGAAGGCCGGTACCGCGAGGCCGGCCGGGGAGCCGCCGGTGGTCCACTTGACGGCGAGGTCGGCGCCGTCGACCGTGGTGGCCCGGAAGACGGCGGCGCGCACGTCGGCGCCCCCGCCGACGGGCACGACGTGGCGGACGTCCAGCCCGAAGTCGTCCCGCAGCCACCCGCTGATACGCCGCTCGTCCGGCATGAGCCCCCTCCCACCGCCCCGGTGCACCGGGGAGCCTAACGGTGCGTGATCGGACGCGGCGAACCCTTTTTCCGGGACCGGCGCCGCCCTCCGCCGTCCTGCGGCGACCTCCGGCGTCCTCCGCCGTCCTGCGGCGACCGCCGGG
>NZ_BCRK01000016.1 GCF_001552555.1 Nocardiopsis trehalosi NBRC 14201 | reverse complement strand
CTGGAAGACGGCGTCGCTGAACTCGTGTTGTCGGGCTCATCCCCGCGTGCGCGGGGAGCAGGTCGCCGGCGTCAGCGCCGAGCAGATCGCGGAGGGCTCATCCCCGCGTGCGCGGGGAGCAGGCGGCTGTGGTGGGCATCGTGGCCTACGCCTGGGGCTCATCCCCGCGTGCGCGGGGAGCAGCAGACCAAGGGGGCGCCGGCGCCCGCCCGCCCGGGCTCATCCCCGCGTGCGCGGGGAGCAGGTGCAGTCCAAGCGCAAGGAGCTGGCCAGCGCGGGCTCATCCCCGCGTGCGCGGGGAGCAGACCACGCCCGAGACCGAGGCTGTCATTGCGGAGGGCTCATCCCCGCGTGCGCGGGGAGCAGTGCTGGCCCTGGAGCAGGAGCGCACGGAAGCGGGGCTCATCCCCGCGTGCGCGGGGAGCAGTAGGAGTATCGCCGAATCCCGGCACTGAAATAGGGCTCATCCCCGCGTGCGCGGGGAGCAGACACTCTCCTTTGATTTACTGCTGCATATAGAGGGCTCATCCCCGCGTGCGCGGGGAGCAGGTGTCCTCGGCCAAGTCGGTCTCGATGGTGATGGGCTCATCCCCGCGTGCGCGGGGAGCAGTCTTGATGACCTGGGGCTTCACCTTACGACATCCCGGTTTTTGACCACTTCTTTCGAATGGGGCAAACGGCACAAAGACCTCAAATGGTGGCGGACGCATGCCGACATGACACCGTGCCCTGCTAGAGCCGTGGCCGAGCCTGAACGGCCTGTGGACAGGGGCATCCGGGGAGAAGCCGACGGGCACCTGACGTTCGAGGGCGGGTGCATGCGTGAGCGTCCGGCGTCGGAGGGTGGGCGCGGGCGTCCGGCCGTCCGGCGTCCGGCGTCCGGTGGCCGTGCGTCGTGCGGGCTCGGGGGCGCCCGGTCACCTCTTCGTGATGGGTGAGATGCCGCCCGCCGCGAGGGTGAAAAGCCGGGCGAGCGCCGTGCGGACGTCGGGGTCGCGGTCGATCCGCTCCAAGGCCGCGAACCTGGCCGGGGCGACGTCGATGGTGGCGATCCTTCCGCCGCTGTCCTCGGCGGACGCGAAGAGGGCGAGGCACCGGTAGGCCCGCACCTCCCCGCCCCGCTCCTCGCGCAGCAGCGACCGGAGGAGGACGCTCCCCTCCTTGACCTGGCCGCGCAGCGCGTCCGACGAGGACCACCGGGTCGCCCAGCCCCGCTCCTCCGCCTCCGCCTGGATGTCGAGCAGCGTCGCGAAGTCGATCCGGCAGACGCGGAAGTCGGGGTCGGACGAACGGATCACCGACATCGGAGCACTCATCCCCTTCCTGGACGTCGATACGGATCTGCGTGCCCGGATCGATGCGCCGATCCCCTACCATGGCCGCCCCCGCTGCGTGCCCCCAGCCGCCGCCGGGCGTCGCGGCGCTGGGATTCCGCTCCGTCGTCAACGGAGGAAGAAGGCGCGCGCTCTGGGCCGCAGGAGGAGGACGAGGATCGCCACGGGCAGGATGAGTTGGCCCAGACGCCCGTCGCCGCCGAGCGAGAGGAGGGCGTAGAGGGCGATCAGGACCTCCACGCCGAGGATGGACCAGAACACCACGCGCCCGTTGCGGCGGATGAACACCGCCAGCAGGATCTGGACGACCCCGGGCAGCGACGCCACCGCGTTGTAGCCGAGTTCGTAGGCGGAGACCCCGGTCAGCATCAGCATGGACACCGCGATCGGCAGCGTCAGCCCACCGGAGACGTAGAGGAGGGCGCGCAGCCAGCGCACGGACGCGGGGAGTTCGGTCACGACGTGTTCTCTCCTGGGCAGGGGCGCTGCCCTACCGGTGAGGTGCACGTGCCGTGTCCACGGTAGTAGAAGGGCTCCGGAATCCCCGAGGGCTGACCGTTCTCGGCTACAGCCGGACCGATCTGCCGATCTGCTGTTTCCTCCCCGGCTCGCTCCGCGCTCCGCCGCCCCGGACGGCCCCTGCGGACCGGGCCGGGTATGGGGCCTGCGCGTTCTCTCCATGGGTGCGCGGCCGGGTCCGCCCGGTCGTCCGGAGCCCCGACCGCCGTCCGGGTCGGCGGCAGGGGGACGGGGGGTGCGGCGGATCGCCGGACAGCGGGGCGCGGGAGGCGGCATACTCGGACGCGCTCGGTTCTGCGCCCGTTCGACCGTGTAAGGGGTTGCGACGATGGGACACCCGGAATCCGTCGAATCGGTGGAGCAGCTCGCCACGGTCTGGCGGGCCATGGTGCTCGACCGCGATCCCGGCGCCGACGTGCGGGACCTTCCGGGGATCGCCGTGCGCTGGGCCGACTGCCGGTTCCCGTTCTGGAACTGCGTCACCCTCACCACCGACGGCGTGGGCCCCGACACCCTGGCTCGGGACCTGGCCCGGGCGGCGGACATCATGCGCGCGAAGCGCCACCCCGGTTTCCTGTGGCTGTTCGAGGACCTGCTCGACGGCGACGCCCGGGCCGCGCTGCACCCGGCCGCCGAGCGCGCCGGGCTCGCCTACGCCTTCCCCGGCACCGGGATGGCCGGCGACCTGCCGCCCCTCCCCGAGCCGACCCACCCCGACCTCGTCTTCGCGCGGGTGGCGACCGACGACCAGGTGCTCGCCTACGCCGACCTCAACTCGCGCGCCTACGGGTTCGCCCTGGAGGACGGCCGCGACGGACTCGCCGGCTCGCGCCTGTGGAGGACCCGGGTCCACGCCTACCTGGGCCTGCGCGAGGGCGAACCGGTGACCTGCGCCGCCGCCGTGGAGGCGGACGGCCGCCTGTTCGTGGCCCTCGTCGCCACCGACCCGCGCTGGCAGCGCCGGGGCTACGGCGAGGCGGTCACGCGCAAGGCGCTGTACGAGGGCGGCCGGGGCACCGGGCTGACCCGCGCGACCCTGCACGCCACCGCCGCCGGAGCGCCGGTGTACCCCCGTATCGGCTTCACCCCGAACTCCCCGATCCACTTCCTCGCCCTGCGCGGGTGACCCCGCCGCGCCCCGGGCGCCGCCCTCCGGTGGGTGGGTGTCAGCCGACGCGGCCGACGCCGCCGAAGAGGTAGACCTCGGCGGGGGCGCCGATGTCGGTGGTCTCGGGGCGCCAGCGGGAGCAGGAGACCACGCCCGGCGGGAGGAGTTCGGTGCCGTCGAAGTAGCGTTCGATCTCCTTGCGGCTGCGGGCCGTGATGGGGGTGCCGCCGCGCTCGTTCATCTCGCGCATGACCTCCAGCATCGGCTCGCCGTGGACCTCGGCCGTGGAGTGGGTGAGCACCAGGTGGCTGCCCGGGGGCAGGGCGTCGACGAGCCGGGACACCACGGCGAGCGACTGCTCGGTGTCCACGAGGTGGTTGACCACGCCCAGGAGCATGAGGCCGATAGGCCGGTCGAAGTCGAGCGTCGCGGCGCTCGCCGCCAGGATGGCCTCCGGGTCGCGCAGGTCGGCCTCGATGTAGTTGGTGGCGCCCTCGTCGCTGCTGGTCAGCAGGGCGCGGGCGTGCACCATGACGAGCGGGTCGTTGTCGACGTAGACGACGCGGGACTCGGGCGCGAGCCGCTGGGCCACCTCGTGCGTGTTGTTCATGGTCGGCAGCCCGGTGCCGATGTCGAGGAACTGCCGGATGCCCGCCTCCTCCACCAGGTGGTGGATGACGCGGACGAGGAACGCCCGTTCGGCCCGGGCGCCGTCGGCGATGTCGGGCAGCGTGCGCAGCACCTCGTCGCCGGCCGCGCGGTCGGCCGCGTAGTTGTCCTTGCCACCCAGCCAGTAGTTCCACACCCGCGCCGAGTGCGGCACCGAGAGGTCGAGGGCGTCGGCGGCGCTCTGCGGGTCGCCGGAAGCGGCGGGCTGGCTCATAGAAGGCTCCAAGGGGGGTTCGGCGCGGCTGCGGGCGCGCGGTGCGGCGCGGGCGGGCGGGCCGCCGGGCTCGGGGACGCCCCGCCGTCGGACTGATGTGTCCGAGAATACTGAGGTTTGTGGTTCGGTTCGCCTTTGGTGCGCCGGAGGGGGTGGGTGGGGGGAACGGTGGGGTTCGAGGCGACGGGCACCATCGGGCCGACGCCGACAGCCTGCCGGAGGCGGCGCGCCGTCGCCCACGGGAGCCGGCGGCGCCGCCGTTCTACCGGTAGGGCGGACCGTGGCCGGCAGGACGCGGACGCCACCGCGCCTTGACCGGCCGACCCCGCCGCGCGGGCGGCCGCCGGAGAGGCGGCGCGCCGTCGCCCACGGGAGCCGGCGGCGCCGCCGCTCTACCGCTAGGGCGGACCGCGACCGCCAGGGGGCAGGTACCACCGCTCCTTGGCCGGCCGGTCCGACCCTCGCGTGGACGGGCGGGGGCAGGCCTGGCCTCCACTGTGGGTCGGCGGCTCCGGGGCCGGTGGCGGAAGGGCCGAAGGGGCCGGAGGGGCCGGA
Organism: Nocardiopsis trehalosi NBRC 14201; assembly: GCF_001552555.1. GTDB lineage: Bacteria > Actinomycetota > Actinomycetes > Streptosporangiales > Streptosporangiaceae > Nocardiopsis_B > Nocardiopsis_B trehalosi. The sequence goes on along the minus strand of NZ_BCRK01000016.1, from coordinate 51,656 downwards.
GGGGCCGGAGTGCACGTTCGGTTCGGGGGATTTCGTATATCCGAGGACTGGGGAAAAATGCTCGCGATTCCCCTCTGCCGGGAATGGCAACATTCCGCTACCGAGAATGCCAATCCGCCGCCGCAGAGGCGGAAAGACCCTATTCTGAAGGCTTGCCGGTTTCACGGCATGGGCGGGCCGCCGGCGCCGGTGATTCGTGGTGGAGGGTGCCGCCCCGAGTGGGGGAGGGGAATGGACGCGCAGTTCATCCAGTCCGCGGGGGCGGTCGGCGACCGGTTGGAGATCACCCTCGTCACGGGCGCCACCCATACCGGCGTGCTGGAGGAACTGACCCTCCAGCGGCTGCTCCTGCGCCGCGACGACGGCACCCCGGTGGCCGTCGCCCTGCCCGCGGTGGTGAGCGCGCTCCCCGCCGGCCCGGCCGCGGGGAACGCCGCCGCGCCGGTCGACGCGGCCGCCCCGGCGGCCGCGGGGGTCCCGGCCGTACCGGACAACGCCGCCGCGCCGGCCACGGCGGGCGCCACGGCTCCGATCGGGCGCCATGGCACAACGGACGTCCCGACCGACGCCGGACGAGACGCCGGCGCCGCCGCCGAGGCCGCGCCCGCCCCGGCCGCCGCCACGCCGGAGCCGGAGCCCCCCGCGCCCGACCCCCCGCCTCCCGCGGACCCCGCCGAGCAGGCCGCCGCCCTCGCGGAGGTCGGCGCGCTGCCGGTGCTGCCGGTCGACTTCGACATCTGGGTGGCCCCCGAGCACCGCAACCAGCTCCTCCAGATCCGCAACTCCTACGAGTACGCCGAGCGCGTCAAGGAGCTGGACCCGCGCTTCGGCCGCATCGGCGCGCTGCACTCGCGCACGCTCGTCCTGTGGAACGCCGACCAGTCCAACGCCGAACTGCTCCGCCTGCTCGGGGTGTTCACCCTGCTCAAGGGCGATCTCACCGTGGCGCACCGCAGGGCCGCCGCGGCCGTCGAGGACGGCGACCCCCCGGCGATGCGGCTGCAGGCCGTCACCTCCGCCCGGCTCGGCGACCCCACCGCCGCCGCCACCGCGCTGCTGCGCTTCTTCACCGAGGTGCCGCCCGCGGACGACCCCGCCGCGTGGCGGTCGCTGGTGCGGCTGCTCGACGCGCACGGCACCCGGTCGCGGCTGGGCGTGCTGCTGGACTCCCCCCGGCACGACGCCGCCGCCCTGGCCCCGGTCCGCGAGGCGCTCGCCGGCACCCGGCCCGACACCACCCCGCTGCCCCCGCCGGCGGCGCCGGCCGCCTACGGCCCGGTGCCCCGCGAGCCCGACCCCGCGCCGGCGCCGGCCCGGCCCGGCGGACCGCCCGGCACCCCCGGCGCCCTCGCCACCCCCGGCGCCTCCGCGCCGGCGGCCCGCTCCCCGCAGCTCGACCGCACCCTCCGGCGCGACCCCTACCAGCGCGCCAAGTACCTGGAGCACCGCGTCAAGGACCTCGTCGGCGCCAAGGCCGCCTACCGGAAGGCGATCCGCCAGGGCGGCCCCAAGCGCGAGAGCGCCATCAAGGACCTCGCCTGGATCACCCGGCGCACCGACGGCCCCGAGGCGGCGCTGCGGGTGCTGGAGGTGGAGTACCCCGACAGCCTCGCCCCCGGCAACGCGCGCGACAACATCCTCATCGACTTCCTCACCGGCGCCCGCCGCTACACCGAGGCGCTGCAGGTGCTCGACCGGCAGCGCGCCCGCCGCGACCTCACCGACCAGCGGCGCCTGGACCTGCACCACCAGATCGCCTACGTCAAGCTCGCCGACGGCCAGGACTCCATCGCCGACTGGGAGCTGCTCTACCGGCAGACGCCGCACCAGACGGGAATCCAGCGCGGCCTGGCGATGGCGCTCATCCAGCGGGGCACCTCCGACGACCTCGCGCGCGCCGAGCAGCTGATCACCGCGCACGACGACGACCGCGCCGCCGACATCCGCAAGCAGATCGAGGACCTGCGCCTGGGCCGGCGCAACTCGCCGGAGTGGGTCCCCACCCTGCTGGAGAAGCCGGAGAACGCCCCCATCCCGCCCCTCGTCGACTACATCATGCGCACCTACTCCGAGCACGCCGACCGGGTCCGGCGCCAGCTCGACACCGAGGACCGGGTCGTCAGCAGCCGCCACATCAAGACCCTCGCCAACCTCGCCCGGCAGTCGGAGTTCGGCGACCCGGAGAACAGCGCGAAGTACTACGTGTCGGCGGCCGTCCTCGCCCAGGACTTCAACCAGCCCGACCCCAACACCCACCTGTACCGGGGGCTGACCCAGCTCGCCGGCATCATGCTCAGCCGGCAGGCGCCCGAGGCCGCTCGCGACCTCTACTGCGCCGCGCTGGTCGCCTACGACGAGCGCGACGAGCGCGACGAGGACGACGAGGCCCCCGGCATCCGCTCGGCGCTGGTGGGGTTCCTGACCCTGCTCGACGGCCCCGGCGGCCGCAAGCGGCGCAAGAGCGAGCAGGACGAGTCGTCGATCCGCGCCTCCGACGTGTCGCGGCTGCTGCGCAAGGGCCTGAGCAAGCACGGCCGCGGACTGTTCGAACTGCTGCCCGTGCTCATCGCCACGACCGTCGCGGCCCGCGACCTGGTCCTGGAGGCGCTGTGCTCCGACACCAGCCTGCTCGCCGAGTCGAGCCGGTTCCTGCGGTGCGCCGAGGACGACGCGCGGACGGTCCGCTCCGCCTGGGGGCAGCGGGCCCAGCAGTGGATGCGCCAGGAGCGCCGGCTGGTCCACACCCTGGAGGAGCTGCCGCAGGTCACCGCCAAGGAGGCGGCCATCGGCGCGGCGCTGGACCGGGTGCGCGAGCACTCCCGGCAGGCCGACCCACGGCTCGCGGAGAGCCTGCACCGGATCACCGAGTCGCTCGACGAGATCCGCCGCTTCCTCAACGAGGAGTCCTTCGAGGCGCGGGAGCGGAGCCTGCAGCGGGTGGCGCGCAGCATGAAGGAGCAGCTGGCCGAGATCAACCGGGCGCCCACCGCGCTGGCCGTGGAGATCGTGGAGCCGACGGTGCGCCGCCTCCAGGAGATCACCGCCGAGGCGCAGCGCGACCTCATCGAGGGCGCGCCCCCGGTGCCGCGGCTCTCCCTGGCGCTGGAGCGCAGCAGCGGCGTGCAGAACGGGGTGGTCACCGTGCAGATCAAGGTGGCCAACCTGTCGGGCGCGCCCATCGAGTCGGCGGAGCTGACCGTCGGCGGCGACGACACCACGCTGTTCTCGGTGGTCGGCCCCCGCTCCGGCGCCCCGATCGCGCTCAAGAGCGCGGTGCCGAGCGGGGAGCACCGCATCGAGGCGATTCGGTTGCACGTCACCGAGCAGGGTCTGCGCGACGGCGCGTTCTCGCTGCCGGTGAAGCTGCGCTACCTGCCCCGGTCGAGCGAGGACCCGACCGAGTTCGGGGCGACGCTGCCCGTGCAGCTCGCCCGCGACGAGGAGTTCCAGCCGATCGCCAACCCCTACACCGACGGCGCCACGGGCCGACCGGTGGAGGACCCGGAGATGTTCTTCGGCCGGGAGGAGGTACTCGACCGCATCCGCGACCGGCTGCGCGGCGCGTCCTCCCCGGGGGTGGGGGTGGCGGTGTTCGGGCAGAAGCGCGCCGGGAAGTCGTCCATCCGGCTGCACCTGACCCAGCAGCTCCGCTACGACGACCACCTGCCCGTGGTCGACGTGCGCAACATCGGGGACATGACCCCCGATCCGACGGACCCGACCGGCATCCGGCTGATCCGGCTGCTGGTGTGGCGCATCCTGGAGGGCGCGAGCGCGGCGCTGCTGCCGCTGGCGCCGCCGGGCAGCGCCCCGCTGCTGCCGCCCGGCCTGACCCGCGACGCCTTCCTGGCCACGCCCGAGCCGGTGCAGGACTACGCCCGGCTGTACGAGGAGTACCGCGCCCGCACCCCGGGGCCGCACCCGCCGGTGGTGGTGCTGATCGACGAGTTCCAGTACTTCGACCGGTGGATCCGCGAGGGCCTGCTGTCGCCGTCGTTCATGCAGACGTTCAAGGCCATCATCGAGCGGCGCCTGTTCCACCTGGTGATCGTCGGGCAGGCGGCGCTGGACCGGCTGATCAAGGACGACCCGAACTCGTTCGGGGTGTTCTCCGCCGAGCGGGTCACCTACCTGAGCGACTACCACGCCCGGCGGCTCATCACGGAGCCCATCTGGATCGGCGGCGCGGAGTCCCGGATCAGCAGGTACCGCGAGCGGGCGTCGGACCGCATCCTCGACCTGACCGGCGGCAGCGCGTTCTACATCCAGCGCTTCTGCTACGAGATGGTCGAGTACATGAACGCCGAGCGCGTCCCGTTCGTCACCGAGGCCGACGTCGAACGGGTCCGCGACACCTTCCTCACCTCCCTGGAGGAGAAGGACTTCGACAACCTGGAGTCCCCCGGCTACACCGACCCGCAGGCCCCGTCGCGCGCCGAGTACCAGCAGGTCCTGCTCGCGGTGGCGCGGGCCTCGCGGCACCGCGCGGCGACCATCGACGCCATCCGCGCGCAGTACGCGGGCGGCACCCGGCTGCACGACCTGCTGGAGGACCTGGTCACCCGCGACGTGGTGCGCCGCGAGCAGGGGACGTACCGGATCGTGGTCCGCATCTACCAGGACTGGCTGCTGAAGTACTTCGGTTCGGCGGCCGAGGCGGGGGCGCCGTGACGGCCGGCGCGGAGCGGACGGCCGCCAACCCCTACCGCCTGGTGGGGCAGGTGGCCGGCGGGGACCGGTTCGTCGGGCGCGCCGACCTGGTCGAGCGCGTCCAGCGCACCTGGCGCGACCCGCGGCGGCCGATGAACCTGCGGATCGTCGGCCACCACCGCGTGGGCAAGACGAGCCTGGTGCGCCAGGCGGTGCGCACCTGCCCGGCCGACCGCGACGACCTGGTGCACGTGTGGCTCAACGTCGGCTCCTACGAGGCGGGTACCGACCTGTTCCGCGTGCTGTCGCGGCGCCTGCTCCAGCGGCTGCCGCAGCGGCGCCGCGACGCGGTCGGCCCCCTGGACGAGGTGATCCAGACGGCCCCGGAGTGGTACCGGCTGAACGAGGCCGTGCGCGACCTGCTCCGCGTGCTGCGGGAGGACGGCACCTACGTGCTGCTGGTGCTGGACGAGTTCGACCGGGCGTCGGTGACGTTCAGCGGGCTGGCCCAGTTCCAGCTGCTGCGGGACCTGGCGAGCGACGACGAGTACCCGCTGGGGCTGGTCACCGTCTCGCGCCGGCACATCGAGAAGATCGAGACCGACACCGCCGGCGGCTCGATCCTCGGCGGCGTGGTGCCCGACACCTGCCACGTCGGCATGTTCACCGACCCCGAGGTCGACGAGCTGCTGGCCCGGGGTGCCGCCGCGGGCGCCGACCTCGCCCCGCTGCGCGGCGCGATCCTGGAGCGGACCGGCGCCCACCCCTTCCTGCTGGAGCTGCTCTGCAACCGGCTGGTCGACCGGCACCTGGCGGGTGACCTCCTCGACGTCGGCGACGCCTACCGGCGCGAGGAGCACGCCATCGCCGGGTACTTCGACCGGATGCTGCGCACCATCGCCGACGACCTCGGCCCGCGCGGGGTGGCGGTGCTGCGCCGGGTGGCCGAGGGGGCGGGCCCGGTGCCGGAGTCGCGCGAGCTGGCCTGGCTGGCGCACACGGGGGTGGTGCTGCGGAGGGGGGAGCGCGCGGCCCTCTTCTCGCCCGCGTTCGGCCGTGCGGTCCTGGCGGCGGCCGGGCCCGACCCCGGCTGAGCCGCCGGAGCGGGGGCCGGGCGCCGATCCGGGGGGATTCGGGGAACCGGTTGCGGACCCTAGGCTCGGCCGATAACGTCGTGTAACGCAATGACCCCGAAGCGTTATCGGAGGATGCCATGAACGAGCTTCCCGGCCTGCCCATCGGCCTGCTGGCCGACGAGGTGGTCGAGGTCGAGGCCTGGCGCCTGGAGCTGGCCGAGGGCGACCACAACTAGCGGCCGCCCGACGTGCCACCCGGGCCCTCCGCCCGCCGGCGGGGGGCCCGTCCGTGTATCCGGAGGGAGACGCCCATGGACGCCACCGCGATCGCGGCCACCGCGCGCCGCGACCCCACGACCGACCTGCTGCACGGGTGCGCCGTGCCCGACCCCTACCGGTGGCTGGAGGACGGCGACGCGACGGCGTGCGCCGCCTGGCTGGCCGGGCAGGACGCCGCGTTCACCGCCGCCGCCCGCGCCTGGCCGGGCCGGGACGCGTTCCGCGCGCTCCTGGCCGACGCGGCCGGGGCCGGCGGGGCCGCCACCCCGGTGGCGTCGCCCCCGGTGTGGCGGCGGGGCCGGCGGTTCGCGCTGCGCCGCGCGCCCGGCCAGCGCCTGCCCGTCCTGGTGACCGCGCCGCCCGGCGGCGCCGAGCGCGTCCTGCTCGACCCGCTCGCCCTGGACCCCTCCGGGGCGGCCACCCTCGACTCCTGGCGCCCCTCCCCCTCCGGCCGCCTGCTCGCCTACCAGGTGAGCCGCGGCGGCGACGAGCGCCCGCTGCTGCGGGTCCTCGACACCGCGCGCGGCACCGCCGTCGGCGGCACGCTGGCGCCCGGCCGCGTCACCGCGGTCGCCTGGCTGCCCGACGACTCCGGGTTCTACTACGTCGACACGCCCGGCCACGTCCCGGGCCGCCGCCTGCGCCTGCACCGGGTGGGCGCCGACCCCGCCGCCGACCCCGTCCTGCTCACCACCGACCTGCCGCAGATGTCGGTCACCACCGCGCCCGGCGGCCGCCACGTCATGGTCAGCGCCGCGCCCGGGGCCACCTCGGGCAACCTGCTATGGCTGGCCGAGCACCCGCGCGCCCCGGCGGCGGGGCTGCGTCCGGTCCTCGTCCACGACGGCACCGCCGACGGCTCCCGGGCGGTGCTGCGGTTCGCGCCGGGCGGCCGCGTCTACGCGGTCACCGACTCCGGCGCCCCGTTCGGCCGGCTCTGCGCCGTCGACCCCGCGCGCCCGGGGTCCGCGCACTGGCGCGAGGTCGTGGCCGAGGACCCCGGCGCGGTCCTCGGCGACTGCGCCCCCCTGACCGACCCCGCCACCGGCGCGCCCGTCCTGCTCCTGCTGCTGTCCCGCGAGGGCGCGGGGGCGCTCCGCGTGCACACGGCCGACGGCGCCCTGATCGCGGACATCCCCGCCCCGGGGCCGGGCGGCGTGTCCCGGCTGACCGCGCCGCCCGACGGCGGGCCCGCCGCCTGGTGCGCCTACTCCGACTTCACCACCCCGCCCGCCGTGTACCGGGTCGACCTCGGCGCGCGCCGCTGCGTCCCCGATCCCGGCGGCCCGCCCGGCGCCCGCGGCCCCGCCCGGCCCGGCGGCCCGCGGCGGGCCGACCCGCCCGCCGGGGCGCGGCGGCCGGAGGTGCGGGCGCTCGACTACCCGTCGCACGACGGCGTCCCGGTGCGGCTGCACCTGGTCGCCCCGTCCGGCGCCGACGGCCCCCTGCCCACGCTGCTCACCGCCTACGGCGGGTTCGGCGCGTCCACCCCGCCCGCCTACTCCCCCGCCGCCGCGGCGTGGGTGCGGGCGGGCGGCGCGTACGCGGTGGCGCACGTGCGCGGCGGCGGCGAGCGCGGCACCGGCTGGCACGCCGCGGGCCGGGGCGCCGCCAAGCCCGTCGCCATCGACGACTTCACCGCCGCCGCCCAGTGGCTGGTCGAGCAGCGGTGGACCGCCCCCGACCGGCTCGCCGTGCGCGGCGCCTCGCACAGCGGGCTGCTGGTGGCGGCGGCGGTCACCCGCCGCCCCGACCTGTACGCGGCGGCGGTGTGCTCCGACGCCGTCACCGACATGCTCCGTTACCACCGGTTCGGCCAGGGCCGGCTGTGGACCGAGGAGTTCGGCACCGCCGACGACCCCGGCATGTTCGCCACCCTGCTCGGCTACTCGCCGTACCACCGGGTGCGGCCGGGCACCCCCTACCCGGCGGTCCTGCTGACCTGCGCCCGCACCGACCCCCGCGTCGACTCCCTGCACACCCGCAAGCTGGCGGCCGCCCTCCAGCACGCCACGGCGTCCGGGGCCGACCGCCCGGTGCTGCTGCGCTGCGAGGACGGGGTCGGCCACGGGCTGCGGTCGCTCGACCGGTGGCTCGCGCTGCAGACCGACGTGCTGGCGTTCTGCGCCGCGCACACGGGGCTGCGGCCGCCCGACGGCGCGGCGGCCGAGGCCGGCTGAGCGGGCGCGCGGCGCGTCCCGGTCACCACCCGTCGCGGCACAGGAACGCGTACAGCAGCCCGTGGTAGGGGGTGATGGACACCCCGGTTTCGGGCCCGTCCGGGCGGATCTCCGGGATCGGGGCGGGCCTCGTCCACACCGGCAGGTCGGCGCCCTGCCGCGCCCACCACGTCTCGCGGGGCGCCACGGCGCCCGTGGCGTAGAGCAGCCCGTTGTAGTGGCAGATCCGGACGGTGTGCGTGCCGGCGCTTCCGGGGATGGTCCGGTAGGGCCACCACCCCGGCCTCGGCACCTCCTCGGGGTCGTAGGCGGTCCACAGCACGTCGCCGCCCCCGGCCGGGACGACGGCGGCGTAGAGCCGGCCGGCGTAGGCCGCGATACTCGCACCACCGCGGATCTCCACCTCGGGATCGGGCAGGTGCCCCAGGTCGGCCCAGCCGTCCTCGGAGTGGCGGGCGAGCCAGGCCAGTCGGCCGTCGTCGTCGTGCACCACCACGTGCAGCCGGTCGGCGAAGGCGGTGGCGGCCGGGGCGTGCCCGGTCTCGGGCGCGCCCCGGACGTGCTCCGGCGGCGACCACCGCGATTCCGGGTCGTCGTCGTGCGTCAGGTAGCGCACCATGCGGTTCTTGTCGGCGAAGACGCAGTACAGGAGGTCGTGGTAGGGCGCGAGGGCGGGGGCGGTCGTGGTGAAGGTCTGCGTCGTCGCCACCGGACCCCACTCCCCTTCGCCGTCGTCCTGCCGCCGGTAGTACACCGAGCGGAGCATGTCGTCGGAGTGGGCGTACACGCAGTACAGGAGGCCGGCGTACGCCTCGGCCGCGGGCGTGCGGTGGGTGAGGTTGCGGAGCGGGCTGGTCTTCTCCCAGGTGCCGGACGCCCAGTCGAACCGGGACCACGCGACGCCGCGCGGGATGCGCGGCGGGTTCGGGTCATCCTTCTTCTGCTGCCGCCGGTGGACGGCCCGCCCGGCGACGTAGGTGGCCTCGACGGCGCGGTCGTCGCCGAGGAGCGCCAGCGTGAACAGCGCGTCGCCGATGGAGCCGTCGCCCGCCTCGACGCGCTTGGCCATGGCGGGGGTGGCCCGGGGGTCGAGCACGACGAAGTCGGCCTCGTGGCCCGCGGCGAGCGACCCCACCTGCCGCTCCATGCGCAGGGCCCGCGCCCCGGCGCGGGTGGCCAGGTGGAACAGGCGGAACCCGTCGACGGCGTGCCGGTCGAGCGCGGCCACTTTGTAGGCCTCGTTCATGGTGGAGAGCAGCGACAGGCTGGTGCCGCCGCCGACGTCGGTGCCCAGCGCCACCTCGACCGGGCGCGCCGGGAGCTTGGCGTCGCGCAGCCGGAACAGGCCGCTGCCGAGGAACAGGTTGGAGGTGGGGCAGTGGGCGACCGCCGACCGGGTGGTGCGGCAGAGGGCGAGTTCGCGGTCGGTCAGGTGTACGCCGTGGCCGAGGACCATCCCGCGGCCGAGCAGGCCGTGCGCGCGGTAGACGTCGAGGTAGCCGGAGCACTCGGGGAACCGCTTGCGGACCTCCAGCACCTCGTCGGCGTTCTCGGCGATGTGGGTCTGCATCAGCAGGTCCGGCCGCTCCCGCCACAGCGACCCGGCCGCCGTGAGCATGTCCCGCGAGCAGGCGAGCGCGAACCGGGGCGAGACGGCGTAGACGGTCCGGCCGCCCCGGGGGCGGTGCCACCGCTCGATCAGCCGCCGCGTCGCGGCCATGGCCGTGCCCACATCGGGGTCGAGCAGCCCCACGGGCGCGTCGCGGTCCATGAGGACCTTGCCGGCCGCCAGGCGCATGCCGCGCTCGGCCGCGCGGGCGAACACCGCCTCGGTGGAGTGCGCGAAGACGGAGGTGTAGGCGAGCGCGGTGGTGGTGCCGTTGCGCAGCAGGTCGCGGACGAACAGCTCGGCGCCGGTCTCGGCGTAGTCCCGGGACCGGTAGCGCAGCTCCTCCGGGTAGACGTGGCGCTGGAGCCAGTTGAGCAGGGTCTCGCCGTAGGACGCGAGCATGCCGATCTGCACCGAGTGGACGTGGGCGTCCACGAACCCGGGGGTGATGACGCGGTCCCGGTGGTCGGTCACCGGCAGGCCCTCGGCCGCTTCGGGGGTGTAGGGGCCCGAGTAGGTGATGAGGCCGTCACGGCAGACGAGCAGGCCGTCGGGCTCGTAGCGCACGGCGCGGTCGGTGCCCACCAGGAACGGGTCGTCGCGGAACCAGAGGAGCCGGCCGCGGACGGCGGCCGGCGGGGCTCCGGGGGTCGGGACGGCGGGGTGGCCGCAGTCCGGGTTCGGGTCGTCGTCGGCCGTGTACGGCGCCGCGGCGCCTTCCTGGCGGTCCACCGGTCCTCCTGGGTCAGCGGGTGCGGAAAGGAGCGCGCCGACGCGGATCGCGGTCGATCCGCGCCCGCACGCGTCCTCGGGTCCGGCTATCCGGGTCCGCGCACCGGCAACCATCCGCCGGGGAATCTCCCGCCCATGGAACCCAAGATCATCCCCCGCCACCGCCCCCTCCGCGGCGGCGGGGGACGGCGGCTACCCGGCCTGGACGGGCTGCGGGGCGCCCTCGGACGCCTGGACGAGGACGAAGCCCTGGCCCTCGAACGCCAGCTGGACGGCCTCGCCGCTGCCGCGGCCGATGAGCGCGCCCGCCTTCACGGTGCGGCGCACGCCGGTGCTCAGCGAGGAGGACCACGCCACCGCGGACTGGGTGTCGACGAACGTGGGCTGGTCGACGGTGAGGAGGGCGGGCTGGCCGTGGCAGGCGATGGCGATGCGGCCCTGGCCGCTGAAGACCGTGTTGAACAGGCCGCCGGCGGCGATGCCCGCGCCCTCGACGCGGCGGATGTCCCACTGCAGGCCGGGTTCGAACGCCAGCACGTTCTCGCCGTTGACCGTGACGGAGTCGCCGCCGCCCTCCAGGTCGATGACGTGCACGTCCCAGGCGTCGCGGGCGAGGAACACGTCGCCGCGCCCGGTGACCTTCATCAGCGGCATCCCCTCGCCGGTCAGGGCCTTCTTGAAGAACTTGCCGACCCCGCCGGCGCCCTGGTAGGCGAAGTCGACCTCGCCCTGGTAGGCGACCATGGCGCCCTGCCGGGCGAAGAACTCGCCGGCGAAGTTGACCCGGAGCATCCGGGGGTTCTGCAGGCTCATCCCGGGCTGGGTGTTCTCGCGGGCCTGCTCGAACAGGTGGCTGCGCATGGGGGTCCCCTCGTCGTTTCGTGGCTCTCCCTTATACAGACGTCCCCGGGGCCGGACGGTTCCCGCGACACCCGGCCGAGTGCCGGGAATGCCGCCGCCGGGCGCCGCGGTCCACTACCCTGACACTCGGGGTGACAGCGTGGTCACCCTCTGCGTCCGCGCGGCCGGGCCCTCCGGCTCGCGGGCCCGCCGCCCGGACGCCCGTCGCCCGGCCCTGACCCCGCCGCGGCGCCGGCCCCTCCGGGCGCCGTCCCGCGTCCGGCCCCGTCGCGAGGCAGGAGCCGTGGTGAACCCCGTCGCAGCGCAGCCCCCCGGTAGGACGCCCGTCCGCCGCACGCCCGATCCGGCCGCGTGGGCGGACCTGCGCGCCGAGGTCGCCGGCGAGGTCGTCCTTCCCGGCGACCCCGGCTACGACGCGGTCCGCGGCGCCGCCGACCCCCGGTTCCGGTTCGCCCGCCCGCGCGGTGTGGTGCGCTGCGCCGGTCCCGCCGACGTCCGGGCCGCGCTCGCGTTCGCCCGGCGGCACCGCCTCACCCCGCACCCGCGCTCCGGCGGCCACTGCCGCCTGGGCTCCAGCACCGGCCCGGGACTGGTCGTCGACGTCTCCGCCCTGGACGCGGTCGAGGTCGACGGCGACACCGCCCGCGTGGGCGCGGGGGCGCGCAGCGGGGCGGTCGCCCGCGTGCTGGCCGACCACGGCCGGATGCTGCCGCTGGGCGCCTCCCCGCACGCCGGGATCGCGGGGGCCGCCCTGGGCGGCGGTATGGGCGCCGTGGGCCGCCGCTACGGCCTCACCCTCGACAACCTGGTCGGCGCCGAGGTGGTGCTGGCCGACGGCCGCACCGTGGAGTGCGGCCCCGACTCCCACACCGAGCTGCTGTGGGCGCTGCGCGGGGCGGGCGCGGGCAACTTCGGCGTGGTCACCCGGTTCACCTTCCGCACGTACCCGGCGCCGCGGGTGCACGCCTTCGTGCTGGGGTGGCCGCTGGAGCACGCGGCCGAGGTGGTGTCGGCGTGGCAGTCCTGGGCGCTCACCCTGCCCGACCGGCTCTCCTCGCAGGTGGCGGTCCGCCCGGCGCACGGCGACGCCGTGGTCGGCGGCGCCTGGCTGGGCTCGGCGGACGAGGCCGCACCGCTGCTGGCCCGGCTCTCCGGCGCGGTGGGCCGTCCGCCCGCGGCCACCGGCACCACCACCGGCGGCCACCCCGACGCGGTCGACTTCCTGTGGGAGCGGCTGGCCCCGGCGCCCGGCCCCGGCGGCCCGTGCGTGTTCCGCCGGGGCGACCTGCTCGGCCGCCCGCTGCCGCCCGAGGCGGTGGGCCCGATGGTGCGCCGACTCGCCGGCGGCCCGCCCGCCGCCGGGGTCCCGTTCCTCACGATCGTCCACCTGGGCGGGGCGTGCGGCGGCGACCCCGCCACCGCGTGGGCGCACCGGGCGTGCCTGTTCGACGTGCGCTACTCGGCGGCCCCCGCGCCGGGCGCCGGGATCGCCGACGCGGTCGCCGCCCGCGACTGGCTCGCCGGGGTCGAGGCCGAGCTGCGCCCGTGGACGTCGGGCGGCTGCGCCCCGGACCGCCCCGCCGCCACCCGGGCCGACTGGGCGCGGTCCCACTACGGCGACCGGCTGCGGCGGCTGCGCCGCGCCAAGGACGTGTACGACCCCGACCGCCTGTTCCGCCGCGTCCAGGGGTTGTGACCGCCCGCCCTCAGGCGGACGCGCGGGGCACGGGGATGTCGGCGGCGCCGGCATCCCCGGCCGCGGAGCCCCCGGCGCCGGCCGCGCGGTCGGCGTCCGCCGCGTCGATCCGGGCGCGCTGCGGCGCCACGGTGTACTTGGGGTCGGCGGCCGACGCCGTTCCGGCGTGGAAGACGCCGAACCGGGTGCACGCCGACCCGGCGAGCAGCGCCGCGCCGGCGGCGGCCGCGGCGGCGCGGCTGCGCCGCCCCAGCAGGGCGCCGGTGAGCGCGCCGGCGGTGGTCAGCGCGGTGGCGGCGCGCATCAGCCGGCCCGCCCGGCCGGTGCGGTAGGTCTCGCCGACCATGCCCATGCGGCGGCGCATGCGCGCGGCCGCGGCCAGCTCCAGGCCGGCGCCCAGGACGGCGGCGGCGCGCGCCGGGCCGGCCTGCGCGACCGGCGCGGCGGCCATGCCCAGGCCACCCGCCGCCGCGGCTGCGGAGCCGACGAAGACGAACGGCATCTCGCGGTAGCCCTCGTGCCAGGCGGGCACGGCGGTGTCGCACAGGAGCGGCGCCGTGTAGGTGGCGACGGCCGGCCCGAGGAGGGCCGCGCCGACGGTGGCGGCCCGCCCGGGTCCCCGGAGGGCGCGGCCGAGGGCCGCGGCCCGGCCCGGCCCGCGCAGCCGCCCCGCGAGGTGGGCGGCCGCCGCGGCCCCGGCCAGCGGCCCGTACCCGGCGAGCAGCCACGAGCCGACGCTCATCGGGGAGGTCGGTTTGACCATCCGCAGCATGTTGAGGAACCGCTCGGGGCGGCCGAGGTCGTGCACGAGCGCGGCGACCGACCCGCCGATGGCGACGAGCGCCCCGGCCTTGAGGGGGCCGGCGAGGCCGGGCCGCCCGGTGAACTCGGCGCCGGCCGCCAGGACGGACGACGCGCCGGCCAGGCCGCCGAGGAACAGGTAGCCCGCGATGTCGTAGTCGGCCCACACGACCTGGTTGAGGACCGGCCGGCCGTAGTAGGAGCGGAAGTCGGCGTCGGGCACCATGAGCCGCTCGCCGCGGCCGCGCCCCTTGCGGCGGCCCGGCGCCCGCCGGCCGCCGGTCACCGCGTCGCGGCCGGGGCGCTCGCCGCGCACGCCCTGCCGGGTCACCTCGGAGGTGGTCACCGGGTCCTCCCCAGGATCGTCGCCGCGACGCCGCCCGCCAGGAGAGTGAGGGCGGCGAGTCCGGCGTGCTTCCACATGTCGGGCAGGTCGCGGGTGGTCACGACCGGGTCGGGCGGCAGCCCGTACACCTCGGGCTCGTCCAGCAGCAGGAAGAAGGCGCCGGCGCCGCCGACCCCGTCGTCGGGGTCGGCGCCGTAGAGGCGGGCGGAGGACACGCCCTCGCCGTGCAGGCGCTCGACGCGCGCGGCGGCGCGCCCCCGCAGCTCGTCGAGTTCGCCGAACTGGATGGAGTCGGTGGGGCACGCCTTGGCGCAGGCGGGTTCGAGGCCGTCGCCGATGCGGTCGTAGCACAGGGTGCACTTCCACACCCGGCCGTCGTCCTCGCGCTTGTCGATGACGCCGTAGGGGCAGGCGGGCACGCAGTACCCGCACCCGTTGCAGACGTCCTCCTGGACGACGACGGTGCCGAACTCGGTGCGGAACAGGGCGCCGGTGGGGCACACGTCGAGGCAGGCGGCGTGCGTGCAGTGCTTGCACACGTCGGAGGACATGAGCCAGCGGAAGTCGCCGAGCGTGGCGGGGTCGGGGTCGTCGCCGGGCCGGCCGACCGCGGGCATGCCCAGGTCGACGGGGGCGCGTCCGGCGCCGGTCTCCTGCGCGCCCAGGGGGCGCCGCTGCTCGATGAAGGCGACGTGCCGCCAGGTGTCGGCGCCCAGCCCGGTGGTGTTGTCGTAGGACATGCCGGTGAAGTCGAGTCCGTCCTCGGGGACGGCGTTCCACTCCTTGCACGCGACCTCGCACGCCTTGCAGCCGATGCAGACGCTGGTGTCGGTGAAGAAGCCCATGCGGGGCCGCTGCTCCCCGCTGCCGTGCTGCGGCGCGGCGTCCGCGGTCCCGCGGCTGTCGACGGCCACGCTCACACCTCCGTTCCGGTCAGGTCGGTGACGCCCGCGCGGGCCTGGTAGTCGCGCACCAGGGCGTCGCGCCGGGCGCCGCGCGGCCGGCGGCCCGGCCGGATGTCCGCGGTGAACGCCTTGACCTCCTGGATGTGCGAGTTGGGGTCGAGGCTGATGGACGACAGCTCGTTGGCGGCGTCGCCGGTGGAGTACCCGTTGGGCCCCCAGTGGTAGGGCAGCCCGATCTGGTGCAGGACGCGGCCGTCGACGCGCAGCGGGGCGACGCGGTCGGTGACGAGGACCCGGGCCTCGATCGCGCCGCGCGCGGTGACGATGGTGGCCCACCCGGTGTGGGTGAGCCCGCGCTCGGCGGCGAGTTCGGGCGACACCTCGCAGAAGAACTCGGGTTGGAGTTCGGCCAGGTAGGGCAGCCACCGGGTCATGCCGCCGGCGGTGAAGTGCTCGGTGAGCCGGTAGGTGGTGACGACGTAGGGGTAGACGTCGGCGCCGGGGCCGTCGGCGTCGGGGTGGTACCGGTTGAACTCGTGCGGGTAGACGAGCCGGGCCGGGGACCGCTGCTGCCCGTAGAGCGGGTTGGGGAACGGGGAGTCCTGCGGCTCGTAGTGGGTGGGCAGCGGGCCGTCGGTCAGCCCCGAGGGGGCGTACAGCCAGCCCTTGCCGTCGGCCTGCATGATGAACGCGTCGGTGCCGCTGAGGGCGGCGACCCCCCGGGCGTCCCGGGCGGGGCGGTAGTCGGGGCGCTTGTCGGCCTCGAAGTCGGGGACGTCGTGGCCGACCCAGCGGCCCACGTCCTCCGACCACCACACCAGGGCCTTGCGTTCGCTCCACGGGCGGCCGTCGGCGTCGGCGGACGCCCGGTTGTACAGGGTGCGGCGGTTGTCCGGCCAGGCCCAGCCCCATTCGGCGGAGATCCAGTCCTGCTCGGTGTGGGGTTTGCGGCGGGCCGCCTGGTTGACGCCGTCGGCGTAGACGCCGCAGTAGATCCAGCAGCCGCACGAGGTGGAGCCGTCGTCGCGGAGCTGGGTGGAGGCGCTGAGCGGGCGGCCGTCGGCGTCGCGGCCGTTGATCTCGGCGAGGACGGCCTCGGCGCTGGGCTCGTCGCCGTGGTCCATGGGGTAGTCCCAGGCGAGGTCGAGGATGGGGCGGTCCATGGGGTCGGTCGAGCCGGCCAGCTTCTCGCGGACGATGCGGCCGAGGTGGTAGGCGAACCAGAGGTCGCTGCGGGCGTCGCCCTTGGGCGGGACGGCCTCGCGGTGCCACTGGAGCACCCGGTTGGTGTTGGTGAAGCTGCCCGACTTCTCGGTGTGGGAGGCGGCGGGGAAGAAGAACACTTCGGTGGCGATGTCCTCGGTGCGCAGCTCCCCCGACTCGATCTCGGGGCCGTCCTTCCACCAGGTGGCGCTCTCGATGCGGGAGAAGTCGCGGACGACGAGCCACTCCAGGTTGGCCATGCCCATGCGCTGCGCCTTGGCGTTGGCCGACCCCACGGCCGGGTTCTCGCCCATGAGGAAGTAGCCCTTGACCTCGCCGGCGATCTGGGCGAGCACGGTGTCGTAGGTGCTGTGCGACCCGGTGATGCGCGGCAGGTGGTCGAAGCAGAAGTCGTTGTCGGCGGTGGCGTTGTCGCCGTAGTAGGCCTTGAGCAGGCTGACCGCGTAGGACTTCATGTGCGACCAGAACCCGGTGTCGGCGGCGTCGGTGCGGACGAACGCGTCGAGGTCCTGGTGGTGGTGGGCGTGCGGCATCGGGATGTAGCCCGGCAGCAGGTTGAACAGGGTGGGGATGTCGCTGGAGCCCTGGATGCTGGCGTGCCCGCGCAGCGCCTGGATGCCGCCGCCGGGGCGGCCGATGTTGCCGAGGAGCAGCTGGAGCACGGAGGCGGCGCGGATGAACTGCGACCCCATGGAGTGCTGGGTCCAGCCGACGGCGTAGCAGAAGGCGCTGGTGCGGTCGCGCCCGGAGTTCTCGGTCAGGTACCGGCAGACGCGGTGGAACGTCGCGGGCGGGATGCCGCAGACGCGCTCGACCATCTCGGGGGTGTAGCGGGCGTAGTGCCGCTTGAGGATCTGGAAGACGCACTTGGGGTCGGTGAGCGTGTCGTCGCGGCGGGGCCACTCGCCCTCGATGGCGGCGCCGCCCGCGCCCTGCTGCTCGGAGCGGCCGGACTCCTTGGTGTCGTGGTGGGTGCCGCGCCCGGCGAACTGGTCGCGGTCGCCGGAGGCCGCGGCGGTCTGCATGCCCTCGTACTGCCAGGTCATGACGTCGTAGCTGCGCTGCTCGGGGTCGAACCCGGAGAACAGGCCGTCGAGGTCCTCGGTGTCGGCGAAGTCCTCGCCGACGATGGTCGCCGCGTTGGTGAAGGTGAGCAGGTACTCGCGGAAGTATTCGTCCTCGCTCAGCACGTGGTTGATGATGCCGCCGAGGAAGGCGATGTCGCTGCCCGCGCGGATGGGCACGTGCAGGTCGGCGAGGGCGCTGGTGCGGGTGAACCGCGGGTCGACGTGGATGACCGCGGCGCCGCGCGCCTTGGCCTCCATGACCCATTGGAAGCCCACCGGGTGCGCCTCGGCGTAGTTGGAGCCCTCGATGACGATGCAGTCGGCGTGCTGGAGGTCCTGCATGAACGTGGTGGCGCCGCCGCGCCCGAACGAGGTGCCCAGGCCCGAGACGGTGGAGCTGTGGCAGACCCGCGCCTGGTTCTCGACCTGGACCACCCCGAGCCCGGTGAGGAGCTTCTTGATGAGGTAGTTCTCCTCGTTGTCGAGGGTGGCCCCGCCGAGGCTCGCGATGCCCATGGTGCGGTTGACGGTGGCGCCCTCGTGCTCCCACTGCCAGGAGCGGCGCCGCGCGTCGATCACCCGGTCCGCCACCATGTCCATGGCGGTGTCCAGGTCGAGTTCGGTCCAGTCGGCGGCGTGCGGCGCCCGGTAGAGGACCGTGTGCTCGCGGGTGGGGCCGGTGGTGAGCTGGAGGGTGGCCGAGCCCTTGGGGCAGAGGCGGCCGCGGCTGATGGGTGAGCCGGGGTCGCCCTCGATCTGCACGACCTCGCCGTCGCGGACGTAGACCTGCTGGCCGCAGCCCACCGCGCAGTAGGGGCAGACGGAGGGGACGACGTCGTCGGCCTCGGCGGTGCGGGGGCGCAGGGCGGCGGTCCGGGCCGACGTGGCGGCCGACCCCCGTCCCAGCGGGTCGTCGCCCGTCAACTGCCGGTAGACCGGCCATCCGCCGATCCAGCTTCGGACCCCCATCGCCACTCCCCTCCGGAGCCGCCGGTGTGCGCCGCCGGCCCGGTCGCGCGTGCGGTCGGCCGCGCGGCCGACCCGCCGCCCGGTCGCCGATGCCGCCCCGGCTACCCGGCGCACCGCCGCGGAAACCGCGCGGCCGCCGCGGATCGCGGCGCGCCGCCGGGGCGGCCGGCGCCCCACCCGAGAAGGACCGTCACTGCGCGCACATGTTTTGCCACTCATGGTAGCGGGCATGCGACCCGGCGCGGCAGGTGGGGCGGACGTCCTGGCGGGGCCCGGCCCGGTCCGCCGATACGTGCGGCCGCCGGGCCGGTCCCGCCGCGAACAGGGGAGTGCACCATGAATCCAGCCCGAACCGCGGCGCGCGCCGCCGCGGCACTGGCCTGCGGCGCGGTGGTCGCCGTGGCCCCGGCACCGCCGGCGGCCGCCGGCGACGGGGTACCGCTGCGGGCCGTGGTGTCCGCCGCCGACTGCACGCGGGACACCGGCACCGGGTGCGGGGCGGAGGGCGGCGTGCCGTCCCCCGACCCGTCGCCGCGGCCGACACCGATCCCGTCCCCCGACCCGTCGGGGGTGCCCGGCGGTGACGGCGCCGCACCGGTCGGCGGCGTCGACGCCGGGGGCGGCGGCACGGCGGGCGGCGGGCAGGGGGCGGCCCTGGTCGGCGCGGGCGGCGCCCTGCTGGTGGCGGCCGCGGCCGTCCTGGCGGCCCGCCTGCCGCGCCGGAGCGGGTAGCGCGTGGGCCGGCACGAGCGGCCGCGCGAGCGCCGGGGCGAGGTCGCCCCGGCGCTCGCGGTCGCCTGCGCGGTCATGGGGGCCGCGCTGATCACCACCGGCCTGGCGGACGGGCGCCCGCCGGCACCGGGCGGGCCGGAGCCCGCGCCGTCGGCGGCGGCGGACGGCCCGGCGGCCGCCCCCGGTGGCGCCGCCGCCGCACCCGACGCCGCGGCGGCGGCCCTCCCCGCGCTCGGCGGCCGCGCGCCGGCGCCCATGCCCCGCGCCGAACCGGTGGGTCTGCGCGTCCCGGCGATCGGGCTGCACACCGACCGGCTGCTCGGTCTGGGGCTGACGGTGGAGCGCCGGCTGGAGGCGCCGGGCCCGTGGGAGGCGGTGGGCTGGTACGCCGACGGCGCGGCACCGGGGCAGGAGGGCACCGCGATCCTCGCCGGCCACGTCGACTCCGACGCCGGTCCGGCGGTGTTCCACGGCCTGCACGCGCTGCGCCCCGGCGACGAGGTGGCGGTCGACCGCGCCGACGGCACGGCGGCGCTCTTCACGGTCTACGCGGTGGAGAGCTACCGCAAGGACGCGTTCCCCAGCGCGGCGGTCTACGGCGCGGAGCACGGCCGCGCCGAACTGCGGCTGATCACCTGCGCGGGACGGTTCGACACCGCGACCCGGCACTACGACGACAACCTGGTCGTCTACGCCCGGCACACCGGCGCCGAAGGCCCACCGGACACGGGCGTCCGCGCCGGGTGACCGCGGGCGCCCCGGCGGGGCGCCCGCGGCGGGGCCGGTCAGGGGGTGGCGAAGGTGAAGTGGTTGAGGTTGACGAAGTCGGCGGGCTGGCCGCTGGCGAACGTCAGGTAGACGTCGTGGGTGCCGGTGGTGGGGCTGATGTCGGCGGGCACGGTGCGCCAGGACTGCCAGCCGCCGGTGGAGCCGACGGAGAAGTCGCCGATGGGCGGTGCCGTGGGGCTGCCGAGCCGGATCTGCACGAGCCCGCTGACTCCCCCGGCGGCGCCGGAGGCGACCCGGGCCCGGAACTGGCGGGCGGGGGTGTCGCCGAACGCGATGTCGTCGTAGCGGAGCACGTCGCCGTTGCTGATCCGGGAGACGTTGGACCCGCCCCCGGTGTCGGTGGTGGCCTCGGTGCCGGTGCCGGTCTGGAACTGGTGGTCCTCGGCCTGGATGGTGGAGCGGGCGTCGCGGACGCCGGGCCCGGGTTCGCCGCCGCCCTCGCCGGTGGCCCACACCGCGACGTAGTCGACGACCATCGGCACGCCGGGCCGGGTGGCGGCGGTGGGCGTGCGCGACCCCTGGACGCCGTCGGGGAAGGCGCCGCCCATGGCGACGTTGAGCAGCAGGAAGTACCCGGCGTGGGCGGTCATGTTCTGCCAGGTGGTGGCGTCGAACTGGGATTCGCTGACGCTGTGGAACCGCTGTCCGTCGACCGTCCAGCGGAACGACTCGACGGCGCCGGTGCGGTCCCACTCGAAGGCGTAGGTGTGGAAGCCGGACTGGCAGGTCGACCCGGGGCAGGGGGTGCTCGCGCCGAGGCCGCTGGTCTCGTTGCACGGCCCGCCGGGGTTGACCCCGCAGTGCAGGACGCCCCACACGGAGTTGATGCCGTTGACGTTCTCCATGACGTCGAACTCGCCGATCGCCGGCCAGTTCCAGTAGTTGCCCCGGTAGGGCGAGCCGAGCGCCCAGAACGCGGGCCAGTAGCCGAGGGCGGCCTCACCGGTGATGTTCGGCATCTGCAGGCGGCCCTCGATGCGCAGCGACTGGC
The DNA here is from genome assembly GCF_001552555.1 of Nocardiopsis trehalosi NBRC 14201. Classification (GTDB taxonomy): domain Bacteria; phylum Actinomycetota; class Actinomycetes; order Streptosporangiales; family Streptosporangiaceae; genus Nocardiopsis_B; species Nocardiopsis_B trehalosi. The sequence continues at coordinate 30,749 of NZ_BCRK01000016.1, read as the reverse complement.
CCTCGGCGGGCTTGAAGTCGGCGCGGCGGGTCTCGATGCGGCCGGAGGTCCACTGGCCGGACGCGTCGCGCCGGGGGGTGATCCGCAGGTTGCCGGTGCCGTCGAGGCTGAGGTTGGCGGGGTCGCTGGTGTAGGTCTGCACCTCGCCGGTGCCCCAGTTGGCGGGGCCGCCGGGGTAGGAGGTGCCGGTGTCGATGATCCACCGGTCGGCGGCGGGCAGGCTGCCGGCGGCCCCGTTGAAGTCGTCGCTCCAGACGAGGTCCCAGCCGGCGGGCGGGGGCGGGACATCGGCCTGGGCCGCGGGCGCGGTGGCGGCCCCGGCGGCGAGCGCCGGGACGAGGGCGGCGCACCAGGCGGCGAGCAGGCGCCGGCGGCCGGGGGGTCGGTGGGGGCGGGGTCGGTGGGGGCGGGGGATGTCCATGGCGACCTCGTTCGGTGGGGTCGAAGGAAGGCGAGAGAGCGCTCTCTCACGCGCCGAATATGACATGCGACACACCGTTCGGGCAAGGGCTTCCCGGCGTTCCGGCCCCTTCGGAGCGTCGGCCGCGCGCACTAGGGTGTCCGGCACGCGGTCCCGGAGCGGCCCGCACGGCAGACGAGGGGGCACGATGCGACGTCCGACGCTGGAGGCGGTCGCGGCGCGGGCCGGGGTCTCCCGGGCGACCGTGTCGCGGGTGGTGAACGGGCGGACGACCGTCGACCCCGAGATCCGCGACGCCGTGCTGCGCGCGGTCGACGAGCTGGGCTACGTGCCCAACTCCGCGGCCCGCAGCCTGGTCACACAGCGGACCGACTCGATCGCCCTGGTGGTCTCCGAGCCCCCCACGCGGGTGTTCTCCGACGACCCGCTGTTCTCCCTGGTGGTGCGCACCGCGGGCAGCGAACTGGAGAAGGCCGGCAAGCAGGTGGTGCTGATGCTGGCCAGCTCCACCCCCGCGCAGGAGCGCGTCGAGCGCTACGTCGCCGGCGGCCACGTCGACGGCGTGATGTTCGTGTCCATGCACGGCGGCGACGCGCTGCCCGCCGCGATCATGCGGCTGGGCGTGCCCGTGGTCTCCTACGGCCGGCCTGCCGTGGCGGTCGACCTACCGCACGCCGACAACGACAACCGGGGCGGCGCCGCCCAGGCGGTACGCCACCTGCGCGCCACCGGCCGCCGCCGGATCGCCACCATCGCCGGGCCGGGCGACATGATCGGCGGCCAGGACCGCCTCGCGGGGTACCGCGACGCGCTGGAGGGCGGCCCCGAGCTGGTGGCCGAGGGCGACTTCACCCGGGCGTCGGGGGCCGACGCGATGGAGCGGCTGCTGGCGGCCGACCCCGGCCTGGACGCCGTGTTCGCCGCCAACGACCTCATGGCCATCGGGGCGCTGCGGGCGCTGCGCCGGGCGGGCCGCCGGGTGCCCGACGACGTCGCCGTGGTCGGGTTCGACGACATCGAGGCGGCGCGGTTCACCGAGCCGCCGCTGACCACGGTCCGCCACCCGGTGGTCGAGCAGGCCACCGCCATGGTGCGGCTGCTGCTGACCCCGCCGCGCGAGCGCGGCGCCGACCGCGTGGTGCTGCCGACCGAGCTGGTCGTCCGCGACTCCGGCTGACCGCGCGCCGCCGCCTCCGCGCACCCCGCGAACGGACGGCCCCGGCGGCGGATGCCGCCGGGGCCGCGTTGGACGGCCGTCCCGGGCAAGGGGAGGAGTGGAGAGCCGGAACGGCCGCCGCCGGGGTGAGGGGTCAGTGCGCGGTCGCCTTCTCCGCCCCTACACCGGTGAGCGAGCGGACCTCCATCTCGGCCTGCTTCGCCCGGTCACCCGGCTTGCTCAGCACCGTACCGAGCCAGCCGAGCAGGAACGACAGCGGGATGGAGACCAGGCCCGGATTCTCCAGCGGGAACCAGGAGAAGTCCACCCCCTTGATCATCGAGGTCTCGGCCCCGGACACCGCCGGGGAGAACACGATGAGGGTGATGGTGACGGCCAGGCCGCCGTAGATGCTCCACAGGGCGCCGGCCGTGTTGAAGCGCCGCCAGAACAGCGAGTACAGGATCGTCGGCAGGTTGGCCGAGGCCGCGACCGCGAAGGCGAGCGCCACCAGGAACGCCACGTTCTGCTCGCGGGCCAGGATGCCACCGACGATCGACACCGCGCCGATCACCAGGGCGGTCACCCGGGCCACCCGCACCTCGGCGTTCTTGTCGTCGACCTTGCCCTTCTTGATGACGTTGGCGTAGACGTCGTGGGCGAAGGACGCGGACGCGGTGATGGTGAGCCCGGCGACGACCGCGAGGATGGTCGCGAACGCCACCGCCGCGATGAACCCGAGGAGCACCGGGCCGCCCAGTTGGAGCGCGAGCAGGGGTGCCGCCGAGTTCACTCCACCGGGTGCCGAGGTGATGCGCTCGGCCCCCACCAGCGCGCCCGCACCGTACCCGAGGACCAGGGTGAACAGGTAGAACACGCCGATGAGGCCGATGGCCCACACGACCGAGCGGCGGGCCTCCTTGGCCGTGGGCACGGTGTAGAAGCGCATCAGCACGTGCGGCAGGCCCGCGGTGCCCAGCACCAGGGCGATGCCCAGCGAGAGGAAGTTGAGCTTGGTGATCTCGCTGACGCCGTACTGGGCGCCGGGCGCCAGCAGCGCCTCGCCCTTGCCGCCCTCCATGGCCACCGCGTCGGCGAGCAGGTCGGACAGGTTGAACCCGTAGAGGGCGAGCACCCACACCGTCATCGCGAACGCGCCGCTGATGAGCAGCACGGCCTTGATGATCTGCACCCAGGTGGTGCCCTTCATACCGCCGATGAGCACGTAGAGGATCATGACGACGCCGACGGCGGCGATCACGGCGGCCTGCCCCGCGGCGCCGGTGATCCCGAGCAGCAGGTTGACCAGGCTGCCGCCGCCCGCCATCTGCGCGAGCAGGTAGAAGAAGGAGACGGCGAGCGTGGAGATGGCGGCCGCGGCCCGCACCGGGCGCTGCCGCATCCGGAAGGCGAGCACGTCGCCCATGGTGAACTTGCCGGTGTTGCGGAGCAGTTCGGCGACGAGCAGCAGGGCCACCAGCCAGGCGACCAGGAACCCGATGGAGTAGAGGAACCCGTCGTAGCCGTTGAGGGCGATGGCGCCGCAGATACCGAGGAAGGACGCCGCCGACAGGTAGTCGCCCGCGATGGCGATGCCGTTCTGCGGGCCGCTGAAGGCGCGCCCGGCCGCGTAGTAGTCCGACGCCGTCTTGGTGTTGCGGCTGGCGCGGAACACGATGATGAGGGTGATCGCCACGAAGGCGCCGAAGATGGCCATGTTCAGGCCCGGGTTGATGCCCTCGATCGCGGTCTGGGCCAGGTTCGTCCCGCCGTTCATTCGCCGCTCCCCTCGAGCCGCTCGCGGATGCCGGCGGCCAGCGGGTCGAGCCGGCGGTTGGCGTAGCGCACGTACAGGCCGGTGATGACGAACGTCGACACGAACTGGAGCAGGCCGAAGACCAGGCCGACGTTGATGTTGCCGACGAGCTTGATGGCCATGAAGTCGTGGGCGTAGTCGGCGACCAGGACGTAGAGCAGGTACCAGCCGAGGAAGAACGCGGTCATCGGGAAGACGAAGACCCGGAGCCGGCGGCGCAGCTCGGTGAACTCGGGGCTCGCCTGCACCGCCTCCCAGTCCTCGCCGGGCGGATTCCCGACGTCCCTTTCCGTACTCGTCACAGCAGAACCTCCGCGGGGGCGTTCGGTGTGTCCGGGGACACATGTGTTCCACGCCACAGTAGGGAGGAGGCGGGCCGGAGGACAGCCCGGCGGGGCCGGAACCGCGCGCGGCGCGACGAACGGGCGACGAACGGCGCCCCCGCCGCGACGAGCGGCGCTCAGCCGGGCCGGCGCCCGGTGCCGCGGGCGCGGGTGTCCTCGTCGAGGTGGAGCCGGAGCAGGGCGGCGCGCGACCACGGCGCGGGGCGGCCGCACAGCGACACGGCCGCGGTGGCGGCGAACGCCAGGGGCACCGACCACGGCGCCGGGCGGGTCACGAGCAGCCCCCACACCCCGTCGACGGGCGGCCCGAACAGCGCCACGGCGATCGCGCCGCAGGAGGCGAGCAGCCCGGTCAGCACCCCGGTGATCGCGCCGGCGGTGGTCAGCCGCGGCCACCATATCCCGAGCACCAGCAGCGGGCAGAAGGTGGAGGCCGCGACGGTGAACCCCCAGGTCACCAGGGTGCCCGCGTCGATGGCGGCCGCCTGGAGCGCGAGCAGCACGGTGACGGCGGCGACCGGCACGACCGTGATCCGCAGTCCGCGCAGCCCGCCGGGCAGCAGGTCGTGGGCGATGGCGCCCGACATCACCAGCAGCAGGCCGAGGGAGGTGGCGAGGAACGCGGCGAAGGCGCCCATGGTGAGCAGCGACGTCATCACCGTGCCGCCCCACCCGGGGTCGACCCGGCTGGGCAGCGCCACCACCACGGTGTCGGTCGCCCCGGACAGGTACAGCTCCGGCACCAGCACCCGGCCCAGGGCCCCGTAGACGCCGGGGAACAGGTAGAACACGCCGAGCAGGGCGACGGTGATCGCGGCGGTGCGCCGGGCGGCGCGGCCGTCGGGGCTGGTGTGGAACCGCATGAGCACGTGCGGCAGGCCCATGGTGCCCAGGGCGGTGGCGATGAGCACCGCCCAGGTGCCCAGCACCGGGTGCCCGGTGTCGTTCGGGTCGAGCAGCGGCCGCGCCCAGTCGTCGCCGCCGGGCGGGGGCCCGCCGCCGGTCTCGGGGACCGCCGCGCCCTCGGGGAACACCAGGACGGTGCCGGCCGCCACGGCGTGCCGGCCGGACGTCAGCACGTCGGCGGTCCCGTCGGGGCGGTGCACCGGGGTGGGCTCGTCGACCAGCAGCACCGCGTCGGTCTGGAAGGACACCGGGGTGTCGGCGGCGAAGCGGGTGAACTCCACCGGGTGCAGGGCGGCGGTCCGCACCTCCGGCCCGGCCTGCGCCACCAGCCAGACCGCGGGGACGATGAACAGCAGCAGCTTGAGCCCGAACTGGAAGGCCTGCACGTAGGTCGCGGCCCGCATCCCGCCGAGCGCGAGGGTGACGCTGACCGCCGCCCCGGCGATCACCACCCCCGCCCAGTAGGGCCAGGTGGTGACCGCGGCGAGCACCTGCCCGGCCGCGCTGAACTGCGGCACCGCGTACAGGCCGCCGATGACCAGCACGACGACCGCGGTGATCCGCCGCAGCGCGGGCGAGGCGAGGCGGGCCTCGGCGAAGTCGGGGACGGTGAGCGCGCCCGTGCGCCGCATCGGCGCGGCCACGAGGACGAGCATGGCGACGTACCCGGCGGTGAACCCCACCGGGTACCACAGGGCGCCCACCCCGTCCTTGACGAACAGCCCGGCGACCCCGAGGAACGACGCCGCCGACAGGTACTCGCCGGACACTGCGGCCGAGTTCAGCAGCGGCGACACCCGGCGCGAGGCCACCAGGAAGTCGGAGGTGGTGCGCAGCGCCGCCACCCCGCGCACCCCGATGAGCAGGGTGCCCAGGACCACCAGGGCGACGGCGGCGAGGGCCGCCATCACCGCCGCCGCTCCGCGCGCTCGGCGGCGCGGAGCTGGGCGAAGGCCAGCAGCGCCATGGCCGGGTAGGGCAGCACGGCCAGCAGCAGCCACGACACCGGGACGCCGAGCAGCCGCACGGTGTCGAGCGCCGGCCAGGCGGTGAACACCAGCGGCAGCCCCAGCAGCAGACCGGCGAGGGCGAGCAGCACCGGCAGGCCGATGGCCCGCTGCCGGCGGTACAGGGCGGCGGCGCGCTCGGCGTCGCCGGGGTCGAGCGCCGGCACCCGCCACCGGCCGCGCGCCCGGCCGCGCGCGTGGGCGAGCCGGGTCTGCGGACTCGACACGGCGACCCGGCGCACGCGGGTCATCCGGGCCGCCCCGGTCCGGCGCCGTCGAACTCGCCGCTGCGGGCGGCGCTCAGCAGCCGTTCGCGCAGCTCGCGGGCGTGCCGCCGGCTGACCGGCACGTCGCCCAGGTCGGTGTGGGCCAGCAGGCCGCCGACGGAGTCGCTGCGCAGCTCCCGGACGGCGGCCAGCGCGACCAGGTAGCCGCGGTGCACCCGGAGGAACCCGGCGGGCGCCCAGTACTCCTCCAGCCGGGAGATGGGCATGCGCACCAGGTGCGCGCCCGAGGCGGTGTGCAGCCGCACGTAGTCGCCGTTGGCCTCGGCGAAGCGGACGTCACCGCGGCGCACGTAGCGGGTGCGGCCGGCGGCCTCCACGGCGATGACCGGCATGGTCTCGGGGCGGTCGGCGCCGGGCCCGGCGGCGGAGCGGGTGCCAGCCATGCGGACGACCTTGGTCAGCGCGGTGGCCAGCCGCTCGGCGCGCACCGGCTTGAGCAGGTAGTCGACGGCGCCGATGCCGTAGGCGGTGACGGCGTGCTCCTCGTGCGCGGTCACGAACACGATGACCGGCGGCTCGCTCAGCTTGGCCAGCAGCGACGCCAGCTCGATGCCGTCCAGGCCGGGCATGGAGATGTCCAGGAACACCGCGTCGAACCGGTCGCCCTGGAGGGAGCGGAGCGCGTCGAGGGGGTCGGCGGCGCCGACGACCTCGGCCACCTCGGGGGCGCGGCGCAGCAGCCGGCAGAGTTCGTCGAGGGCCGGGCGGACGTCGTCGACGGCCAGCACCCGCAGCCCCGGGGCGGACGGCATCACGGCATCACTCCCGGCTGGAATCGGGGCACGCGCACCACGACCCGGGTGCCCGCGCCGACCTGGGTCTCGACCACCAGCCCGTACCAGGCGCCGTAGACGTGCCGCAGGCGGCGGTCGACGTTGGCCAGGCCGACGCTGCCCGCGCTGCCGCGCCCGGCGAGGACGGCCTCGGCGGCGGCGGGGTCCATGCCGACGCCGTCGTCCTCGACCGCGATGACGCAGTCGCCGCCCTCGGCCTCGCCCGACACCTGCACCAGCCCGGGGGCGCCGGCGCGGGGTTCGATGCCGTGCCGCACGGCGTTCTCGACCAGGGGCTGCAGCACCAGGTAGGGCACCGCGACGCCCAGCACCTCGGGGGCGACGCGGACCTGCACGCGCAGCCGGTCGCCGAGCACGGCCCGCTGCAGCGCCAGGTAGGTCTCGATGGCGTGGAACTCGTCGGAGAGGGTGGTGTACTCGCCGTGCCGGGCCAGGCTGTAGCGGGTGTAGTCGGCGAAGTCGACCATCAGCTCGCGGGCGCGGTCGGGGTCGGAGCTGACCAGCGACGCGATGACGGTCAGCGCGTTGTAGACGAAGTGCGGGGAGATCTCGGCGCGCAGGGCCCGCAGTTCGGCGCGGGCGGCCTGCTCGGCCGACGCCTCCAGCCGGGCGCGGCGCAGCGCGTCGGTGACCCAGGCGGCGGCCTCGCGCACCACCGCGCCGCGGACGCGGCCGGTGACGGCGAGGACCCCGGCGAGCTGGTCGTCGACGTGCAGCGGCACCACGGTCAGCGCGGGGCCGCCGCGGGGGGCCTCGGCGTGCAGGACCTCCTCGACCAGCGGGGCGGCGGTGGTGGCGGGCGCCGGGCGGCCGGCCCACTGCAGTCGGCCGGACAGGTCGGCGACGGCCAGCCCGGGGACGCCGAGCAGCCGCCGCAGCCGTCGCACCGCGCGGTGGGCGCCCGCCCCGGCGAGCCCGTCCTTGAGGTCGTCGGCGACGCCGCGGGCGGTGCGCAGCGCGGCCAGCGGGTCGGGGCGCGACCGCGGCCGCCACCCCGTGGTCGGGCGGCGGCGGTGCCGGTCCGGGTGCCGGTCCGGCGGCTGCATGGGGGTTCTCATCATCACTGGCCGGGGGATGCGGATGGGGCGGTGTGGTGGTGGACACGCGTCGGGCGACCGTTCGTCGCGCCCGCCGCGCCGTCCGTCGCGGAAACGCTACTGGTGGCCGTGCGGCCCGTGTCCTGCCGGGCCCCTTGATCCTACGGTGGTCGCCGAAGGTCGTGGGCATCACGTACGTCAGGAGTTGACATGGGCGAGGAAGTGTTGTCGAACCTGATGGGCGAGGGCCGGTCGTTCCCGCCGAGCGCCGACTTCGCCGCGAAGGCCAACGCGACGGCGGCGCTGTACGACGAGGCCGACGCCGACCGCGAGGCCTTCTGGGCCGAGCAGGCGCGCCGACTGGAGTGGGCGACCCCGTTCACCCGGGTCCTCGACTGGTCGAACGCCCCCTACGCCGAGTGGTTCGCCGACGGCCGGCTCAACGTGGCCCGCAACTGCGTCGACCGGCACGTCGAGGACGGCCACGGCGACCAGGTCGCCCTGCACTGGGTGGGCGAGCCGGGCGACACCCGCGACATCACCTACGCCGAGCTGCGCGACGAGGTCTGCCGGGCCGCCAACGCGCTGGCGTCGCTGGGCCTGGAGGCCGGCGACCGGGTGGCGATCCAGCTGCCGATGGTGCCCGAGGCGATCGTGGCGATGCTGGCGTGCGCCCGGCTGGGGCTGACCCACAGCGTGGTGTTCGGCGGCTTCTCCCCCGCCGCGCTGCGGTCGCGGGTGGACGACGCCGCGGCGCGGGTGGTCATCACCTCCGACGGCCAGTACCGGCGCGGCGCGGCGGCGCCGATGAAGGCCAACGTGGACGAGGCGCTGGAGGGCGCCGCGAGCGTCGAGAAGGTCGTCGTGGTGCGCCGCACCGGCACCGACGTGCCGTGGACCGAGGGCCGCGACGTGTGGTGGCACGACCTGCTGGAGGGGCGGCCGACCGAGCACGCGGCGGAGGCGTTCCCCGCCGAGCACCCGCTGTTCATCCTGTACACGTCCGGTACCACCGGCCGGCCGAAGGGCATCCTGCACACGTCGGGCGGCTACCTGACCCAGGCGGCCTACACCCACCGGGTGGTGTTCGACCACCGCCCCGGCGAGGACGTGTACTGGTGCACGGCCGACATCGGCTGGATCACCGGGCACACCTACATCGTGTACGGGCCGCTGGCCAACCGGGCGACCCAGGTCGTCTACGAGGGCACCCCCAACACCCCGCACGAGGGGCGTCACTGGGAGATCGTGCAGCGCTACGGGGTGTCGGTGTACTACACGGCGCCGACCCTCATCCGCACGTTCATGAAGTGGGGCGCCGAGATCCCGGCCCGCTACGACCTGTCGTCGCTGCGGGTCCTGGGCAGCGTGGGCGAGCCCATCAACCCCGAGGCGTGGCTGTGGTACCGGGAGAACATCGGCGGCGGCACGGCGCCGGTGGTCGACACCTGGTGGCAGACCGAGACCGGGGCGATCATGGTCTCCCCGCTGCCGGGGGTGACGGCGGCCAAGCCGGGGTCGGCGCAGCGGGCGCTGCCGGGCATCGGGGTGAAGGTGGTCGACGGCGACGGCGCCGAGGTGGGCCGCGGCTCCGGCGGCTACCTGGTGCTGGACCGGCCGTGGCCGGCGATGCTGCGCGGGGTGTGGGGCGACGACGCCCGCTTCCGCGACACCTACTGGTCGCGCTTCGCCGACCAGGGGTTCTACTTCGCGGGCGACGGCGCCAAGTACGACGCCGACGGCGACGTGTGGCTGCTGGGCCGGGTGGACGACGTCATGAACGTGTCGGGGCACCGCATCTCCACCACCGAGGTGGAGTCGGCGCTGGTGTCGCACCCGACCGTCGCCGAGGCGGCGGTGGTGGGCGCCAGCGACCCGACCACCGGGCAGGCCATCGTCGCGTTCGTGATCCTGCGCGGCGGCGCCGCGCGGGAGGAGGGCGCGGGCGGCGCCGAGGCCGTGGCGGCGCTGCGCGCGCACGTCGCGCGGGAGATCGGGCCGATCGCCAAGCCGCGGCAGATCCTCGTCGTGCCGGAGCTGCCCAAGACCCGCTCCGGCAAGATCATGCGCCGGCTGCTGCGGGACGTGGCGGAGAACCGGGAGGTCGGCGACGTGACGACGCTGGCGGACTCCTCGGTGATGGAGTCGATCTCCGCCGGCCTGCGCCCGCGCGCCGTGTTCGGCGCGCGCGCTTTCGGGCAGTCGTGGGGGTCCACGTCCGCGAGAGCGAGGAAGTGCCATGACCACCGCGCAGAACGCCCCCGATCTGATCGACGTGATCGTCAGCGACCACCGCGAGGTCGAGCGGATCTTCACCGAGCTGGAGTCGGCGGGGCTGACCGCCGAGCGCCGCCGCGACCTGGTCGACCACGTCGTGGCCGAGCTGGTCCGCCACTCGGTGGCGGAGGAGCAGTACATGTACCCCGCCGCGCGCAAGGTGCTGCCCGACGGCGACGAGATCGTGGACCACGAGCTGGAGGAGCACGCCGAGGCCGAGCAGGTCATGCGGGACATCACCCGGCTCGACCCCGGCGACCCCGCCTACGACGAGCGGGTGCGGGCCCTCATCGCCGACATCCGGCACCACATCCAGGACGAGGAGCGCGACCTGCTCCCCCGGCTGCGCTCGGCCTGCGACACCACGGAGCTGCGCGAGCTGGGCCGCAAGGTCCTCCAGGCGAAGAAGTCCGCGCCCACCCGGCCGCACCCGGCCGCGCCGGACACCCCGCCGCTGAACAAGGTGCTGGACCCGGGCGCGGGCCTGGTCGACCGGATGCGCGACGCGCTGACCGGCCGCGACGTCTGACCGCCGACCCGCCGCGCCCCGCCCGGCGACACGCCGCGGCGGCGGTTGAGTCCACCGGCCCGCGGTAGTAGACCGGCTTCGAGGCCGACGGGCGGGGGTGGCGCTGATGGCGGTGGCCGGGCGGGTGCGGCGGGCGGCGGCGGCCGCGCTGGTGCTGCTGGCCGCCGGGGGGTGCGTCCCGGGCCCGGCGCTGACCGCCGCCGCCTACCGGGAGCACGCCGCGCAGAGCGCGACGGGGCTGCTGTCGGCGGTGCGCACCGGGCTCATCGCCGGCGGGCTCGCCGCCGATGACCGCGCCCTGCCCACCGTGGTGGACACCGCCGTGAGCGAGGCCGAGGACGACGCCCGCTCCATCGCCGACTCCTTCGGCACCCGGCAGCCGCCGCACCCGGCCTCGGACCTGCTGCGGACCCGCGTCGCCGCGCTCGCCGCCGACGCCGAGGACGGCCTGACCGAACTGCGGATCGCCCTGCGCCGCGGCGACGCCGACCGCGCCGGGACCGCGCGGCGCGGGCTCACCGCGACCGCCGCGGAGCTGGAGTCGGTCGTCGGCGAGGAGACCGCGGGGTGAGGCGGTTGCTCGGGTTCACGCTGGGGTTCCTCACCGCGATCGGCGGGTTCCTCGACATCGGCGACCTCGTCGCGAACTCGCTGGTGGGCGCCCGCTTCGGGATGTCCCTGGCGTGGGTGGTGCCGGTCGGGGTGGTCGGCGTGATGCTGTTCAGCGAGATGTCGGGGCGGGTGGCGGCCGTCAGCGGCCGGGCGACGTTCGACCTGGTGCGGGAGCGGATGGGCGCCCGCGCGGGGCTGGTCAACCTCCTCGCGTCCTACGTCATCACCCTGCTGACCCTGGCCGCCGAGATCGGCGGCGTCGCCCTCGCCCTGGAGCTGGCGAGCAGCGTCCACCACCTGCTGTGGGTGCCGGTGGTGGCGGTCCTGGTGTGGGTGGTCGTCTGGCGGCTGCCGTTCTCCTGGATGGAGCAGACCTACGGGCTGCTGGGGCTGGCGCTGGTGGCGTTCGCCGTGGCGCTGTGGGCGCTCGGGCCCGACTGGGGCGCCCTGCTCAGCGGGGCGCTGCACCCGGCGCCGCCGCCCGGGGAGGCGTGGTCGGCGTGGTGGTACTACGCCATCGCGGTGTTCGGCGCCGCCATGACCCCCTACACGGTGCTGTTCTTCTCGTCCAGCGGCGTCGAGGAGGGGTGGACCGCGCGGGACCTGGCGCGGTCGCGGCTCAACGTGTTCATCGGGTTCCCGCTGGGCGGCCTGCTGGCGCTGGCGATCATGGGCTGCGCGGCGGTGCTGTTCCAGCCGGCCGGGGTGCGAGTGGAGCACCTGTCGCAGGTCACCCTGCCGGTCGCGGCGGCCCTGGGCCGCATCGGGCTGGTGGTGGTGCTCGTGGGCGTGTTCGCGGCGACGTTCGGCGCCGCCCTGGAGGCCGCGCTGGCCGGCGGCTACGGGGTCGCCCAGTACTTCGGGTGGGCGTGGGGGAAGAACCGCGCCCCGGCGTCGGCGCCCCGGTTCCACGCGGTGTTGCTGACGACCCTGCTGCTGGCGACCGCCCTGATCCTCACCTCGCTCGACCCCATCGCGGTGACCGAGTACTCCATCGTGCTGTCGGCGGCCGCGCTGCCGCTGACCTACCTGCCCATCCTCGTCGTGGCCAACGACCGCGACTACCTGGGCGACCGGGTGAACTCGCGGTTCACCAACATCCTGGCGACGGCCTACCTGGCGCTGGTGCTGGTGGTCTCCGTCGTCACCATCCCACTGATGGTCTACACGAAGGCGGGGCAGTGACCGTGCCCGACGACGACGCGCGACCGGAGCCGATGCGCCTGGGGTTCACGGCGCTGGACCGGCAGATCTACGACGCCGACGGCCGCAGCGTCGGCAAGGTGGACGACATCGAGCTGTCCTGGGACGGCACCGCGGCCCGCCCGGTGGTGACCGCGCTGCTCACCGGCGGCGCGGCGCTGGGGCCGCGCATCGCCGGGCGGCCGGGCCGGCTCTGGGCGGCGCTGCTGCGCCGGCTCCGGCCGGACGCCCCCGAACCGGTGCGGCTGCCGATCGGCGGCGTCGCCGCGTTCCGCCCGGCCGTGCGGCTGTCGTCGCCGGCCCCGGCGGAGGTGTGGGCGGTCGAGGACTGGCTGCGGGACCACGTGATCGGACGCGTCCCGGGGGCCGGCCGTGCCGACGATAACGGTCGGTGACCTCGTCGGGCGGCGCGTGGTCGACCGGTCGGGCGCGGTGGTCGGCACGGTCCAGGACGTCGTCGTGCGCCGGACCGCGCCGGGGATCTACGAGGTGACGGGGCTGGTCGCCGGGCGCAGCGCCCTGGCCGGGCACTGGGGGTACGGCGGGTCGCTGCGGCCGCCGACCCCGCTGCGCGGCGTGCTGCGGTGGATGCGCCGCCACGAGCGCCACGTGCGCTGGGAGCAGGTGGCCGCGGTGGAGGAGGGGGTGGTCCGGGTGGCGGTCGACGCCGCGACGCTCGACCGGTGGTGGCACGGCCGGGAGCCCGACTAGGACGCGCGCTCGGGTCCCCGCGCGCCCGACGCCGCACGGGGACCCGGCCGGGTGCGGGGGCGGCCGCACGGGCGGCCGCCCCGCGCGGTCTAGGCCAGGCCCTCGGCGACACGGTCGCGGACCACGGTGTCGAACACCTCGGCGAAGGCGTCCCCGGGGCAGGCGGTCGTCAGCCAGTCGCGGTGCCGCCCCAGCGCCGGGCCGGGTGTCACGGCGCCGGTGTCGGGGTGGGTGTAGTCGATCCGGCCGCGCGGGTCCACCCCGGTGACCGCGCACAGCAGGCGCAGCACGGCGACCAGGGCGTCCTGCGCCGCCGCCGTGGGCAGCGTGTCGGTGAAGTCGCCGAGCAGGCAGACGCCGATGTTGCCGTGGTTGACGCCGTAGGCGTGGCCGGCGGTGACCACCCGGGCCCGGCCGGGCGACGGCACCTCGGAGAAGACGGGGACGCGGTCCGCGCCGGAGTGCCGGCCCTCGTAGACCACCCCGCGGGGGTCGATGAGCAGGTGGTAGCCGATGTCGCCCCACGCCTGCTCGACGGCGTGCAGGTGGTAGACGGCGCGCACGTCGGCGGCGTGGTCGCCGGTGGTCGCCATGGCGGTGTGGTGGACGGTGACGGCCTGGACGGGGTGGAACACCGCCGGCCACAGGTCGGTGCCGTCCTCGTCGAAGCGCCAGGACTCGTCGGCGCCCCACCCGGCGCGGGTGCGCAGCCGCAGGGCCGCGACGTCGGCGCCCCCGGCGCCCTCGGCGGACAAGGAGGTCCGCTCGGGGCCGGCGACGCGCAGCGCCTCGCCATCGAACAGGTTCACGGCGGCGGCCTCCCCCTCGATGTCGGCCTGGTAGCCGGTGGCACCCTCCGGGGCCCGGACCAGGGCCGATCCGACGGGGCCGCGGTCGTCGCGGCCCTCGGCGTGCAGGTGCAGGGGCGTCCACTCCCCCGGGCCGGCGGGGCCCTCGAACCGGATGGCGCCCCTGGCGCCGGGGCGGCCGGTGACGGCCACGACGTCGAACGGCCGCTCGGGGCGGACGAGTCCGCCCGCGCGGGCGGACTCCGCCAGGACGCGGGGGGCGGCGGCGTCGGCGTGGGCGGGGCGTCCCGCCGGGAGGGTGGCGCCCAGCCCGGTGAGGCCGACCGCGGCGGTGGCACCGGTGAGGAATGTGCGTCGTCGCATAGGGGGGTTCCGTTTCTGTCCGCTGTGCTGTCCTCCCCTGGCCCCGGGGAGGGGCGACATCCTCGCACACCGATGTGTGCGGATCATGGTGCCCGCCGGGCCGGGCCCGGCGGCGGGGCCGGGCCGGGGGCCGCTACGCTGCGGGGTGGGGCGGCCCCGCCCGGTGCGGCCGCCCGCTGAACGCCATCGCGCTGCGGCGCCGTGAGGGGAGCACCCATGGAGTTCGACATGGTGGTCGAGATCCCGCAGGGGTCGCGCAACAAATACGAGATGGACCACGGGGTGGGCCGCATCCGGCTCGACCGGGCCCTGTTCACCGCCACCACCTACCCGGCCGACTACGGCTACCTGCCGGGCACGCTCGCCGAGGACGGCGACCCGCTGGACGCCATGGTGCCGCTGGACAAGCCGTCGTTCCCCGGGTGCGTGGTGCGGGTGCGGCCCGTCGCCGTGTTCTGGATGCGCGACGAGCGCGGCCCCGACGCCAAGGTGCTGTGCATGCCCGCGGGCGACCCCCGCCTGGAGCACGTCCGCGACCTGCGCAACCTGCCCGAGTTCCAGGTCAACGAGATCACCCACTTCTTCGACATCTACAAGCGGCTGGAGCCGGGCAAGAGTTCGGAGGTGCGCGGCTGGCAGGACCGGGCCGCCGCCGAGGAGACCGTGCGCGACGCCCAGCGCCGCGCGGCCGGGCAGGCCGGCTGACGCCGCTCCGGGCGGTGCCGACCACGCCCCGCGGGTGCGGCCGGGTCAGTCCGCCACGCCGTCCCAGAGGCGGCGGGTGGCGGCGCCGGGGTCGTGGACCACGGCCGACACCGGGGCGGCGAACCGCATGACCGGGCGCCGGTCGGGGTTCCACGGCTCCCACCCGGGGTCGCCGGTGCGGGCGAACCGCACCCAGGCGCCGTGCATCTCGTCGGCGAGGTGCTGCGGCGCGTCCGGGCCGGCGAGGGTGCGCGGGCCGAGCGCGTCGAACACGAAGGGGATCTCCACGGCGTGGCAGGCGCCCAGCCGCCCCTCGAACAGTGGGGACTCCCAGGCGAACTCGTAGCCGTGGACCCGGGCGCCCGTGCGGGAGCGGGCCTCCATCAGCCGCTGGGCGGGGATGCGGAACACCGCGTCGGTGGCCACCGCGGCCACCGCCTCGCCCGGCCCGGCGACGCCCTCGGCCGCGAGGTAGGCGGCGGGCGCTCCGGCGGGCAGGCCGGCGGCGGCGGTCCGGGCGGCCAGGTGCTCCTCGGTGAGCAGCGCGGTGAGCCCGGGCGGGACCAGGTAGAGGCGGAACTCGTCGCGGTTGGTGCCGACGAGCAGGTCCACGTCGGCGCCCTCGCCCGCGCGGACGGCGTCGATCGGGCGGCGCGCCAGCACCTCGCCGTCCACGGCGGGGGCGAACGGGAGCAGCGCGGGGTCGGTGAAGCGGTCGCCCCACACGGCGGGGTCCGGGGTGCCGCCGCGCAGCTCCGCCGAGATGCGGGCCTGTTCGGCGAGCACCCGGTCGGCGGGGACCCCGGCCAGGCCCTCGGCCGTGGGCGGGACGCCGAGCCGGCCGGCGAGCACCCGGGCGACGGCCTCGGCGTCGGCGCGGGGCAGGGCGGTGTGCCCGGCGCCGGACTGGGCGACGGCGCGGCGGAACAGGCCGCGGGTGCGGGGCATCGACAGCAGGGTGACGGTGCTCATCGCGCCGGCGGACTCGCCGAACACCGTGACCTGGCCGGGGTCGCCGCCGAACGCGGCGATGTTGTCGCGCACCCACTCCAGGGCGGCGATCTGGTCGAGCAGGCCCCGGTCGGCGGGCGCGCCGTCGAGCAGGGCGAAGCCGTCGGCGCCGAGGCGGTAGTTGAAGGTGACCGCGACGACGCCGTCGCGGGCGAAGGCGGCGGCGTCGTAGGCGGGTTCGGAGCCGGAGCCGTTGGTGAACGCGCCGCCGTGGATCCACACCATGACGGGCAGCCCGGCGGCCCCGGGGTCGGGGGTCCACACGTTGAGGTTGAGCAGGTCGTCGCCTGGGACGTCGCGCTCGGCGAGCAGGGCGCCGAGGTCGCCGGGGTAGGGCACGCGGGGCGCGGTGGACCCGTGGGCGGTGGCGTCGCGCACCCCGTCCCACGGCTCGGGCGGCCGGGGCGCCCGGAACCGGTCGGGGCCGACGGGGGGCGCGGCGTAGGGGATGCCGAGGAACCTCGCCACCCCGCCGGCGGCACTGCCCCGCACCCGTCCGCTGCGCGTCGCCGCGACGACCTCCATGCGTCCTCCCCTGTGGCCGGTCCCGCCCCCGTTCCTATGCGTACCGACCGGTCGGTGTCAATGGGTGGGGGCGCCCGGCGGACGCGGACGGCCGCCGTCTAGCCTGGCCTCCTCGGCGCGGCCGCGCGCGCACCGACGAACGGAACGGAGTCGTCCCATGACCGCCCAGCCCGTCTCCCCCGATCTCGCCCGCGCCGTGTGGAGCGCGACGGAACCGCTGCACATCGCCGTCTACTTCACCCCCGAGCGGCTGCCCATCTACACCGATGCGGGCCTGGAACCGCAGGTCATGGGGTACTTCGCCACGCGTTCGGCGGCGCTGGGGCCGGTCGGCCCGGAGACCGTGGCCGCGACGTTCTACAACTTCTCCCCGGAGCTGATCCGGTCGGTCATCCCCAAGGCGTGGGAGGCCGCGCCGCCCGCGGCGGTGCTGGCCGCCCGGCTCCGGGCGGCCGACACGGCGCTGCGCGGCGTCCTCGGCGAGGCGGTGGCGTCCCCGGAGATGGCGGAGGCGGCGCGGCTCGCCCGCGCGGCGGCCGAGGACGCGGCGGGGCGGCCCCACGGGCGCCCGCTGTTCGCCGCGCACAGCGGGCTGCCCTGGCCCGAGGAGGACCACTTGGTGCTCTGGCACGCCGCCACGCTGCTGCGCGAGTACCGGGGCGACGGGCACATCGCGGCGCTGCTGCGGGCGGACCTCGGCCCGGTGGAGGCGCTCGTCACGCACGCGGCGGCGGGCACCTACCGGGCGTCCTCGCTGCGCCGGTCGCGCGGCTGGTCGGAGGAGGCGTGGGACGCGGGCGCGGCCGCGCTCGCCGAGCGCGGCCTGGTCGCCGTCGACGCGGAGGGCGGGCTGTCGCTCACCGAGGAGGGGGCGCGGGTCCGCGCGGGGATCGAGGCGGAGACCGACGCGCTGGCGGCGCCCCCGTACGCCGCGATCGGCGCGGACGGGTGCGCCCGTCTGATCGAGCTGGCGACCCCGTTCGCCGAGGCGGTCAAGGCCGCCGGCATCCTCCCGGGCACCCGCCGCCGCTGAACGGGGTGGTGCCGGGCGGTACGCCCCGCGCCGCCCGCCCGGCACCCCGCCGTGCCCCCCCGGCGCCGGGGCGGCCGAGGCCGGCGGCACCGCCCCGGGGCGTCCACCGGGCCGCGCGTCGGACCCGTCGCCGCCCCTGCCCCGGTCGGCGCGGCCCGGCCGGGCGGCGGCGCGGGCGGGCGCGAGGTCAGGCGCCGGCGGGAGCGAGGTAGGCGGCGACGAGGTGGCGGAGTTCGGCGGCGAGCGCGGGGCCGGGCAGGACGTCCTCGGTGAGGCGGCGGGAGGTCGCCGCGGCCTGGGCCGCCACGAGGACCATGCGGGCCAGCGCGTCGGGGTCGCCGGGGCGCACGGAGCCGTCAACCTGGCCGGCCGCGATCTCCGGGCGGATGGCGTCGAGCGCGGCCCGCTGGACCGCGCCCAGCCGGTGGAACGCGTAGGTGGCCAGCAGCTCGGGCTCGGTGTCGACGACCCGGGTGAACAGCGGGTGCCCGAGCAGCGCGGTCACCCCGTCGGCGGTGCGCCGCGCCAGCCGGTCGCGGGCCGTCCCCGTGCCGGGGTCGGGGGCGGCGCCGTCGAGCAGGGCGCGCAGTTCGCGGGTGAGCAGGTCGGCGACCAGGGCGCCGGCGTCGGGCCAGTGCCGGTACACGGTCGGCCTGCTGACCCCGGCGCGGCGGGCGACGTCGGCGAGCGTGGTGCGGCGGACGCCGAACGCCTCGACGCACGCGCGGGCGGCGTCGAGCACCCGGTCCTCGACGGTACGTTCTGACGGCATGTGTAAAACTGTACGCCATGGAACCGCGTCCCGCCCCGATGTCCTGGTACGCGTGGGGCGACCCCGCCCGCGCGACTCCGCTGTCCGACCGGCTGCGCGGCCTGGTCGCGCAGGTGCTCGGCGCCGAACTCCGCGACCTGCCGCCGGTGGCGGAGGCCGACGTGCGGATGCCCGCGTCCGCCCTGCCCCCGGACGCGCACGCGGCGCTGGCCGCGGTGGTGGGCGCCGCCCACGTGCGCACCGATCCGGCCGCCCGGCTGCGGCACGCGGGCGGGCGGAGCACCGTCGACCTGCTGCGCCGCCGCTCCGGCGACGCCGAGGACGCGCCCGACGCCGTCGTGCTGCCCGCCGACCACGACGGGGTGCTCGCCGTCCTGGCCGCCTGCGCCGCGCACGGCGTGGCCGTCGTGCCGTTCGGCGGCGGCACCAGCGTGGTGGGCGGGGTGGAGCCGCTGCGCGGCCGGTTCGGCGCGGTGGTCGCCCTGGACCTGCGGCGGCTGGACCGCCTGGTGGAGTTCGACGCCGAGTCGGGCACCGCCGTCCTCCAGGCGGGGCTGCGCACCCCGGACGCCGACGCGCTGCTCGCCGGGCACGGCCACACGCTCGGCCACCTGCCGCAGAGCTACGAGTACGCGACGATCGGCGGGTACGCGGCGACCCGCTCCAGCGGCCAGGCGTCGTCGGGGTACGGCCGGTTCGAGGACATGGTGCTGGCGCTGCGGGTGGCCACGCCGCGCGGCACGCTCGCGCTCGGCGGCGCCCCCGGGTCGGCGGCGGGTCCGGACCTGCGCCGCCTGTTCCTCGGCTCCGAGGGGGTGTTCGGCGTCGTCACCGAGGTCACGGTGCGGGTGCGCCCGCTGCCCGACGCGCGGCACGACGAGGCGTGGTCGTTCCCCGACCTCCCGGCGGGCGCGGCGTCGCTGCGCCGGCTGGCCCGGCTGCCGGGGCCGCCCACGACGGTGCGGCTGTCCGACGCCACCGAGACGTTCGTGAACGCGGCGCTGGCGGGCGCCGACCGCGCCGACCCGCCGGGCGGCGCGGCACCGCCCCCGGCCGGCTGCCTGGCGGTGGTCGGGTTCGACGGGACCGCTGCGGACGTGTCCGCCCGGCGGGCCGCGGCGGGCGCGGTGCTCGCGGCGGCGGGCGGCACCCCGCTGGGCACCGGCCCGGTGGCCGACTGGCGGCACACCCGGTTCCGCGGCCCCTACCTGCGCGACGCGCTGCTCGCGGCGGGGGTGCTGAGCGAGACGCTGGAGACGGCGACCACCTGGTCGCGGCTGCTCCCGCTGTACGAGGCGGTGGGCGGCGCCGTGCGCGGCGCGCTGGAGGGGCCGGAGGGCGGGGTGCTGGTGCTCTGCCACGTCTCGCACACCTACCCGGAGGGGGCGTCGCTGTACTTCACGGTGGTCGCGCCCGCGGGCGCCGACCCCGTTGCGCGGTGGCGGCGCGCCAAGCGCGCGGCGGGCGACGCGATCGCCGCGCACGGGGCCACCATCACCCACCACCACGCCGTGGGCACCGACCACCTGCCGTGGATGCCGGCCGAGGTCGGCCCTCTCGGGGCGGAGGTCCTGCGGGCGGTGAAGTCCGCGCTCGACCCGGCGGGGGTGCTCAACCCGGGCAAGCTCATCCCGCCCGCCGGGGACTGAACCCGCCCGCCCGCGTGCCGGGCCGATGGGCCGCCCGGCGGTTCGGACGAGGCGGCCGGCGCGTCCGGGACGCGGAGGGGGCGCCCGCCCGGCGGCCGGCGCGTCCGGGACGCGGAGGGGGCGCCCGCCCGGCGGCCGGGGCGGGCGCCCCGTGCGGGTCGCCGCTACCAGCCGCGGTTCTGGCCGTCGACGCCGCGGTCCTGCGCCGGGGCGGGCGCGGGTGCGGGGGTGTCCGGTGCGTTGCACCCGGCGGCCGCGGCGCCGGCGGTCATCCCGCCCGCGCCGGCGGCGCAGAGGGTGTCGGCGGCCGCAGGGGCGGCGGCCGCCGCCAGCGCGCCCAGGATGAGGGTGGCGGCTGCGGCCATCCGGTGGAGGTGGGTCCTGTCCATGGCGTCTCCCCTTTGCCGAGAGTGATTCCCTTACTCCTTATCGTCACCGTTCCAGCGCCGCCCACGCACCTGGACGTCCAGCTTTCTCGGTCCGGCGGCCCCGCCCCCGGTCGCGCTGGGGCGGCCGGGGTGCGCTGGGATGGGCGGGACGCGCCGACCCGAGCGGAGGGGGCCGCGTGGCCACGCAGAAGGAGCGGATGCTCGCCGGCGAGCCGTACCTCGCCGACGACCCCGAGATCGCCGCCGACGTGCTGCGCGCGGAGCGGCTGAGCGCGGAGGTCAACTCCAGCCCGGCGGGCGACCCCGACCGGCGGCGGGCGGCCCTGGCCGCGCTGCTCGGCGGGCTGGGCGAGGGGTCCGAGGTCCGGCCCCCGCTGCGCGTCGACCTCGGCTACCGGACGACCATCGGCCCGCGCTCGTTCGTCGACTTCAACGCGGTGTTCCTTGACGTCGCCCCGATCACCATCGGCGCCGACGTGCTCATCGGCCCCAACGTGCAGCTGCTCACCCCCACACACCCCCTAAACCCGGAGCGGCGGCGCGCCACGTGGGAGGCCGCCGAGCCCATCACCATCGGCGACAACGTGTGGCTCGGCGGCGGGGTGGTCGTCTGCCCCGGCGTCACCATCGGGGCGGACACGGTCGTCGGCGCGGGCGCGGTGGTCACCCGCGACCTGCCGGCGGGCGTGGTCGCGGTCGGCAACCCGGCCCGGGTGGTCCGGAGCGTGGCGGACCCGGCCCCCGGCGCCGCTCCGGCCGGCGGGGAGCCCGCATCCTGAGGCGCGGCCCGCCCGCACCGGGCGGACGGCCGGCGCCGGCCGTGCGTAGGCTGCGGGGGTGCGTATCGGCATCGCGAGTGAGCAGGGGCGGGGCGCGGTCAACGAGGACCGGGCCGGCGCCGGGGCCGACTGGGCGTTCGTGGTCGACGGCGCAACGGCGCCCTCGGGTCTCGACAGCGGGTGCGTGCACGGCGTCCGCTGGTTCGCCGACCGCCTGGCGGCGGGGCTGGCGGCCGGGCTCGCCGCCGAGGAGCGGCGCCCGCTGCCCGACGTGCTGGCCGCCGCCATAGCGTCGGCGCGCCGCGCCCACGGGCCGGGCTGCGACCTGGACCACCCCGACAGCCCCTCCGCCACGGTCGCCGTCGTCCGGGCCGCGCCCGGCGCCGACGATGCGGACGGCGCGGGCGGGGTCGAGTACCTCGTGCTGGGCGACGCCACCGTGCTGCTGCCCACCGCCCCCGGCCCGGGGGGCGGGGTGCGGGCCGTCACCGACGACCGGCTCGACCACCTGCCCGGCGGCCGCCCCTACAGCCGCGAGCTGGTGCGGGCGTCGCGCAACGCGCCGGGCGGCTTCTGGGTGGCCGGGACGTCGGTGGCGGCGGCGTACGAGGCGCTGCACGGCACCGCGCGGACGCCGGGGCGGCGGTTCGCCGCCATGACCGACGGCTGCGCGCGCCTGGCCGAGCTGTTCGGCGCCTCGTGGGCGGAGGTGTGGGAGCTGCTGGTGCGCGCGGGGCCGGAGGAGCTGGTGGCCCGGGTGCGCGCGGCCGAGCGCGCGCACGGGGTGCCGCGCGGCAAGCGGCACGACGACGCCACGGTGGTCGTCGGCGCGTTCGACCCGCCCGCCGGGCCGCCGCCCGGCGCGGCCGCCCCGGGTGGCGGAGGTCACGGTACCGGCTCGTAGGATCGCCGCACCGGCAGCGACCCGACGAGGAGCCGACATGACCGACACCCCCGCGTGGGCCCGGGACCCGGAGACGCAGGTGCTCGCCGAGCGCCGCGGCGGCGTCCTGCTGCTCACTCTCAACCGGCCGGAGCGGCTCAACGCGTGGAACCCCGTGATGGAGCGGCGGTTCTTCGACCTGCTGGCGGAGGCCGACGACGACCCCGGTGTGCGCGCGGTGGTCGTGACCGGCGCCGGGCGCGGGTTCTGCGCGGGCGCCGACATGGCGGCGCTGGCGATGGTCGACGCCGCCGGCTTCCGGCCCGGCGAGCGCCCGCTGTCGTTCGCCACGACCCTGCGCACCCCGGTGATCGCCGCCGTGAACGGGCCGGTGGCCGGGATCGGTCTGGTGCTGGCGCTCTACGCCGACGTGCGGTTCGCCGCCGAGGACGCCAAGTTCACCACGTCGTTCAGCCGGCGCGGGCTGGTGGCGGAGTACGGCGCGGCGTGGCACCTGCCGCGCCTCATCGGCACGGGGCGGGCGCTGGACCTGCTGCTCTCGGCCCGGGTCGTGCTCGGCGACGAGGCGGGGCGCATGGGCCTGGCCGACCGGGTGCTGCCGCGCGCCGAGGTGCTGGACGCGGCCCTGGAGTACGCGCGGACGCTCGCCGAGGAGTGCTCCCCCGCGTCGATGGCGCTGATCAAGGGCCAGGTGTACCGGGCTCTGGAGGGCGGCCTGGCGGACGCGGAGGCGGAGGCGGCGGCGCTGATGCCGGAGGCGTTCGCCGGCCCGGACTTCACCGAGGGGGTCGCGGCCTACCTGGAGAAGCGCCCGGCCCGGTTCGCGGACCTGCCCCCGCGCGCCTGACCTCCAACGGGCGGCGGGTCGGGTGGGCGGGGGCCCGGCCGGGAAGTTACCCTCGGGTACATACCGATCGGTCGGTCGGGTCGGCCGCGCGGCCGACCCGACCGGCCGCCGCCTTCCGCCCGTTCGGAGAGTCCATGCGAGCCATCCAGATCACCGAGTTCGGCGGCCCCGAGGTGCTGCGCCCCGCCGAGGTCGACGACCCCCGCCCCGGCCCCGGCGAGGTCCTCATCGACGTCGCGCACGCCGGGGTCAACTACGCCGACACCCACCAGGCCGAGAACACCTACCTCGCCGAGACCCGGCTGCCGCTGGTGCCCGGCAGCGAGGTCGCCGGGCGCACCGCCGACGGGCGCCGCGTCGTGGCCATGGTCGGCGGCGGCGGGTACGCGGAGCGGGCCGCCGCCCCCGAGGGCATGGTGTTCGCGGTGCCCGACGGCGTGGACGACGTCGCGGCGCTGGCCCTGCTCGTGCAGGGCGCCACCGCCTGGGTGCTGCTGCGCAAGAGCGTCCGCCTGGACCCGGGCGAGTCCGTCGTCGTGCACGCCGCAGCGGGCGGGGTCGGCAGCATCGCCGTCCAGCTCGCCAAGGCGTTCGGCGCGGGGCGGGTCATCGCCACAGCGAGCAGCCCCGAGAAGCGCGAGCTGGCGCTGGAGCTGGGCGCCGACGCGGCCGTCGACTCGCGCGCCGACGATATGACGGCGGCGCTGGTCGAGGCCAACGAGGGGCGGCGCGTCGACGCCGTGCTCGACATGACCGGCGGCCGGGTCACCGACGAGAGTGTGCGCGCCCTTGCCCCGTTCGGCCGGCTGGCGTTCTACGGGATGGCCTCGCGCGAGGAGCCGAGCCCCGTCCGGTTCGGCAACCTGCTGCGGCACTCCACGTCGGTCTCCGGCATGTGGCTGCCGCACGCCTTCGGGCTGCCGGGCGGGGTGGTCCACCGCGCGATGGGCGAGCTGTTCGACCTGGTCACCGCAGGGACGCTGCGCACCGTCACCGGCGGCGTGTACCCGCTGTCGGAGGCCGCCGCGGCGCACGAGGCCCTGCGCTCGCGGGCGACCACCGGCAAGCTCGCCCTCGACACCTCCCGATGAGGTGCGGCGGGCCGCCGGGCGGCGCCGTCAGGCCGCCGGGTGGGTGCGGCCGATCTGCGTCTCGACCGTGCGGGCGATGTCGGCGGCCACGTCGAGCTTGGCGGCGACCGGCATGTCCGCCGGGCCCCGGTAGGTGACCGCCACCCGGAGGTTGGCGGTGCTGAAGTGCGCCTCGGCCCAGGCGTCGAGGCCGTCGACCGCCGGGTTGGGGCTGCGCGGGTCGGCGAAGGAGGCCGCGTACCCGCCCTCGCCCGCGTCGAGGCCGCGCAGCTCCACGTCGGCCACGAGGTCCTCGCCCGCGGCGACCCCGTCGGCGGCGGTGGCGCCGCCGAGGGCGGCCGCCAGCGGGCGGCGGCCGTCCTCCACGCGCCCCCGGGGGACGGCGTAGTCGTCCTCGCGGGTGGCGGCGGCGTAGCGGGCGACGACCACCTGGAACAGCGCCGGCCGCTCCTCGCGGCGGACCGCCGAGCAGTACAGCGACTCCTCGACATCGGGGTCGGCGACCCGGTCGTACTCGCTCGGCCCGCCGTTGAGCGCGTGCCCGTCCGTCCCGGGGACGGCCGCGAACGCGGTCTCGGGGAGCAGGTCGGCGCAGGAGCCGAGCGCGGCGTAGGCCGCGGGCGGGGCGGTGAGCCGCCACACCGCCACCGCGGCGACGGCCACCGCCGCGGCACCGGCCACCGCGATCGCGGAGCGGCGCCGCGCGCGGGCCGGGCGGCGCGGCGCGCCCGCGCCGCCCGGCGCGCGGGACCTACCGGGCGGCACAGCGGGCGGCGCCACCGGCGGTCCCGGGGCGTCCTCGGGGTCGGCGGGCGGGCCGGGCCACGGGTGGCCGGCGGGGTCGGGCGGCGGTCGGCGGGCCATCGCACTCCTCGCGGGGGCGGGACGGGTGGGGGCGGACCGCTCAGGCGGTCTCCATGGTCCGCTGCATGCGGTCGCCGACCAGGGCGGCGATGTCGGCGGCCGCGTCGAGCTTGGCGCCGACCTCGTCCTCGGGCCGCCCCGAGTAGGTGACGACGACGATCACGTTGCGCTCCCAGAACGTCGCCGAGGCCCAGGTGTCCATGGTCCCCGCCGCGAACTCGGCGCGGACGTTGGCGTAGGACACCGCGTGGCCCTGCTCGCCGGTGGTCAGCTCGCGCAGCTCCACGTCGGCGGCGAAGCCCTCGGACACCTCCACCTCGGTGCCGGTGGCGGCGCCGTCGAGCGCGCGGTCGAGCGGGCGGCGGGCCCGCTCGTAGGCCCGCTGGACCTCGGAGTAGTCCTGGTCCTCGGTGGCGGGCGCGAACCGGACGACGCTGAAGCTCAGGACGTCGGTCTGCACCCCCGTCTCGGGGTCCGTGCCGCCGGCGGCCCGGCAGTCGAGGACCGCCTCGGCGGACGGGCCGTAGACCTCGGCGTAGATCTCGTCGGCCGAGGACTCGCCGCCCTCGATGCCCAGCCCCTCGGCGTGCGGGATGCGGTCGAGCTGCTCGGCGGGCATCAGCTCCGCGCAGTCGGCCAGGGAGGTGAACGCGCCGCCGGGCAGGGTCAGCGCCCACACGAGGACCCCGGCGACGGTGACGACCATGGCGGTGCCCCCGGCGACCAGGCCGACCACCAGCCCGCGCCGCCCGGGGGCGGGCCCGGCCGGGCCGGCGGGGCCGTACTGCGGCGGACCGGGCGGCCCCGGCGGCCCGGGCGGCCCGGGGAACCCCGCTCCGGGCGGTACCGCCCCCGGCGGGAACCCGTGGCCGGGCGGCGGCGCGGCGGGTCCGTACGGGCCGGCGGGGCCGTGGGGACCCTGCGGTCCGGGCGGCGGAGGGGGCGGCTGACCGACCATCGGGCGGACTCCTCTGGGCGCGGGGGGGGTGGGGGACGCCTCCCCTCATTGTCCCCCATCCCCGCCCGGCGACCCGGAGTCCCGGCCCGGCGAGACCTGTCTGTTAACGCCCCATCAAGGTCGGTCTGCCCGACATAAGGACAGCGTCAACACGTCCGAAAAAGCGCCGAATGCCCAGTTCAATCGCTGTCGTGCCGCACCGGCGCCGCAGCGGGCCCCCGCCCCGGCCGGTCGCGGCGGAAGGGAGGCGTTCCGTGCTGGACGCCGTCTACGTCGGCCTGACCCTGGCCTGCTTCGCGGTCATCGCCCTGGTCGCCCGAGGGGCGGCCCGGCTGTGAGCGCCCCGACCCGGCCCGCGCACCGCGCCGCCGTCCGCCCCGGAGCGGCCCCCGCCGCTCCGGCCCGCACCGGGGGTGCGGCCCGGTGACCGGCACCCTGCTCGACGCCGCCGCCCTGCCGGCGGCCGCCGCCCTGCTGGTCTACCTCGTGATCGCCCTCGTGCTCCCGGAGAGGTTCTAGGTGTCCGACACCGTGGCGGGGCTGCTCCAGATCGCCCTGCTGACATCCGTCCTCGCGGCCGTGTACGCGCCCTTCGGCGACTACCTGGCCCGTGTCCTCACCGGCGGCCGCCACCTGCGCGCCGAGCACGCGCTGTACCGGCTGTGCGGGGTCGACCCCGACACCGAGCAGCGGTGGCCGGTGTACCTGCGCTCCGTGCTGGTGTTCTCCCTGCTGTCGGTCCTCGTGCTCTACACCCTGCAGCGCGTGCAGCCGTGGCTCCCGCTCAACCAGGGGCGCGCGCCGCTCGACCCCGACCAGGCGTGGAACACCGCCGTCTCGTTCGTCGCCAACACCAACTGGCAGTCCTATTCGGGCGAGGCCGCCATGGGCCACCTCACCCAGATGGCCGGGCTCGCCGTGCAGAACTTCCTGTCGGCCGCGGTCGGCCTGGCCGTCGCGATCGCGTTCGTCCGCGGCCTGCTGCGCGGCCGCACCGACCTCCTCGGCAACTTCTGGGTGGACCTCACCCGGTCGGTGGTCCGCGTCCTGCTCCCGCTGTCGGTCATCGGCGGGCTGGCGCTCGTGGCGGGCGGCGTGGTGCAGAACCTCGCCGCGCCGACCGAGTACGCCACCGTCGCGGGCGGCGCGCAGACGCTGCCGGGCGGCCCGGTGGCCTCCCAGGAGGTCATCAAGGAGCTCGGCACCAACGGCGGCGGCTTCTACAACGCCAACTCCGCGCACCCCTTCGAGGGGCCGGCCGCCTGGGTGAGCCTGTTCCAGATCCTGCTCATCCTGCTCATCCCCGTCTGCCTCACCCGCGCCTACGGCACGCTCGTGGAGCGCTCCGGCGCCGGCACCCGCCGCCACGGGTACGCGGTGCTCGCCGCCATGGGCGTGGTCTTCGCGCTGTCGCTGGCCGCCACCACCGCCGCGGAGGTGCACGCCCAAGGCGCCGCCACCCAGGCGGCCGGGGCCGCCATGGAGGGCAAGGAGGTCCGGTTCGGCACCTGGCTGTCGGCCCTGTTCGCCACCGCCACGACCGGCACCTCCACCGGCGCGGTCAACGCCTTCCACGACTCGTTCACCCCGTTCGGCGGCGGCGTGGTCATGCTCAACATGCTGCTGGGCGAGGTCACCCCCGGCGGGGTGGGGTCGGGCCTGTACGGGATGCTCGTCCTCGCGCTGCTCGCCGTGTTCCTCGGCGGGCTGATGATCGGCCGCACGCCCGAGTACCTGGGCAAGCGGATCGGCCCGCGCGAGGTCAAGCTGGTCTCCCTGTACGTGCTGACCACGCCCGCGC
Source organism: Nocardiopsis trehalosi NBRC 14201 (assembly GCF_001552555.1). Lineage (GTDB taxonomy): Bacteria > Actinomycetota > Actinomycetes > Streptosporangiales > Streptosporangiaceae > Nocardiopsis_B > Nocardiopsis_B trehalosi. The sequence goes on along the minus strand of NZ_BCRK01000016.1, from coordinate 3,149 downwards.
TCGTCCTGACCGGCACCGGGATCGCCATGGCGCTGCCGAGCACGCCCGACTCCATGGCCAACGCCGACGTGCGCCCGCACGGGTTCTCCGAGGTGATGTACGCCTTCGCCTCGGCCGCCAACAACAACGGCAGCGCGTTCGCCGGCCTGTCCGCCGACACCTACGTGTTCAACACCGGCCTCGGCCTGGCGATGATCCTCGGGCGGCTGCTGCCGATCGTGTTCGTGCTCACCCTGGCCGGCGCGCTCGCCGCGCAGCGGCCCGCCCCCGCCACCGCGGGCACCCTGCCCACGCACACGGCCCTGTTCACCACCATGGTCGTCGCCACGACCCTCGTCATCACCGGTCTGACCTTCTTCCCCGCGCTGGCGCTCGGACCGATCGCCGAAGGACTGAACTGACATGCCCGACACCGTCGGCACCGTCGACACCCCCACCCCGCACGGACCCGGCACCGCCGCCCCCGCCGGGCGGCCCGCCGCCCCGCCGAGCGCGTTCTCCGCGCGCTCCCTGATCACCCGGCTGCCCGCTGCGCTGCGCAAACTGGACCCCCGCACGATGGTCCGCCGGCCCGTCATGTTCACCGTCCTCGTCGGATCGGTGGTCACGACCCTGGCCTGCGCCGCCGACCCCAGCGTGTTCTCGGTCGCCGTCACCGCCTGTCTGTGGGCGACCGTGGTGTTCGCCAACCTGGCCGAGGCCGTCGCCGAGGGGCGCGGCCGCGCCCAGGCCGACGCGCTGCGCCGGGCGCGCACCGAGACCACCGCCCGGCTGCTGCGCGACGGCGCCGAGACCACCGTCCCCGCCACCCGGCTCGTCCCGGGCGACCTGGTGGTCTGCGAGGCCGGCGACGTCATCCCCGGCGACGGCGACGTCGTCGAGGGCGTCGCCAGCGTGGACGAGTCCGCCGTCACCGGCGAATCCGCGCCGGTCATCCGGGAGTCCGGCGGCGACCGCAGCGCCGTCACCGGCGGCACCGCCGTCCTCAGCGACCGCGTCGTGGTGCGGATCACCGCCGAGCCCGGCGCCACGTTCCTGGACCGGATGATCGCCCTGGTGGAGGGGGCGCGCCGGCAGAAGACCCCGAACGAGATCGCGCTCGACGCGCTCCTCGCCTCGCTGACGATCGTGTTCCTGCTCGCCGTGGTGACGCTCCAGCCGTTCGCCGTGTGGGCGGGCGGTCCGCAGACGCTCACGGTCCTGGTGGCGCTGCTCGTCTGCCTGATCCCCACCACCATCGGCGCCCTGCTGTCGGCCATCGGCATCGCCGGTATGGACCGGCTGGTGCGCCGCAACGTGCTCGCCATGTCGGGGCGCGCGGTCGAGGCGGCGGGCAACATCACCACCCTGCTGCTCGACAAGACCGGCACCATCACCCACGGCAACCGGCGGGCGCACGACCTCGTCCCGGTGGCCGGGGTGGACCGGGCCGACCTGGCGGCCGCGGCCCGGCTGTCCAGCCTGGCCGACACCACCCCCGAGGGGCGCAGCGTGGTGGAGCTGTGCGGCGGCGCCGGCGGGGCGGCCGAGGCCGCCGCCGAGGCGGTGCCGTTCAGCGCCGAGACGCGGATGAGCGGCATGGACCTCCCCGGCGGGCGCTCCGTCCGCAAGGGCGCCGCGACCGCGGTGGAGGCGTGGGTGCGCCGCGGCGGCGGCGCACCCGCACCGGACGCGGCGGCGGTGGTCGACCGGATCTCCGGCGAGGGCGGCACCCCGCTGCTGGTGGCCGAGTCCGGCCCCGAGGGGGCGCGGGTGCTCGGCGTCGTCCACCTCAAGGACGTGGTCAAGGACGGGCTGCGCGAGCGGTTCGACCGGCTGCGCGCCATGGGCATCCGAACGGTCATGGTGACCGGCGACAACCCGCGGACGGCCGCCGCGATCGCCGCCGAGGCGGGCGTGGACGACGTCCTCGCCGAGGCCACCCCCCAGGACAAGCTCGACCTGATCCGCCGCGCCCAGGAGGGCGGCGACATGGTCGCGATGACCGGCGACGGCACCAACGACGCGCCCGCCCTGGCGCAGGCCGACGTCGGCGTGGCGATGAACTCGGGCACGACCGCCGCCAAGGAGGCCGGCAACATGGTCGACCTGGACTCCGACCCCACCAAGCTCATCGAGATCGTGGAGATCGGCAAGCAGCTGCTGATCACCCGCGGCGCGCTGACGACGTTCTCGATCGCCAACGACGTGGCCAAGTACTTCGCCATCGTGCCCGCCATGTTCGCCGCCATCCCCGGCTACGGCGGCCTGGCGGCGCTCAACGTGATGGGGCTGGCGAGCGCCCAGTCGGCGATCCTGTCCGCCGTCGTCTTCAACGCGGTGGTCATCGTGCTGCTGATCCCGCTGGCCCTGCGGGGCGTGCGCTACCGGCCGATGCCGGCCGCCGCGCTGCTCCGCCGCAACCTGCTGGTGTACGGCCTGGGCGGCCTGGCCGCCCCGTTCATCGGCATCAAACTGATCGACCTCGTGGTCGCCCTGATCCCCGGAATGGCGTGATGGCGGTGCCCTCTCGGCTCCCCGCGCGGCTGCGCCCCTATGGCGCCGCGGCCCGCACCCTGCTCGTGATGACCGTGCTGCTCGGCCTCTGCTACCCGCTCGCGATGACGGGGGTGGCGCAGGTGCTCTTCCCCGACCGCGCCGACGGCTCCCTGCTGCCCGGCCCCGGCGGCGATCCCGCCGGGTCGGCGCTGATCGGGCAGCCGGTCGACGGCCCCGGCTGGTTCCACCCCCGCCCCTCGGCGGCCGGGGAGGACGGCTACGACGGCATGGCCAGCGGCGCGTCCAACCTCGGTCCCAACAGCGAGGAGCTGCGGGCGGCCGTCGAGGAGCGGCGGGCCGCCGTCGCCGCCACCGAGGACGCCGACCCGGCGGACGTGCCGCCGGACGCGGTGACCGCGAGCGGCAGCGGACTGGACCCGCACATCTCCCCCGCCTACGCCGCCCTCCAGGCCGACCGGGTCGCCGCCGAGCGCGGGCTGCCGCGGGCGGAGGTGGACCGGCTGATCGCCGACCACACCGAGGGCCGCGCGCTCGGCTTCATCGGCTCCCCGGCCGTGAACGTGGTCACGCTCAACGCCGCCCTGGCGGCGCGGTGACCCTGCCCGGCGCGGTTCCGGCGGGGGGCGGGCGCCCCCGGCCGGAACCGCCCG
>NZ_BCRK01000015.1 GCF_001552555.1 Nocardiopsis trehalosi NBRC 14201 | reverse complement strand
GGCGGCCAGTCCCGCACGGCCCGGCGGCCGGGCGGGATGAGGCGCGGTGCCGGGGCGGGGACGTGCGCCGGGCACCGGCCCGACCGGCTCGGGCCCGGCGGGGGCGGAGGCCCGGCGCGCCGGGAGGGGCGGAGCACGTCCGGGGCCGGCGGCCGGGGCGGGCTACGCTGCCGGGGACGGCGAGTGCGGGGACGAGAGCGGGGAACCTGTGGCCGAGGCGGACCTGGCGGCGGTGCTGGCAGACGTCGGCGCGGTGAACGTGTTCTTCGCCGTGGCGCCCCCGCCCCCCGGGCCGGGTCTGCGGCCGGTGGCCGACCTGGCCGATCCCGGCCTGCTGGCGGCCGAGGTCGAACGGACCCGGGCGGCCCTCGCCGCCGCCTCGGGCACCGCCCCCGACCGGGTCGAGGACCGGGTGGCCGCGTCGCTGTTCTTCCAGGGGCTGGCGTCGCGGCTGCTGTCGCCGGTGCTCGGCGCCGCTGTCGCGCACGGCCGGACCCCGGACCCCGCCGGCCTGCGCTGGCGCCCGGACCGCGACGGGCCGCTGTCGTTCACTGCGGGCGGCGCCCGCGCGCTCACGCTCCCCGCGGCCGGACCCGGCGGCCGCGCCGCGGCGGTCGCCGACCTGGTCGGCGAGCGGGTCGTCGACGGCGTGCTCGCGCCGGTCGCGGCGGCGCTGCGCGCCCGCACCGGGGTGGCGGGCGGGCTGCTGTGGGGCGACGCCGCGTCGGCGCTGGCCGGGGCGGCGGCCGCCTTCGCCGCGGCGCGGCCCGGCCACGCCCCGGTGGCGCGGGCCGCCGCGCGGCACCTGCTGGCCCGCCCCCCGCTGCGCGGGCTCGGCGCGTTCGCACCGGACCCGCCGCACGCGTTCGTCCGCACCACCTGCTGCCTGTACTACCGCCTGCCGGCCGGCGGCATGTGCGGCGACTGCGCCCTCCGCCCCCGGCCCTGATCCCGGCGCCGCCCGGCGCGGTCCGCGCCACCGCCCGTCCCGCCGCGGCCTTGCCGAGGATTCACGTGAAACCGCCGGTCAGAGCGGCGCGGCCGGCCCGCCGGGGGTGCGGCGGGCCGGCCGGCTCACACCCGCGGCCCGGTCCGGAGGGCGGCCAGGACCTCGTCGGCGCACGCCATCCCCTGGGCGATGGCGACGTCCTGGTTGATGTAGTCGTAGTTGGCCAGGCGCCCGCAGAAGAACACCCGCATGCGCGTCGCCTCGCGGATCTCCCGCTGGAGGCGCGCGTTGCCGCGCTCGTTGCGCTCGTCGGGGGTGAGCACCGGGTAGTGCCGCGCGTCGGCGCCCGGGTACTCCTCGGCGACCACCGTCCCCGCGATCCGCTGGCCGGTGGCGTGCTTGGTCTCGACCGTGCGCGTGTAGGGCACCCGCAAGGAGGGCTGGTTGACGATGTAGCCCGCGGTCGCCGTCTCCTCCGGCCCGTCGACCGGCACGTAGCGGCTCACCGTGCGGATACCGCGCCACTCCAGCTCACCCGGGCGCCGCAGGAACGCGTCCAGGGGCGCCGTGATCACCACCGCGTCGTGGACCTCCTCCAGGTCCGGGAACCGGTCGGCGGTCACCTCCTCGCCGAAGGTGCCGGGGACGGGGCGCAGCACGCTCTCGATGACGCCCTGCGCCCCCTCGGCCGGGAAGAACTCCCAGGTGTCCCGGAACAGCCGCCGGACGCCGTCGGTGCGCAGACCGAGCCGGCCGGGGGCGAACCGCGCGGACAGCTCCTCGGGGCGGCGCCCCCACTGCTTGACGGTGTACCCCTCGATGAACAGCCGGTAGAGGGTGGGGCCCATGACCCCGACGCAGTAGGAGGCGAAGTCGCGCGTGGAGGGGTGCTCGGGCAGCGCGGCCAGCTCCCGCTCGATCGCGGGCCACAGCGGGAGCCCCCGGAGCTCGTCCACCTGCGGGGGCCACGACAGCGTGCGCCCGTGCTCGTCGTCGTCGTCCAGGAAGACGTGCGTCAGCCCGCAGTGCGCGTAGGGCCGCCCCATGCCGTGGCGGACGGCGAAGTCGCGCACCCGCTGGTCGGAGGTGTGGAAGATGTGCGGTCCCTCGGGCTCGTACACCACGCCGTTGAGGACCTCGCTGCGCGAGTGCCCGCCGGCGACGCGCGCGGCCTCGTACACGTGCACGCCGCAGCCCGCGTCGTGCAGGAGCCGGGCTGCGGTGGCGCCGGCCCAGCCGGCGCCGATCACCGCGACGCTCGGCGGGCCCGTCGGTGCTCCGGTCATGTCTCCTCCTGTCGGTGTCACGACGCGGCGGTGCTGTAGCGGCGCTCGCCGCGGGACGGGGCGAGCCCGGCGGTCAGGCCGCGGGAGAGGAAGGCCGCCAGCCGCGCGGTCGCCGCCGCGCGGTCCGCGCCGGCGCGCTTGTCCAGGACGGCGGCGGCCCACGCGTGCAGGGACCGCTCGACCAGGGGGCGCCGCGCCGCGTCCGCCGCGTCCCCCTCGGTGCCGGTCTCGACCCGGTGCACGGTGCCGAGCAGCGCGGCGGTGCACCACAGCGGGAAGACGATGTCCTCGACCGGACCGGCCGCCGCCCCCAGCCCGTCGAGGGCGTCGACGAATTCCGCCATGAGGGCGGGCAGCGGCACACCGGACTCCTGGAGGAGTTCGACCGCCGCACGGGAGGGGGGCTCCCCGTTGCGGGCGACCGTCGGCAGCAGGCCCACCGCGTGCCGGTGCGGCGGGTACATCAGGTAGGGCACGATCGAGGGCCGGGTGGGCTCCGCCGTCCAGTCGACGGGTCCGCCGTCGCCGGGGAAGCAGAACGACGGCCGGCCGTCGGCGAGGACGTTGCCCTCCAGCGTCGGCAGCGGGCGGTGGTCGACCAGGTTGGGGACGGTGACGAGGGCGGGCAGCCGGGTGCCGTCGAGGAACCGCTTCAGCAGCTCGTCGTGGTGGTCGGCCAGGACCGCCCGGTCGGCGATGTAGGCGGCGAAGGCGCGCGCCGCGCGCACCGGCAGGACCACCCCCACGGTCGGCACGTAGGGCCCCACGGGCACCGTCCACGGGCTGCCCCGCAGCAGGGCCAGCCGGCCGGCGAAGCCCGTCCGCGACGTCGCGGCGGCGTGCAGGCTGACGACCGCGTCGGGGCGGGCGCGCACCGCCGCCAGGACCTGGTCGCGGAAGTCCGCGCACAGGGCGACGTCGTCCTCCAGGACGAGGTGGTGGGTGGCGTCCGCGCCGGCCGCCTCCCAGACCAGGCGGGCCGAGCGGACCGAGCTGGGCGGCCCTTCGGGGTCGGGGTCGACGACGACGCGCAGGCCGAGTTCGGGGTGGGAGTCGCGCAGCGCCCGCGCGTGCTCCAGGCGCTTCGGGTGGGTCATGACGGCGGTGCTGATCCGGGTTCCGCCGTGCTCGATCATGGGCCTCACTCCTCGGTTCGTGCGCGGTCCGGCGGCCCGGAGGGGCCGCCGGCGTCCGACGCGGGGCTCCACGCCCGCCACAGGCGCGCGTAGGTGCCGCCGCGGGCCAGCAGTTCGCGGTGGGTGCCCAGTTCGGTGATGGCGCCGCCGTCGACCACCGCGATCCGGTCGGCGTCGTGCGCGGTGTGCAGCCGGTGGGCGATCGCGACGATGGTGCGGCCCTTCGCCACCGCGGTGAGCGACCTCTCCAGCGACCGGGCCACCCCCAGGTCGATCAGGGAGGTCGCCTCGTCCAGCACGAGGACGCGGGGGGCGGCGAGCAGCAGCCGCGCCATGGCGGTCTGCTGGGCCTGGGCCGGGGTGAGCGGGTGGCCGGAGGCGCCCACGGCCGTGTCGATCCCCTCGGGCAGGGCGTCGACCCACCGGTCCGCCGCCACGGCGCGCAGGGCCGCCCGCACCTCGGCGTCGGTGGCGTCGGGGCGCGGGAGCACGAGGTTGTCGCGGAGCGTCCCGGTGAAGACGTGGTGCTCTTGGGGGACGAGGGCGACGGCGCGCCGCAGGCGGTCGGGGGCGATGCGGTCGAGCGGCACCCCGCCGAGGGCGACGGTGCCGGCGGTGGGGGCGTTCACCCCGGCGACGACGCGCCCGAGCGTGGACTTCCCGGCCCCGCTCGGGCCGATCACCGCGATGCGCTCGCCGGGGGCGATGTCGAGGTCGATGCCGTCGAGCACGTCCCGGTCGGGGGTGTAGCCGAACCGCACGCCGCGCAGGCGGACGCTGGCGGTGTCCGGTGCCGCCGCCCGCCCCGTCGCGGGCCGCGGCCGCGGCACCCCCCGCAGCCGGGCCAGCGCGGCGTAGCCGACGAGCACGTCGTTGAGGTAGTGGGCGAGGCGGTTGACGGGTTCGGCGAGCTGCTGGGCGTAGAGGGCCGCCGCGGTGACCTCGGCCACCGACGCCCAGCCCCGCGAGTAGAGCAGGCCGCCGACGAGGAGCACCGCGGGCAGCGGCAGGAAGTAGCCCATGCCGACGCTCGGCAGCCAGACCGACCGCAGGTTCAGGGTGGCGATGCTCGCCCCGACCACGTCGGCGATGTCGGCGTCGGTGCGGGCGACCCGGTACCGGCCGCGGCGCAGCGCGTCGACCGTGCGGGCGCCGTCGGCGGTCTCGGCGATCCCGTCGTTGAGGCGCGAATGGGCCGCGCCCTCCTCCAGGTAGCGCCGCGGGGCGCGCCGCAGGTACCACCGGCTCGCGGCGAACAGGACCGGGACGGACACCAGGCACGGCGCGAACAGCAGCGGGTTCACCAGCAGCAGCGCGACCAGGGTGAGCGCCATGCTCAAGGTCGCGGTGACCATCTCCGGAAGCGCGAAGCGGATGTTGCGCGACAGGGCGTCGACGTCGCGCGACGTGCGGGTCAGCAGGTCGCCGGTGCCGGCCCGCTCGGCGTCCGCGAGGGGCAGGGCGAGGACGTCGCGGACGAAGTCCTCGCGGAGCCGGGCGAGGACCCGCTCGCCGAGGACGCGCGACGTCAGCCGGCCCCGCTGCACGCACCCGGCCTCGGCGAGGACGAGCACCGCGCACAGCACGGCGACGGCCTCCGCCGACACCCCCGGGGCGCCGCCGCCCTCGGCCGCCGCCTCGACCAGCCGGCCGAGCAGCGGGGGGACCGCGAGCGCCGCGGCGCACGCGGCGGTGTACCAGGCCAGGGCGCGCAGCAGCGGCCCGGGGTGGCGGGTGTAGACGTCGCGCAGGTAGCGGCCGACCTCGCGCGGGGGCGCCACGGGCAGCAGTCCGCCGGACATGGGCGGCTCCTAAGGGTTGGCCGGGGCGGCGGACGGGCGGGCGGGCGCCCGGCCGGGCGGCGCGGCCGCGCGGTCGCCCGCGAACCGCCGGTAGTCGAGGCAGGTGGCGGAGAGGCCGCGGTGGGTCCCGGTCGCGGCCACGGTGCCGTCGCGCAGCAGCGCGACGGTGTCGGCGGCGGCGAGCAGCAGGGGGCTGCTGTCGATGAGGACGGTGGTGCGTCCGCGCCGGTGGCGCACCAGGCGGGGGGCCAGCCGCGCCTGGGTGTGGACGTCCACGGCCGACGCGCACTCGACGAGGACCAGGACCGGCGGGTCGGCGAGCAGCGCCCGCGCCAGGACCAGGCGCTGCCGCTGGCCCCCGGACAGCTCCCAGCCGCGCGGGGCGACCGGGCTGTCCAACCCCTCGGGGAGGCGCTCCAGGACGTCCTCGGCGCAGGCGGCGTGCAGGGCCGCGAGCAGCGCCCGGTCACCGTGCCGGCCCTCGGGGTCGAGTTCGTCGCGCAGCCGCCCGCCGAACCACCAGGCGTCGCCGTCGGCCACGAGCACGTGGTCGCGCAGCTCGTCCAGTGCGATGTCGGCGGCGGGCACCCCGCGGACGCGGACGTCGCCGCCGGTGTGCCGGCCGATCCGGTCGGCCAGCCGGGCGGCTTCGGCGGTCGACGCGCACGCCACGGCGGTGCAGGCGCCGGGGGCGACGGCCAGGCCGGAGGCGGCGTCGTGGATCTCGACCGGCCCGGGGTCGGCCGGGATCGGGGCCGGCGGGCCGACCGGGTCGAGGCCGTGCCGGACGCCGAGGACGTCGACCACGCGCCGCGCCGCGACCATCCCCTTGGTGATCTTGTCGGCGGCCTCGGTGCCGGTGCGCAGGGGCAGGACGAGGAACGCCGCGAAGCCGTACAGGGTGACGAGGTCGCCGGGGGTGATCACACCCGCGAGGGCCAGCCGGGCGCCGGCCCAGATGCAGGCGACCACGAAGGCGCCGGGCAGCAGCACCTGGGCGGCGTCGAGGAGCGACTCCACACGCGCCACCCGGACGCCGGCGCGGCGGGCCCGCTGGGAGTGGGCGCGGTAGCGCTCGGCGAACCCGCGTTCGCCGCCGACCCCCCGGAGCACCCGCAACCCGTGGACGAGGTCGGCGGCGTGGACGCCCAGCCCGCCGATGAGCCGCCGGTGGCCGTCCTGGCGGCGGTGCAGCGGGCGCAGCAGCGGCCCCACGGCGAGCATCAGGACCGGCGCGCCCACCAGCGCCATGGCCCCCAGCGGGACCGATGTGGCGAACAGCAGGCCGACGACGGCGGTGAACGACACCACCGCCCCCGCGGCCCGGCCGACGATCTCGGTGACCCCGCCCACGGCGGCGATGTCGACCGCCCCCACGCCCACCACACCGCCGGCCTCGACCCTGCGGTTCACCGCAGCGCCGTGGCCGACGATGTGCCGGGTCACCACCTGGAGGGTGCGGTAGGAGGCGATGTTCGCGTTGGCCATGGAGAACCGGTGCCGGACCACCCCGGAGGCGTTCTGCACCACCCCCAGCCCGAGCAGCGCCGCGCAGCCCGTGAGGACCGCGTGCGGGTCGAACCCGGCGGGTCCGCCGCCGAACCCGGCGTCGATCGTCGCGCCCACCGCGTAGGGCACCAGCGCCTGGCTGAGCATCCACACGATGCCGAACGCCACGGCGCCCGCCAGGGTGGGCAGCTGCCCGCGCAGGATCCACCGCAGGAACGCTCCCGCCGATCGGATGTCGGGCGTGCCGGGGTCGGCCAGGGGCAGTCGGCGCATGGGGCTCCTCGTTGCCGGGTCACAGGGCCGCCGGGCGGCCGAGGGCGGTGTAGGCCCAGCCGGCGCGCCGCCACTCCTCGGGGTCGAGGGCGCCGCGGCCGTCCACGACGGAGCGGCGCGCGACCACGCCGCCCAGTTCCCGGGGGTCGATGTCGCGGAACTCCGGCCAGTCGGTGAGGACCGCGACGGCGTGGGCGCCCGCGCACGCCTGCCGGTGATCGGCAGCGTAGTGCAGGTCGGGGTGGCCGCGCCGGGCATTCGCCATGGCCTTGGGGTCGTAGACGGCGACCTCGGCGCCGTCCCGGCGCAGCGCGTCGGCGACGTGCAGCGCCGGCGAGTCCCGCACGTCGTCGGACTCGGCCTTGAAGGCGGCGCCGAGCACGGCGACCCGCCGCCCGGCGATCCCGTCGGGGACCTGGCGGCGCACCAGGTCGACGGCGCGCTCGCGGCGGCGCAGGTTGACGGCGTCGACCTCGGCGAGGAACGCCAGCGCGTGGCCGACCCCCAGTTCGCGCGCCCGCGCCTGGAGCGCGCGCAGGTCCTTGGGCAGGCACCCGCCGCCGAAGCCCACCCCGGGGCGCAGGGAGCGGGCGCCGATGCGCGGGTCGTGGGCGAGCGCGTCGGCGAGTCCGCCGACGTCGGCCCCCGCGGCCTCGCAGACCTCGGCGAGCGCGTTGATGAAGGAGATCTTGGTGGCGAGGAAGGCGTTCGCGGCGGACTTGGCGAGTTCGGCGGTGGCGGGGTCGGTGACGACGAAGGGGACGCCCGCGTCGGCCAGCCGCGCGTAGACGTCGCGGAGGACCTTCTCGTCGGACGCCGAGGTGACGCCGAGGACGATGCGGTCCGGCCGCAGGGTGTCGGCGACGGCGTGCCCCTCGCGCAGGAACTCCGGGTTCCAGGCCGTCCGGACGCCGGCGCCGGCCGGGGCGGTCCGCCGCAGCCGTTCGGCGATCCGGGCGGTGGTGCCCACGGGGACCGTGGACTTGCCCACGACCAGGGACTCGGTGGTCAGGCGCGGGCCCAGTTCCTCGACGACCGCGTCGACGCTGCGCAGGTCGGCGGCCCCGTCACCGCGCTGCGGGGTGCCCACGCAGATGAAGTGGACGTCGGCTTCGGCGGCGGCACGGGCGTAGGAGGTGGTGAAGCGGAGCCGCCCGTTCGCCAGGTGGCGGGTGACCAGTTCCTGCAGCCCCCGCTCGTAGAACGGCACGCGGCCGTCGGCGAGCGCGGCGACGCGCCGCGCGTCGATGTCGACCGCCGTGACGTCGTGCCCCAGTTCCGCGAGGCAGGCGGCGTGGGTGACACCGAGGTATCCGCATCCGAGGACGGAGATCGCGTGCAACTCGTGGCTCCTAACGCGAGGGGGCTCAGGGCTCGGCCCGGCTGAGGGAGGGGCGTTCGGCGGTCGCGGCGATGGTGCGGAGCAGGCCCTCGCGCAGGGGCACGCGCGGGCTCCAGCCGAGCAGCCGCCGCGCCCGGCCGATGTCGGGTCGGCGCTGGCGCGGGTCGTCCGGCGGGGCCGGGCGGAAGTCGAGCACCGACCGGCTGCCCGTGAGGTCGCGGATGAGCAGGGCGAGGTCGCGGACGGTGACCTCCTCCTGGGAGCCGATGTTGACGGGACCGGGGTGGTCGCTGCCGGCGAGCGCGAGGAGGCCGGCCACGGTGTCGTCGACGTAGCAGAGCGAGCGCGTCTGGTCGCCGCTCCCGTAGACCGTCAGCGGCAGGTCGGCGACGGCCTGGCGGATGAAGTTGGGGACCGCCCGGCCGTCGTCGGCGCGCAGCCGGGGGCCGTAGGTGTTGAAGATGCGGACGATGCCGGTGCTCAGCCCGTGGACCCGCCCGTAGGTGGTGGTCAGCGCCTCGGCGTATCGCTTGGCCTCGTCGTACATCGCGCGGGGGCCGACCGGGTTGACGTTGCCCCAGTAGTCCTCGCGCTGCGGGTGCTCCAGGGGGTCGCCGTAGACCTCCGAGGTGGAGGCGAGCACGAACCGGGCGCCGTCGCGCCGGGCGACGCGCAGCGCGGCGGCGGTGCCCGGCCCGCCGGCGGCGAGGGTCTCCAGCGGCAGCCGCGCGTAGTCGCTGGGTGAGGCCGGCGACGCCAGGTGCAGGACGAGGTCCACCCGCCCCGCGACCTCCGCTCCCTCGCTGACGTCCGCGGTGACCAGCGAGAACAGGGGGTGCCCCATGAGGTGGGCGACGTTGGCCGGGTCCCCCGTGCAGTGGTTGTCGAGGCACACCACCGCGGTCCCGGCGGCGACGAGGGCGTCGCACACGTGGCTGCCGAGGAAGCCGCTGCCCCCGGTGACCAGGGCCCGTTGGAATCGGCGGCCCGACCCGGGCCGCTCCTCGTTCGAGGTCACGTCTGGATGTCCCTTCCCGGCCGGTGGCGACCGGCCGCGGTGTGTCCGGTCAGCGCCCCACCAGGGCGCTGGTGTCGGACAGTTCGCTGAAGCGTCCGGGGCCGTCGACCATCCGGCGGCCGAAGGCGTGGTTGAGGGCCGTGCGGCGCGCCGCCGCCGCGCCGTTGTCGCGGCGGAGCAGGCGCGCCGCGGCGGCGAGCCGCGGGTTGTCCGCGAAGGCGACGCCGATGCGCCCGTCCAGGCAGAGCAGGTCGAGTTCGGCGGTGAGGAAGGCGGCGAGGGCGTCTTCCAGGGTCGACACCAGGGGTTCGTCGTGGAGGTTGAAGCTGGTGTTGATGAGGACGGGGACGCCGGTGCGGCGTTCGTACTCCTCCAGCAGGCGGTGCAGGAACGGGTCGTCGTCGGCGGTGACGACCTGGGGGCGCGCGGTGCCGTCGACGTGGACCACCGCCGGGGCCAGGCGGGCGGTCTCCGGGCGGACCGGCAGGCACATGGTCATGAAGGGGAGGCAGTCGGTGACGTCGGAGGCGATGCCGTCGAGGTCGAACACCTCCGCGACGCGTTCGGCGCGCAGGATCGGGGCGAAGGGCATGAACTCGGTGCGCCGCAGCCGGGCGTTGAGGCGGGCGTTGACCCGGGGGTCGCGGGCGGCGCTGAGGACCGAGCGGCGGCCCAGGGCGCGCGGCCCGAACTCCTGGCGGCCGCGGACCAGGGCGACCGTCAGGTCGTCGGCGAGCGCGTCGGCCAGCTCCTCCTCCGGGCGGGTGAGGGTGCGGTGGCGGACCCCCAGTGCGGCCAGGAGGGGTTCGGCCGCGCCCGGCTCCGCCGGGAGGGGCCCCAGCGCCATGGCCGATGACCGGGCGGGCGGCCGGGCCGGCGCGCCGGGGCGGCGGGCCCCCGCCTGGTGGCCGGCCGCCGCGGCGGCGCCGATGCACAGGCCGTCGTCGCCCATGGGCGGGGCGACGAAGACCTTCCGGAAGCCCACCCGCGCCAGCGCCAGGTTGGCGCGCACGTTGGCGAACACCCCGCCGGCGAGGACCAGGGGCAGGTCGCGGCCGCAGGTGTCGGCCAGCCACTCCGCGACGACGGTGAGCCGCTCCTCCAGCAGGTCCTGGGCGGCGCGCGCGAGGTCGGCGTCGCTGTAGGGGAACCGCTCCCGGTACCGCTGGACGAGGTGCCGGTTGGGCTCGTAGAACGGCGGGGTGTCGCCGTCGAGGAAGCCCACCCAGTCGTAGAGCAGGTGGTCGGCGTCGCGGATGCTCCGGTGGACCTCCCACAGCGCGCGCCGGCGGTCGGCCCCGGGGCGGCCGTGCGCGGCCAGCCCGGTGACCTTGCCCTCGTGCTTGCAGGGGGTGAAGCCGAGCAGCGCGGTGGCGTCGGTGTACAGCGAGGCCAGGGCGTGGTACTCGTTCATGGCCGCGCCGGCCAGGCGGGTGGCGGTGCCCGCCCGCAGGTGGAAGGCGCCCGCGGTCAGGGCGCAGTTGTAGGCCCCGTAGTCGAAGGTCAGGGCGAGCGCCTCCGGGTAGCCGGAGAGTACGAACCCGGTGTAGGCGTGCATCTCGTGGTGGTCGAAGAACAGCAGCGGACGGCCGAGGGCCTCCAGCCGCTCGCGCCACTCCGGCGGGAACGGCAGGACGGGGCGGTCGGGCACGGGGTGCATCAGCGGCCGGAACACGGGGTCGGTCTCGGCCGGTCCGGGGCTCGATTCGAGGTAGGGGACGCCGATGGCGGCGACCTCGCCGAGTTCGACCGTCGCCAGCGCCCGGTGCGGGAAGCGGCCGTCCTGCTTGACGCGGGAGAACCGCTCCTCGCCGACCGCGTAGACCGGGCGCCCGTAGGCGTCGGCCAGGCACACCGTGCTGTCGTGCATGCCGCTGTAGTTGATGCCGAGGAAGGCGCCGGCGCCGGCGCTCCACCGCCCGCTCACGCCGCCTCCCCGGTCCCGGCGGCGGCCGCGCGCGGCACGAACGTGCGGTCGTCCATGAACCCGAAGCGGGAGAACAGGTAGTGCGGCCGGCCGACCTGCCAGGCGCCGACGAACTCCCCGGCGTCGAACGCCCAGTCGAGGACGGTACTGGCCACCAGGCCGGGTACGGCGGTGGCGCCGTCCCCGGGGACGCGCCGGCGGTGGGCGTGCTGGGCCAGCAGCGCGGCCGCCGCGGCGGGCACCGCCCACAGGGACCTGCCGCGGGTCGCCGGCGCGGCCGCGGCGGCGACCGCCCCGACGGCGGCCAGCGCGCTGACCGGGTTCAGCCGCGGTTCGCGCCGTTCGGGGTGGCGGACGTTGAGCCAGTGCGCGGCCCGCCCGTAGGTGAACAGCCGCCGGGCGATGGACAGCAGGCTGTCGCCGGTCTGCCGCGAGTGGTACACCACGGCCCCCGGGGCGCACGCGGTGGCGTGGCCCGCCTTGGTCATGCGGACGCCCAGGTCGACGTCCTCGCCGCCGACGATGGTGAGGGTGTCCTCGGCGAACCCGCCGACGGCCTCGAACGCCTCGGCGCGCACCGTCAGGTTCGCGGTGGCCGCCCAGGTGATGCGGTCGTAGGCGCGCGGCCAGGCGAACGGCTGGTGCATCTCCTGGGTGCGGCGGAACAGGCGCAGGGTGGCCGTCTCGGTGCCGATCATGTCCACCGGTCCGGCGACGGCGCCCACGTCGCGCGGGGCCTCGCGCAGGGCCTTGGCGGCGTGCTGGAGGAAGTCCGGGTCGGCCTCGCAGTCGGAGTCGACGAAGGCGATCAGGTCGAAGCGCGCGGCGCGGGCCCCGAGGTTGCGCTTGGCCCCCACCCGCCGCGGTCCCCGCAGGTAGGCGGCGTCGTGCCGGCGGCAGGCGGCGCGGTGGCGGTCGGCGTCGGCCGGGTCGGAGTCGTCGACCACGATGACCTCGGTCGGTTCGGGGCAGCGGGCGCGGGCCTCCGCGAGCCCGGTGAGCAGCGCGGCGAGCAGCCGGACCCGGCCGCGGACCGGGATGACGACGGACACGCCTGCACGGCGGTGGGCGGCCATGCTGTACCTCCAGATCACCGGGTGACGATGGGCAGGACGCGGCGGCTCGCGGGGGTCTCGGCCTGGTCGGCGCCGAGGAAGGACGAGCCGCACGCCGGGGCGTCCTGCCCGGTCCACAGGCGGGCGCGGGTCTCGGTGTTCACCAGGTGGTCGCCGTAGCTGGGGTGGACGAGGTGCTCGAAGTCGACGTAGCGCCGCTTGTAGCACCAGCGGCAGGGGCTGAACTCGTCGCGCAGGTCCTGCTCCGCGTGCTGGCGGCGCAGCCGCTGGAACCGCTCCGAGTTCCAGATGTCCATGAACGGCTCCTCGGTGAGGGAGCCGAAGGTGTACTTGGCCAGGCCGATGAGGTGGTCGCAGAAGCCGACGCGCCCCTCGTGGCTGATGTAGGCGTACGCCCACGGGTGCATGCACATCTTCTTGATGTCGTCGTCCAGGTTGAGCGACTCGTCGAGGGAGGAGGCGAGCTGGACGCGGACGCCCAGCTCGCGCCCGCGGTCGGTGGCCGCGTCCAGCGAGCGCGCCACGGTGGCCACGTCGTGGCCCAGGTGCCAGGGGTGGTCGGTGCCGATCTGGATGGGGGCGAGCGACACCTGGGCGATGCCCAGGTCGTCGGCGAGCGTGACGATGTCCGCCAGCTCGTGCAGGTTGGGGCGGCTCACCACGACGTACAGCGAGAGCAGGTCGCGGGGCGCGCCGTGGGCGTCGCGGTGGTGGACGAGCGTCGACGCGGTCTCGCGCAGGCGGGCCAGGGTGCCGCCCGCGCGCAGCGTCGCGAACAGGTCGTGGGACGCGGCGTCGCAGGACAGGACGACGACGGCGTGCTCGGCCATCATCCGGTCCCACAGCTCGGGCTTGTTCACCTGGCCGTTCGTCACCAGGCGGAGGCGGGCCCCGGAGTCCATGACCCGGTGCGCCGCCCGGGGGAAGTTCTTCAGGATGGTGCTCTCGCCGTAGCCGCGCAGGTCCACCAGCAGGGCGGAGTCGAACAGTTCGTCGGCGACGGTGCGGAACACCTCGTCGCTCATGTTCCACTCGGGCAGGAAGGGCCCGGCGCTGCGGCAGCTGGGGCACTTGAGGTTGCAGTTGCGGGTGAGTTCGACGAACAGGGCGAGCGGGCGGGAGGCCAGTTCGGTCCGGCGCTCCTGGAACTCGGCGATGTTGAGTTCCTGGTTGGCGCGCCGCGTCGCGGTCATCACGGGTCCGGTCATGTCGGTGACTCCTGCATCACATCGGCGACCGCGCGCTGGAACCGCCGGAGGACACCGGGGGCGTCGGTCGCGGGTTTCTCCTGCTCCAGGACGACCCAGCCGCCGGGCCCGGCCGCGGCGGCGGCGCGCAGGCACGCGCGCATGGGCACGGTGCCGCGGCCGAACTCCGTGCCGCCGGAGGCGTCACCGTCCTTGAGGTGGTAGTAGCCGCTGCGCGCGGCGTTGCGGGAGATGGCCTCGGCGGGGTCGAGCCCCGCCCGGGTGGCCCAGTAGGCGTCGACGATGAGCCTCAGGTCGGGCAGGTCACCGGTGAGGACGTCGGTCCCCCGGCGGCCGTCGTCCGCCACGACCGACATCTCGGCGTCGTGCGGGTGGAACATCAGGTCGGCCCCCGCGCGCCGCACGTCCTCGCGGACGGCGCCGAGGTCGTCGGCGAGGCGGTGGTAGCCGTCGGCGGACTGCTCCATGCCGAAGGCGGACAGGGCCAGGGCCGGGCAGTCGAGCCCGCCCAGCACGTCCGTCCACCGGCGCCGGTCCCCGGGGTCGGCCACGTCGGCGAGGAACAGGTGCAGGACGGGGACCCGCAGGCGGCTCCGGCGCAGCAGGGCGGCGGCGCCGGGGGCGCCCGCGACGTCCCCCATGGGTTCGACGCCGTCGAACCCGGCGTCGGCCGCGAGCCCGAGGACGCCGTCGAGGTCGGTGGTGGGCCGTCGCCCGAAGACCCCGTGGCCGTTGAACCCGAGTTGGACGGCGGTGCGCATGTGCGGCCTCCTGGTTCGCGGTGGTCCCGGCGGCTCACGCCGGTCCGGACGCGCCGCGGCTTTCGAACGAGGTGAGGAGTTCGGTGTTGCGGGCGGTGGTGGTGAGCAGGTGGGCCTCGGCGGCGGCGAAGTCCGACGACGCGCCCTTGCCGCGCCACCGGCCGAACTCCGCCACCATGGCGGCGTAGGCGTCGGCCCCGGCGAAGGGGCGGGTCTCCGGGGGTGCGCCCTGGCGCAGGACGCGCAGCTCCGTGGGGTGCGTGCCGGGGTTGAAGGCGTGGTCGAGGACCGCGGTGCCGCCGGGTGTCCGCAGTTCCAGCGGGGTGTCGACCCAGGCGTGCCGGAAGTCGCAGTCGAACGCGAGCACCCGGCCGTCCGGGAAGACCAGCCCGCCGGCCGAGACGAGGTCGATGTCGGCGTCCGTTCCGGCGCGGCCGTCGCGCACCTGGGCCAGCCAGCCCCGCTCCGCCGCGCCGAAGAGCGCCGAGGCGGCGTTGACGGCGTAGGTGCCGAGGTCGCGCAGCGCTCCCCCGCCGGACGACCGGCTGCGGCGGTGGTCGTCGGCGGGGGCGTCCAGGGTGTAGCCGATGTGCGCCCGCAGCAGCGCCGGCGTGCCGGGGGGTGCGTGCTGGTCCCGCCAGGCGCGCAGTGACGCCCACTGCTCGCGGAAGCGGTACATCGTCGCCTCCACGAGCAGCAGGTCGCGCCGGCGCGCCTCCGCCACCAGTTCGTCCGCCTCGGCGGCGGTGCCGACCGCCGGCTTCTCGACGAGGACCGACTTGCCGCTCCGCAGGGCCCGCAGCGCCCAGCGGTGGTGCAGGTGCGGCGGGAGCGGGAGGTAGACGGCGTCGATCCCGGGGTCGTCGAGGAGGTCGGCGTAGGAGGTGTGGTGGCGGGGGATGCCGAGCCGGTCGGCGGCCCGCGCCGTGCGTTCGGGGTCGCGCCCGGCGATGGCGGCCGGTACGGCGCCGTCGACCGCGGCCATCGCGGGGACGACGTGGCCGAGCGCGATGCGCGCGCAGCCGAGGATGCCCCATCGGGTGGTCATGTCGCGGCCTCCTCGGGGCGGCGGGCGCGGCACGCCGCCGCCAGGGTGTCGAGCACGTCGGCGGTCTCCACGGCGGTGGCCGCCTGGTCGTAGCGCGGGGGGCCGGCCGTCCGGCGCGCGGCGTCCGCGTAGAGCGCGCGGTAGGCCGGGCCGAAGCCGGCCGGGTGCCGCTCGCGGACCTCCCCGCCGGCAGCGGTGGCCACGCTGAGGCGGCCGGTGTCGTCGGCGGTGACGCGGCCCGCGGAGCAGTCGACCACGACCCGGAACGCGTCGCTGGACGCCGTCCACGCCACGTCGATGGCGGCGCCGGCACCGCCGATGTGGGTGGTCCGCACCGCCGCCCGCTCCAGGACGGGGCCCCGCCACACGGTCTCGACCGCTTCGGCTCCGGCCACGGGGGCCGCCAGGATCTCGCGGGCGAGGTAGACGCCGTGGTACCCGAGGTCGGCCAGGCACCCGCCCTCGGTGCCGGAGCGCCACATGGGCTCGGCCGCCCACGCCCCGGGGAACGGCGCCGTGGTGTGGTGCAGGTAGGTGACGGTGCGGGGGCGGCCGACCGTTCCGGAGGCGCACACCTCCAGCAGCCGGCGCAGCGCCGGTTCGTGCCGCCGGTTGTGGACGCACAGGAGGTGGCGGCGGGTGCGCCGGGCCAGGTCGAGCAGCCGCCGCGCGGCGGCCCCGGTGGCGGCCAGCGGCTTCTCGACCAGCACGCACGGTGCGGCGGCGAGCGCCTCGGCCGCCGTGTCGGCGTGCAGGGGGGTCGGGGTCGCCACGACCGCCATGGTGGCGGCGTCGAACGGGGCGTCGCCGATTCGGCGGTAGGTGGCGATCCGGCCGGGGCCGCCCAGGAGCCGCGCGATCCCGTCGGCGCGCTCGGGGTCGTCGTCCACGAGGCCGACGACGCGCGGGCCCGCGCCGTCCCGCAGCACGGGGGCGTGCGCGAATTCGGTTATTCTCCCGCATCCGATCAGGACGACTTTCGGGAACGGCGTCGGATGGATAATGGCGTCGGCGTCATTCGAGATCGAGGGTGTCTCAGGCGGGCGTGACACGGAGAACTCCCGGCTTCCGACTCATGCGCACCATTACTAGTCGCGCTCGCGTTTGCACGCAAGGTAGCTCCTTCATCCGCAGGACCGGTGGTCACACGATCCCGCTTCTCCGTGATCACCACTTGAGCTGCCGCAATACCGGAGGGTTGCGTTATGGACACACTCCCCTGTCCCGCGCCGGGCGCCGCCCGGCCGGGGACGGCACCCGCGGCGGACCCGCCGCCGACCGCGCCCGCGGCGACCGGGAAATTGACCTAGAATGGCCGACGGCTTCCCGTGGAGCCATTCCTTGATACGTGGAGGATGAGCCGGTGCGCGTTTCTTCGGCGGATGGCGGAGATATCTCTGGAGAACTTCGGGGAGGGCACACGAACGCGCCGCGGCGGGTCGGGGGGACGGTGGTCCGCGCTACCGGGCCGTGGTCGCCCGCCGTGCACGCGTTCCTGCGGTACCTGGAGACCGCGGCGCCCGGGGCGGCGCCGCGGGTGCTCGGCGCGGAGGGCGGGCGCGAGACGCTGTCCTTCGTTCCGGGCGACGTCCCCGACGACGGCCGCACCGCGGAGGTGCCGGAGGCGGCGGTGGCGAGCACGGGCCGGCTGCTGCGGCGGGTGCACGACGCCGCGCGCGGGTTCCGGCTGCCCGAGGGGGTGTCCTGGCACCACGCGCCGTCGCTGCCGTCGGCCGCCGCGGTGGTGTGCCACAACGACGTCGCGCCGCGCAACGTGGTCTTCTCCGGCCACGAGGCGGTCGCCCTCATCGACTGGGACTTCGCCGGGCCCGAGGACCCGTTGTGGGACCTCGCGCACGCCGCCTGGCAGTTCGCCCCGCTGATGCCCGACGACGCCTGCCGGGAGCGGGGCTGGCGCGACGGCCCGCCCGACCGGGGGCGCCGGCTCACCGCCCTCCTCGACGGCTACGGCGCGTCGGCCGCCGACCGGGCGGAGGTGCTCCGGCTGGTGCCGCGCCGGGTGGCCGCCACCCTCCACGGCATCGAGCGCGGCGCGGCGGCGGGCGACCCGGCCGCGTCCCGCCTGGTGGCCGGGGGCGTCACCGCCGAACTGCGCCGCACCCTCGACTGGTTGGCGGAGCACCCGCCGCCCGCCCCGTCCTGACCGGGCACCGCCGCCCGGCCGTCGGCCGCCGCGCCGTCGGCGGCGAGGCGCGTCCCGCAGCGGCCGGTCGCGGTGGTCCGCCGGCGCGGTGGCCGCCGCGCCGCCGTCAACCACCGCCACCACCACCGCCGTCGCCGCCTCCGCCGTCGCCCCCGTCACCGCCGTCGGAGGACCCGGGGCCGTACCCGGTCCCCTCGCCGCCGCCGTGGCGCGGGGGTCCCGGCCCGCTGCCGCCGTCCACCCAGATGAGGAAGGCGATGAATGCGGCGCCCAGCGCGACGACCCCGGCCACCACGAGGACGCCCTCCACGAACGCCCCGAGGGAGGCGACGAGCCGCCGGCCCTCCGGCGTCCCGAGGAAGCCGACCACGGAGACCGCGGCCAGGAGGCCGGCGGCGGCGCAGGCCAGGGCCCCCACCAGGAGGTTCAGCGGCTTGCCGTCCCCCAGGATCTCGGCCAGTTCGTCCTTGAAGGCGTAGGCGAGGTAGCCGACGCCGATGAGGATGAGGAGTACGGCGACGCCCGCCACACGGCACCTCCCGGACCGGGTGCCCCCTCCCCTACCCATCGGCGGCGGATCTCCCGGGAGGGGTGTCCGGATCCGGCCGCGCCCGGGGAGGGGGCGGCGGACGGCGAGGCTCCGGCCGCGCGGCCGGAGCCTCCCGGTGGTGCGCCCGGGGCTCGGGTCAGCCGGTGTCCAGGGCGCGCGCCAGGGCGGCCATGCGGTCGGCGTAGCCCTCAGGGGCGCCGAACCAGACCGCGACGTGGTCGGCGCCCGCGGCCGCGAACGCGCGGACCCGCTCGGCGGCCGCCGGGACGCCGTCGAGCGTGGCGGCCTCCGTGCGCGCGCCCGCCTCGACCGGCCGCCCGGCGCGGGCGCGCAGGTCGCGGGCCGCCGCACCGAACGCCTCCGGGTCCAGGCCGACCGCCTGCCAGCCGTCGGCGTAGCGGGCGGCGCGGCGCAGCGCCGCCGGGGAGGTCCCGCCGACCAGGAGCGGCACCGGGGTGGCGGGCAGTGGGGCGAACTCGCCGTCGGTGAACCCGAACCGGTCGCCCGCGAACGGCCCCCGGCCGACGGTGTGCAGGTGGCGGAGGAGGCGCAGCGCCTCGTCGGTGCGGGCGCCGCGGTCGGCGAAGTCGGCGCCCAGCGCGGCGAACTCGCGCGCCTCCCACCCGGCGCCCACCCCCAGGACCAGCCGGCCGGGCGCCAGCCGGTCCAGGGTCGCGGCCTGCTTGGCCAGCAGGAACGGGTCGCGCAGCGGCAGGATCAGCACCGAGGTCCCCAGCCGCACCGCGCGCGTGGCGGCGGCGACGGCGGTCAGCGTCACGACCGGCTCCAGCGCGCCCCCGTACCCGCCGCCGTAGCCCCGGGGCGGCAGCGGGTGGTCGGGCAGCCACACCCCGCGGTAGCCGAGGTCCTCGGCGCGGCGGGCGAGGCCGACGACCAGGTGCGGGTCGAGGTCGGCGTGCTCGCTGGGCAGCACGGCGTGCAGCTCGGTCGGCGGGGCGCTCACGGCCGGCCCGCCGGAACGGGGTCGGCGCCGGCGAGGAACCCGGTGATCAGTCCGGCCCAGGCGTCGGGGGCGTCCTCCCACACCAGGTGCCCGGCGTCGAGTCCGGCGCGGGCGGCGCCGGGGATGCCGGCGGCGAGTTCGGCGGAGTGGGCGGGGTCGACCAGGGTGTCGGCGGTGGTGGCGACCACCAGGGTCGGCACGGCGACGCGCGGCAGGTCGGCGCGGACGTCGGCGCGCAGCACCAGGTCGACCTGGTCGGCGGCGCCGGGGGCGTGGTCCGGGGCGCCCTCGGCGGCGATCTGCGCCCGCCAGTCGCGCAGCAGCGCGCGGAAGGCGGGCGACGGCGCGGCGAACGCCGCGGTGAGGACGAGCGCGGTGACGCGGTCGGGGTGGCGGACGGCGGCGCGCACGGCGACCGCCCCGCCCAGGGAGTAGCCGTGGACGGCGAACGCGGGCAGGCCCGCGCCGACCGCCGCGGCGACCACCGCGTCGGCGAGGCCGTCGAGGGTGAGCGGGTCGGCCGCGCGCGGGGTGGTGCCCGACCCGGGGTAGTCGGGGGCGACCACGGTGCGGTCGCGGGCGAGGGCGTCGATGACGCGCCCGTAGTTGGGCAGGGCGCCGCCGCCCGCGCCGTGGGCGAGGAGCAGGCCGGGCCCGCTGCCGCGGACGAGGGGGGACGGGGGGCCGCCGGGGGCGGCGGACGGGGTCGGTGTCGTCATGGCCGGGACCCTACGAGGTGACACCGGTGTGAAGGTCAACCCGGCGGCGGGGCGGCCCGGGTCAGGCCGGGTCGGCGTAGATCATGATGGGGCGGCCGTCGGGGTCGGCGACGTAGGCCGCGCGCTCTCCGCCGTCGGACTCGGGGGCGTGCAGGACGCGGACCCCGAGGCGGCGCAGCCGGGCGAGTTCGGCGTCGACGTCGTCGCAGGCCAGACAGAGTTCGAAGGTGGCGACGGCGCCGGCGGGCGCGGCGGGCAGCCCGTGCAGCGGGTCGCGCGGGGAGCCGAGGGCGAGCCCGCTGCCGTTGAGGCGGACCTGGGCGAACTCCGCGGGCGCGGCCGGGTCCTCGGGGTAGCGGTAGGCCACCTCGTACCCGAGCGCCTCGGTGTAGAAGCGGAGGAGCCGACCGACGTCCTCGGTGTAGAGCAGCGGAAACGGACTGCGGAACGCCACGCGGACTCCCATCATGTGATGGTCGCAGCCTATTCCACTTCCGTCGGCGGAGGGGGTGCGGTGCGCACTCGGGGCGCCTGCCGCGGCACCGGCCGGCGCCCGGTCCCTCCCGGCGGCGCCGGGTGGCGCCGGGTGGCGGGGCCCCGTGCGGCCGGGGCCCCGCCACCGGTCAGAACGGGGTGAGGGTGACGGTGACGGCGGTGGGGTTGTGGTCCTGCACGTAGGAGGCGTACTCGGCGACGTCGTCGAACGCGAACCCGTACGCCTTCCCGTCGACCATGTGCTCGTGCAGGATGCGCGAGTAGTGGTTGGAGACGGGCGTGCGGTAGAAGTCGGCGGCGTCGGTGGTGGGCTGCCGGGCGTGGGAGAGCAGGGTGGACCGGTTGAACCCGGCGCCGAGGACCGCGGCGACGGGGCCGGTGAGGCGGTCGTTGGGGGCGGCGAGGGCTCCGTCGCAGAACAGCACGTCGCGCGTCGTGGGCTTGCGGAACGGGGTGACGCCGCCGTCGAAGACGAGCTGCCCGCCGGTCACGCGGCCGGTGAACACGCCCTCGTTGGTGGTGACGGTGAGGTCGGTGGCGGCGTAGTGGGACCACACCTGGTCGATGTAGGGGGCGAAGTAGTCGGCGGGGAACCGGCCGCCGTCGAGGCCGTGGCCGGGGGCGATGATGCGGGTGCGGTCACCGACGATGAGCGGGGAAAGGTCGGGGTCCGCGGCGGCCGCGTCGAAGACGGCGGCGCGCCCGCCGTCGACCAGCAGCCCGGTGGTCTGGACGGCGTCGCCCTCCAGGGTGATGGCGATGGGCACGCTGAACTGGTCGACCATCGAGGAGTTGCAGTACATGCCGTCGGCCTGGTGGGTGAACTCGAAGGTGTCGTAGAGGACGCCGAAGCTGGGATCGCTCTCGACGTGCCCGGCGGGGTACTGGAGGGCGGGGCGCCCGGCGCCGTCGATGACGACCCGGAAGCGCAGCTTGTCGCCGAGGGCGAAGTAGATGCGGCCCGACATCGGCTGCGGGAGCGGCAGGACGGTGCCGCCCGGGGACAGCGGGATGCTGTAGTCGGTGTAGCCGCCGTCGGTGTTGTCGGACTCGGCGACGGGGACCATCCGCCCGTCGGCGGTGACGTGCACCTGGGCGCCGGTGGAGATGTCGGTGCCCACGATGTAGACGCGCACCTGGTCGTCGGCGAAGGCGCCGGTCTCGTTGACGATGGTGACGGGCAGGGTGGCGGCGCGCGCCCCGGCGGCCGTCTCGGCGGCGGCGACGCCCGCCGCGGGCGGCCGGGCGAACGCGTAGCCCGCGGCCCCGGCGGCGGCTGCGGCGCCGAGCCCGCCGAGGAACCTCCTGCGATCGATCATTAAGGACTCCTTCCTATTTTCGGGGCCCCAATGTGGCAGCGCGTTACGGTCCGCGTCAACGCCCTCACGGAAACGGGCCGCATCGCCGCAGCTCCAGCTCACGCCACGTGACCTAGATCACACGTACACTGAGAGAGCGCTCTCCCGACCCCCCTTCCCCGCCGCCGCGACCCCACCCGACCGACCCCGGGGGCACCCCCGGCGTTGATCTCGACGCCGTCGGGCCATGGGATCGCTCCCATGGCCCGACGGCGTCGAGATCAACGAGGGCCGACGGGCCGGCGGTCAGGGGTGGGTGGGGGCGATCCACAGGGCCTCGGCGGCACCGAGGCCCAGGGGCTGGTCGCGGGCGTCGCCGGGCGGGCCGACCCGGACCACCAGGGAGCCGCCGAACGGCTGGCGCTCCACCACCTCGACCCGCATGCCGATGCCGATGCGCTGTTCGGCGAGGTAGCGCAGCAGCTCGGGGTCGGAGTCGTTCACCCGGACGATGACGCCGCCGGTGCCGTCGGCGGCCTCGGACAGCAGCCGGGTGTCGCGCTCGACCACCTCGCCGTCGCGGGTGGGGATGGGGTCGCCGTGCGGGTCGACCACGGGGTCGCCGAGGTGGTCGGCGATGCGGTCGACGAACCGGTCGGAGACGACGTGCTCCAGGATCTCGGCCTCGTCGTGGACCTCGTCCCAGGAGTAGCCCAGCGCCTCCACCAGGTAGGTCTCCAGCAGCCGGTGGCGGCGCAGCACGGCCAGGGCGGCCTTGTCGCCGGTTTCGGTGAGCCGCACGTGGCCGTAGCGGCGGTGCTCGACCAGGCCCAGCTCACCGAGCTTGCGCAGCATTCCGGACACCGAGGAGTTGGACACGGACAGCCGGTCGGCCATGGCGGAGATGGTGACGGGTCCGGAACCGCGCTCCTGGAGGTCGTAGATGACCTTCACGTAGTCCTCGACCGAGGTGGACGGCCGCTGCGAAGTACTCCCCATGCCCGCTACGGTATCGCGGCCCGGCGTTTGCTCCGCGCGCCCGTCCGGCCGCGCCCACCCCCGGTGAACAGCGGGGACCCCCGCCCGGCGCACCGTCCGCACCCGCCCGGCGACCCTGGGTGATCTCCCGCACGGGAGTGCGCCCCCGGGAGATCGGGGAGGCGCCCGGCCGATCCGAAAGCCCTTCGCCGCAAGGGGTTCCCGCTCCCCCGCCCCCATGACCGAAACCCCGCGGTCGCTTAACCGCAGGTCAGAGGTTTAGGTCGGTCACCCCATGGGGTATTGTCCGTACACACGTTCGATTTCGGCCTGCCTTCCCCGGGCGTCTCGGCGGCGTCCGCCGCGCCCTGGCCGCGCTACAGCGGTGGGGGGAGACCATGGGGACGTCCGGAGCGGCACCGGTCCGGGGCGGGCACGGCTGATGGCCGACGCCTTCCCGCACCTCGACGTGCTCTCCTCCGCCTCGATGCGGTACGGCACCGCTCCCCCGGCGGCGCTGGTGGAGCGCGCCGCCGACCTGGGCATGGACATGCTCGCGCTGACCGACCGCGACGGCGTCTACGGCGCCGTCAAGCACGTGCGGGCCTGCCGTGACGCCGGGATCCGCCCGATCCTCGGCGCGGACCTGGCGGTGGCCGCCCCCGACGGGGGCCGGGTCACCGTCCTGGCCCGCGGCCGCCGGGGCTGGGCGTCGCTGTGCCGGCTGGTCTCCGCCGCCCACGCGGGCAGCCGCGGCGCCCCGGCCGCCACCCGCCGCGCCATCGCCGAGCACGCCGAGGGGCTGGTGGTGCTCCTGGGACCCGGCTCCGACGTGGCGCGGGCGGCGGCCGACCGGCGGCCGGGCCGGGCCCGCCTGCTCCTGGACCGGTGGCGGGCCACGGCGGAGGTCGCCGTCGAGGTGGTCGACCACCTCGGCCCCGGCCAGCACCGCGGGGCCGCCGCCCTGCTGGCGCTGGCCGCCGAGACCCGCACCCTGGCGGTGCTGGGCAACGCCGTGCGCTACCCGCGCCCGGGCGACGCCGAGGTCGCCCGCGTCCTGGACGAGGCCCGCCGCTGGCTGCCCGGGGGCGGCGGCCCGGCCGCCCCCTCCGGGGCGCAGGGCTACCTCAAGAGCACCGCGGAGATGACCGAGGTGGCCGAGCGCGTCTGCGGGGGCGACCGCACCGCCGCGCGCCGGCTGCTCGCCCACACCCGCGCGCTGGCCGCCTCCTGCGTCCTGGACCCCGGCGCCGACCTGGGCATGGACCGCCACCACCTGCCCGCGTTCCCCGACGCCCGCGACCGGCTGTGGCGGGACTGCGAGGAGGGCCTGGTCCGCATCGGCCGGGAGCGCGACGCCGCCACCCGCGCCCGCCTCGCCCACGAGCTGGCGATCATCGAGAACAAGGGGTTCTCCGCCTACTTCCTCACGGTCGCCGACATCGCCCGGCGCATCCGCGACCGCGGTATCCGCTGCTCCATCCGGGGGTCGGGGGCGGGCAGCCTGGTCAACCACCTGGTCGGGATCTCCGCGATCGATCCGATGGCGCACGGGCTGCTCATGGAGCGCTTCCTCACCGAGAGCCGCACCGGGCTGCCCGACATCGACCTGGACGTGGAGTCGGCCCGGCGGCTGGACGCCTACGACGCGATCCTCGACGCCTACCCCGACGCGGCGTGCGTGTCGATGATGGAGACCTACCGGGCGCGCAGCGCCATCCGCGAGGTCGGCGCGGTCATGGGCGTCCCGCCGCACGAGGTCGACGTGCTGGCCAAGGCGTTCCCGCACATCCGCGCCCGCCGCATCCGGGCGGCGTGCGCGGACCTGCCCGAGCTGCGCGCGGGCGGCCTGGCCGGGGGGACCGCGGAGACCCTGTTCCGGCTGGCCGAGCGGCTGGACGGGCTGCCCCGCCACGTCGCCCTGCACCCCTGCGGGATCGTGGTGTCCGACGGCTCCCTGCGCGACCGCGCCCCGCTGGAGCCCAGCCGGGCCGGCTACGACATGGTGCAGTTCGACAAGGAGGACGTCGAGCACATGGGGCTGATCAAGCTCGACGTGCTGGGGGTGCGCATGCAGTCGGCGATGACCCACGCCCTGGCCGAGATCGAGCGCACCGGCGGCGGGCGGGTCGACATCGACGGCGCGGCGGCCGGGGCGGACCCGGCGGACGCGTCCCCGGCCGGCGGCGCGGCGGCGCTGACCCCCGACGACCCCGCCACCTACGCGATGATCCGCTCCTCGCGCACGCTCGGCTGCTTCCAGATCGAGTCGCCGGGCCAGCGCGAGCTGGTCTCCCGGCTGCGCCCGGCCTGCCTGGAGGACCTGATCGTCGACATCTCCCTGTTCCGGCCGGGGCCGGTCAACAGCGACATGATCACCCCGTTCATCGCCGCGCGCGACGGCCGGGCCGTCCCGGAGTACCCCTCCCCCGCGCTCACGGGCACCCTCGCCGAGACGGGCGGGGTGGTGATCTTCCACGAGCAGGTGATCCGGGTGCTGCACGCGATGACGGGCTGCGGACTGGACGAGGCCGAGGCGATGCGCCGCCGGCTGGGCACCGAGGAGGGCCGCGAGGAGGTGCGGAAGGTGTTCACCCGGCTGGCGGAGGAGTGCGGGCACCCGCCCGATGTGGTGGAGCGGGTGTGGGACATCCTCGCGTCGTTCGGCTCGTTCGGGTTCTGCAAGGCCCACGCGGCGGCGTTCGCGCTGCCCACCTACCAGTCGGCGTGGCTCAAGCGGCACCACCCGGCGGCGTTCTACGCGGGCCTGCTCACCCACGACCCGGGCATGTACCCGCGCCGGGTGATCATCGACGACGCCCGCCGCTTCGGGGTGCCGGTCCTGGGGGTCGACGTCAACGCCTCCGACCGGGAGTGGCGGGTGGAGCGCACCCCCGAGGGGGTGTGGGGCATCCGGGCGGCGCTGGCCGACGTCAAGGGCATCACCGACGCCGAGGTCGACGCGGTGCTGGCGGGCCGCCCCTACACCTCGCTGCGCGACCTCGCCGACCGCGCCCGACCCTCGCGCGACGTGCTGGACCGGCTGGTGCTGGTGGGCGCGCTGGACCGGGTGCACCGCATCGGGGAGCCGGGGTCGCCGACGCGGCGCGACCTGCTGCTGCGGGCGGGCGCGCTGGAGCGGTCGGTGCGCCGGGTGCCGGTGGGCGGCCAGCTGCCCATCGGGCTGGACCCGGGGCCGGCGCGGCTGGACGGGCTGCCGGAGATGACGGAGGCCGACCGGGTGCAGGCGGAGCTGGAGGTGCTGGGCTACGACGCGTCCCGGCACCTGCTGGACTGCCACGCCGAGGTGCTGGCCGAGCTGTCCCGCGCGCACGGCGCGGTGCGCGCCCGCGACCTGCACCGGGTCGGGCACGGCGCCGAGGTGCTGGTGCTGGGGGTGAAGGTCGCCACGCAGACCCCGGCGGTCCGGTCGGGGCAGCGCATCGTCTTCACCACCCTGGACGACGCGACCGGCCTGGTCGACCTGACGTTCTTCGAGTCGGTGCAGGACCGCTGCGCGGCGACGGTGTTCGGGTCGTGGCTGCTGGTGGCGCGCGGCCGGGTGCGGCGGGTGGGGTCGGGGCTGCCGACGGTCAACGCCACGCACGCGTTCGACCTGGACGCGCTGGCCCGGGCCTACCACGAGGAGGGGCCGGAGGCGCTGCGGGCGCTGCTGCGCCGGGACCGGCCCGCGCCGGTGGCGGGGGTCGGCGGGCGGCGGATCCGCTACGCGAGCGGGTACGCGCTGTCGCCCTACGCCGACGTCTCCCCGGCGGGCGCGGGGGCCGCGCCGCGCAGGCTGTGGCACGCCAGCCCGGGCAGTTCGGGGCGGTGACGGCGCGCGGCCGCCCCGGCGGGGGCGGGGCGGCCGGGGGTCACACCGGGGCGGCGGTGGCGGCGGCGATCTCGGCGTTGACGGCCTCGGGGGACAGCACCCGGTCGAGCACCAGCTCGGCGGCGCCCAGCAGCCCGGCGTCGTCCCACGCGCGGCTGGGCACGACGGTGAGGCGGCGGGTGGCCAGGGCGGTGGAGCGGCGGAACACGACCTCGCGCACGCCCGCCACCAGGGGGTCGTAGGCGCGGGCCAGGTCGCCGCCGAGGACGATCACGGCGGGGTTGAGCAGGTTGACGGCGCCGGCGAGGACCTCGCCCACGCGGCGGCCGGCGTCGCGCACCAGGGTGACCGCGGCGGGGTCGCCGCCCTGGGCGAGCACGGCGAGTTCGGGGATGCCGGCCGCGGCGCCGCCGGCCGCGGCCAGGCGGGCGAGCAGGGCGGGGCCGCCGGCCAGGGCCTCCAGGCAGTCGGTGTTGCCGCACCGGCAGGGGGTGCCGCCGCCGTCGCGGACGGGGATGTGGCCGATCTCCCCGGCCGCGCCGAGGTCGCCGCGGAGCAGGGAGCCGCCGGAGACGATGCCGGCCCCGATGCCGGTGGAGACCTTGACGAAGACGAGGTCGTCGACGCCGGGGTGGTGGGCGCGGTGCTCGCCCAGGGCCATGACGTTGACGTCGTTGTCCAGCAGCACCGGGACGGGGAAGCGGGCGGCGACCAGGGGCCGGATCTCCACGCCGCTCCAGCTGGCCAGGACGGGCGGGGAGGCCGCGCGGCCGGTGGCGAACTCCACGGTGCCGGGGACGCCGACGCCGACGCCGCGCACGCCGGCGCCGCTGCGGCCGGCGGCGTCCAGCAGCGCGGTCCAGGTGTCGAGGAGCCAGGGCACGACGGCGTCGGGGCCGCGTTCGACGGCGGGGGTGCCGGCGGTGCGGGTGAGGACGCGGCCGGCCAGGTCGCAGACGGCGACCTCGCTGCGGGAGATGCCGAGGGCGGCGGCGAGCACGGTGCCGGCGTCGGCGTTGAACTCCAGGCGGGTGGGCGGGCGGCCGCCGCTGGAGGGGGCGGCGTCGCCCTCGGTGACCAGGCCGCGGGCGGCGAGTTCGGCGACGCGCAAGGCCACGGCGGGCCGGGACAGCCCGGTGCGGCGGCCGATCTCGGTGCGGGTGGCGGCCGCGCCGGTGCGGATGAGGCGCAGGACGTCGCCGCTGGTCACGGCGGGTGAGGAAGCGGCCTTACTGCGTGGCATGCCCCATTCAATCATGCTTTGGAGGTATTGACGCCTAAGCCGACTTACTTATGTCATGGAAGCGTCGCAAGTTCGACTTGTTCGGTTACCGAAGTTCCCGTTATGTTTCCCCCGGCGGTCGGAGCGTGCCCCGCGTCACCTCCCCCTGCCGCATCCGTGCTCGGCGTGGCAGAAAGAGGAGCCCTTCCCGATGACCGTGGACACCCGCGTCGCCGACGTCACCGAACGCATCGCCGCCCGCAGCCGCGCGTCGCGGGCGGCCTACCTCGACCGCGTCCGCGCGGCCGCCGCCGAGGGGCCGGCCCGCGCCGGCCTGGGCTGCGCCAACCTGGCCCACGGCTTCGCCGCCTGCTCGGCCGCCGACAAGCACGCCCTCGGCGCCACCGCCAAGCCCAACATCGCGATCGTCTCCGCCTACAACGACATGCTCTCCGCCCACCAGCCGCTGGAGACCTACCCCGCCCTGCTCAAGCGGGCCGTGGCCGAGGCGGGCGGCGTCGCCCAGTTCGCCGGGGGCGTGCCCGCGATGTGCGACGGCATCACCCAGGGCCGGGCGGGCATGGAGCTGTCGCTGTTCAGCCGCGACGTCATCGCCATGGCCACCGCCGTGGCGCTGTCCCACGACATGTTCGACGGGGCGCTGATGCTCGGCGTGTGCGACAAGATCGTGCCCGGCCTGCTCATCGGCTCCCTGACGTTCGGCCACCTGCCCGTGGCGTTCGTGCCCGCCGGGCCGATGCCCTCCGGCCTGCCCAACAACGACAAGGCCCGCGTCCGCCAGGCGTTCGCCGAGGGCCGCACCGGCCGCGCCGAACTCCTCCAGGCCGAGTCGGCGGCCTACCACGCCCCCGGCACCTGCACCTTCTACGGCACCGCCAACTCCAACCAGATGCTGATGGAGGTCATGGGGCTGCACCTGCCCGGGGCGAGCTTCGTCCCGCCGGGCACCCCGCTGCGCGAGGCCCTCACCGCCGAGGCCGGGCGCCGCGTCACCGGCCTGACCGCCCTGGGCGCCGACCACACCCCCATCGGGGAGCTGGTGGACGAGCGCACGATCACCAACGCCGTGGTGGCGCTGCTGGCCACCGGGGGCTCCACCAACCACACCCTGCACCTGGTGGCCGTGGCCGCCGCCGCGGGCATCGAGCTGACCTGGGACGACTTCGCGGACCTGTCCGGTGCGGTGCCGCTGCTCACCCGCATGTACCCCAACGGCAGCGCCGACGTGAACGCCTTCCACGCCGCCGGGGGCATGGCCTACCTCATCGGCCAGCTCCTGGACGGCGGGCTGCTGCACGAGGACGTCGCCACCGTCGCCGGGCCCGGCCTGGCCCGCTACCGGCAGCGCCCGCGTCTCGACGGCACCGACCTCACCTGGGGCGACGAGCCGAAGGAGAGCGGCGACACCACCGTGCTGCGCGCCGCCACCGACCCGTTCTCCCCCGACGGCGGGCTGCGCATGGTCTCCGGCAACCTCGGCCGCGGGGTGGTCAAGGTGTCGGCGGTCGCCCCGGAGCGCCACGTCATCGAGGCCCCCGCCCGGGTCTTCGACGACCAGGCCGCGCTCCAGGCCGCCTTCGACGCCGGCGAACTCGACGGCGACCTCGTCGCGGTCGTCCGCTTCCAGGGACCACGCGCCAACGGCATGCCCGAACTGCACAAGCTCACCCCGCCGCTGGGCGTGCTTCAGGACCGCGGCCACCGGGTCGCCCTGGTCACCGACGGCCGCATGTCCGGCGCCTCCGGCAAGGTGCCCGCCGCCATCCACCTCTCCCCCGAGGCCGCCGCGGGCGGGCCGCTGGCGCGGGTGCGCGACGGCGACCCGATCCGCCTGGACGCCGCCGCCGGCACCCTGGAGGTGCTCGTCCCCGACCTGATGGACCGCGCCCCCGCCGCCCCCACCGTCGACTCCTCGACGGGCACCGGCCGCGAGCTGTTCGCGGCGTTCCGCGGCGTGGTGGGCCCGGCCGAGCGCGGCGCGGCGGTGTTCGGGGCCGCCCGGTGACCCCCGCCCCCGCTCCCGCACCCACCCCCGGCCGGCCCTGGCTGGTGGCCGACATCGGCGGCACCAACGCCCGGTTCGCGCTCGTCGAGGGGCGCGCCGCCCGCCCCACCCGGGTGCACCTCATGGCCTGCGCCGACCACCCCGACCTCGCGTCGGCGGCCGCCGCCTACCTCGCCGGGGCGGGCGGCGGCGCCCGCCCCGGCGCCGCCTGCGTGGCGATCGCCGGCCCGGTCTCCGGCGACCGCATCCGCCTGACCAACGCCCGCTGGGACTGCTCGGCGGAGGCCACCCGGCGCGCGCTCGGCCTGGACCGGCTGGAGGTCGTCAACGACTTCGCGGCGCTGGCCCTGTCGCTGCCGCACCTGGACGGCGCCGACCTGGTGTCGCTGGGCGGTCCGCCGCCCGCGCCCGGCCGCCCCATGGCGGTGCTCGGCCCGGGCACCGGGCTGGGCGTCGCCGGCCTGCTGCCCGTGCCCGGCGGCGGGTGGGTGCCGGTCTCCGGCGAGGGCGGCCACGTCGACCTGCCGGCGGTCGAGGACCGCGAGATCGAGGCGCTGCGGGTGCTGCGCGCCGAGCAGGGCGCGGCCACCGCCGAGTGCGTGCTGTCGGGCCCCGGGCTGGGCCGGCTGCACGCCGCGCTGGCCCGCGTCGACGGGGTGGCGGTCGACCCCCGCGAGGCCGCCGACATCTGCGCCGCCTCCGACGACCCCCGCTGCGTGGAGACGCTGGAGGTGTTCTGCGCGCTGCTGGGCGGGTTCGCCGGGAACGCCGCCCTGACCCTCGGCGCCACCGGCGGGGTGTTCCTCGGCGGCGGCGTCCTGCCGCGCATCCTGCCCGTCCTGCGCGGCAGCGCCTTCCGCCGCCGGTTCGAGGCCAAGTTCCGCATGGCCCACTATGTGAAGGACATCGCCACGGTGCTCATCGTGGCCCCCACCCCGGCGCTGCTCGGCACGGCGGCCCGGCTCGACCAGTGCTTGGAGTCCGCTGCATGAAGCCCCGTACCGGCGCCGACCTGCTGTCCCTGGCCCCCGTGGTGCCCGTGGTGGTCCTCACCGACCCCGCCACCGCCGTCCCCATGGCGCGCGCCCTGGTGGCGGGCGGGCTGCCCGCCATCGAGGTCACCCTGCGCACCCCGGCCGGGCTGCCGGCCATCGAGCGCATCGCCGCCGAGGTGCCCGGCGCGGTCGTGGGGGCGGGCACCGTCACCACCCGCGAGCAGGCCCGCGCCGCCGCCGGGGCGGGGGCGGGGTTCCTGGTCAGCCCGGGGTGCACCGAGCGGCTGTACGGCGCCCTGCGGGAGACCGGGCTGCCGTTCCTGCCCGGGGTGGCCACCGCCTCGGAGGCCCTGGAGCTGCTGGAGTGGGGGGTGGACGCGCTGAAGTTCTTCCCCGCCGAGGCCGCGGGCGGCCGCGCCTACCTCAAGGCGCTGTCGGGCCCGCTGCCCCAGGTGCGGTTCTGCCCCACAGGCGGCATCACCCCCGCCTCCGCGCCCGACTACCTGGCGCTGCCCAACGTGGGCTGCGTCGGCGGCACCTGGCTCACCCCGGCCGACGCGCTGGCCGCGGGCGACTGGGCCCGCGTCGAGGCCCTGGCCGCCCAGGCCGCCGCCCTGCGCCCGGCCGCCTGACCCGCCCCGGCCGGGTTACGATCGGTTCCGCGAGCATGGCGGGGCGGGCCTTCGGGGCCGCCCGGGGCGGAAGGCGGGCGGTACCGGTGGACCTCGGACTCGACGGGCGGACCTACATCGTCACCGGCGGCAGCAAGGGGCTGGGCTACGCCACGGCCGCCGCCCTGGCCGCCGACGGCGCCCGCGTGGTGGTGTCCGCGCGCGACGCGGCCGGCGTCGCGGCCGCCGCCGACCGGCTCGGCCCCCGCGCCACCGGGGTCGCCGCAGACCTGGGCGACCCCGCGACCGCCGACCGCCTGGTGGCCGCCGCCCTGGAGCACCACGGCCGCCTCGACGGCGCCCTGGTCTCGGTGGGCGGCCCGCCGCCGGGCACCGCCGCCTCGGCCACCGACGACCAGTGGCGGGCGGCGTTCGAGAGCGTGTTCCTGGGGGCGGTGCGGCTGGTGCGCACCGTCGCCGCCCGGCTGGACGGCGGCGGTGCCGTCGGCCTGGTGCTGTCGTCGTCGGCGCGCTCGCCGATCAGCGGGCTGGGCATCTCCAACGGGCTGCGCCCCGGCCTGGCCATGGCCGCCAAGGACATGGCCGACGAGTTCGGGCCGCGCGGGGTCCGCGTGTTCGGGCTGGCGCCCGGCCGCATCGCCACCGACCGGCTCCGCGAACTCGACGGGGGCGACCCCGACACGCGCGCCCGCTCGGCCGCGACCATCCCGCTGCGCCGCTACGGCGACCCGGAGGAGTTCGGCCGCGTCGCCGCGTTCCTGCTCTCCCCCGCCGCCTCCTATGTCACCGGCACCGTGGTCCCGGTCGACGGCGGCGCCCTGCGCACCCCCTGACCCGCGCCGCGCCCGGCGCGGTGGCCGGACCGGAGCACAGGTCCCGGGCGCCGCGCGCACGCGCGGCAGGGGCCGCCGCAGGCGTGCCGGCGGCGCCGCTCCGTGGAGCCGCGCGCCGGTGCGGAACCCCGTAGGATGCGGGCGTCCGTTGACGTTCCGTGATGACGGGAACCCTGATGCACCATCCCCCCTCCCCCGGGCAGCCCCCGTCCGGCTGGTACCCGCCGCCGACCGGCCCCGGTCCGGCGCCCGGTGCCCCGGTCCCGGGGCCGCCCGTCGCGGGGCCGCACGCGCCTCCGGGCTGGGGCCCGCCCGCCCCCGCGTATCCGGCCCACCCGGGTGGCTACGGCCCCCACCCCCACCCGGGCGGCGGGTTCCCGCCCGCCGGGCCCTCCGGGTCCTACCCGGCGGGCATGGTCGAGCGCTTCGGCGGCACCTTCATCGACGGGTGGGCGCTGACGTTCGTGTTCTACGGCGCGCTGTTCCTCAGCGCCGGGCTCGCCGCGGTGCTGGGCCTGTCCGACACGGCCGGGACGGCGGTCTGGCTGCTGGGGACGTTCGCGGGCGCGGTCGTCTACACCGTCGTCCCCACCATGCGGTGGGGACGCACGCTCGGCAAGCTGATGATGAACACCCGGGTGGTGGACGTGCGCACCGGCCGCCCGCCGGGCCTGGGGCGGGCGCTGCTGCGCTCGCTGCTGTGGCTGGTGTGCACGCTGCTCTGGCCGATCCTCGTCATCTGCGCGCTGGTCGCCCTGGGCGACGACGAGCGGCGGACCCTCTGGGACCGCGCCGCGCGCACCCGGGTCGTCAAGGTGTTCAAGCACCGGCCGGTCGCGCCGCCGCCCGGTCACTGAGCGACGGGCCGCGTCACCCCGGGGCGAAGTAGTGGACGAGGATGCCGGGGGTGACGGGGCGGCGGATCAGGCCGTCGAGCGGGTGCAGCGCGGTGGTGAGGTGGCCCGGTCCGCCGGGTTCTCGCACCCGCGCCGGGCCCCGCACCGCCGCCCCCAGGAACACCGCCCCGCCCCGGTGGAACGCCAGGGCGCTGCCCGCCACCACCAGGGTGTCGGCGTGCACCGACAGGTCCAGCGGGTCGCGGTCGCCGGGCGGCGGCACCCACCCCTGCGGGTGGCGGCGGTACTCCTCGGGCATCCGGGTGCCGGTGTCGGCCGTGTGCGGCCGGCCCGGCCCCAGCCGGGCCCGCAGCCGCTTCCACCGCGACGCCGGGAAACCGAGCGAGTGGTGGCACAGCAGCAGGTCCAGCGGCGGCAGGGGCGGCGGCGCGCCGGCGGGTTCGGGCGGCGGCTCCGGCGCGGACCGCAGCGGCAGGTGCACCAGCGAGTGCCGGGAGCGGGCGGCCATCTGCCACAGGGCGGCGACGCGCATCAGCTCGGCGGCGTCGGTGCACCGCAGCAGGTACCAGCCGCCCGCGGGCCGCAGTGAGAGCCGGCGCAGCGGGGCGGCCGGGCGCAGCACCCGGTGGTCGCGCCCGGCCAGGCGGGCGCGGTGCACGGTCAGCCGCAGCCGCACGGCGGCCCCGCCGGTACCGTGCCCGCGCGGCGCCCGGACTCCGGGCGCGCGAACACCGGGCGCCCGGTCGCCGGGTGCGCGGGGGTCATCGGGCGGCGGCCACCCAGGACTCGGCGTCGCGGACGATCCGCTCCAGCCGGTCGTGGTGGGCGCCGGGCCAGTACACGCGCCCGCAGTCGGCGCAGCGGGCGAAGGAGTCGTAGCCGGCGCGGGTGCCGGGTTCGACGTCGGCGGCGACGTCGGCCGCCGAGGCGGGCGCCAGCGGCCCGTTGCACGCCGTGCAGCGGGTCCAGGGCGCCAGCGGGGGCGCGAACCGCTCCAGCACCTCGCGCAGCTGGGCGTCGGTGCGGTCGGCGCGGACGTACCCGCCGGCCGGGACCAGGCGCCGGCACAGCAGGCCGCGGTCGCGGGTGAGCAGCACCCGCTGCTCGTCGGCGGCCTGGCGCGCCAGCACGTCGTCGTCGCGGTCGTTGTCGTAGGCGGTGTCGACGCCGAGCAGCCGCAGCCGCCGCGCCAGGGTGCCCAGGTGCACGTCGAGCAGGAACCGCGGGTGCGGGAACGGCAGCCGCTGCGGGCGGTCGACCGCCGCGACCTCCACGGTCGCCCCGGGGGCGGGCCGGTGGGAGTCGGGCACCGTCCGGCCGTCGACCCGCAGCGCGCCGACCTCGGTCAGCGGGACGCCCAGCGACTGCACCACGTGGCCCAGCGACGCGGCGGGGTCGTGGGCGGCGCGGACGTCGGCGCCCCGGTTGCGCGGAGCGAGCAGGAAGTGCAGTTCGGGGGCGAAGCGCACGGTCATGTCGGTGTCCACGGGCCCAGGATGGCACGCCGGCCCGGCCGCCGCACGCGGGTTTCGCGGCCGCCCCGGCCGCGCGGCCCCGCTCAGTCCGCGGCGCCCGGGCCCCCTGCGGCGGGCAGGCCGGCGAGGGGGACGGCGGCCTTGAGCAGCATCTCGGCGAACTCCTCCTCGGGGTCGGAGTCGAGCACGACCGCGCCGCCCGCTCCCACGGTCAGCACCCCGCCCGCGCGCACCGCGGTGCGGATGACCACGGACAGGTCGGCGGCGCCGGTGTGCGACAGGAAGCCCAGCGCACCCGAGTACACGCCGCGCGCCGAGGTCTCCAACCGGTCGATCGCCTCCATGGTGCGCTCCTTGGGGGCGCCGGTCATCGACCCGGCGGGGAAGCAGGCGCGCACCGCGTCGACCGGGTGGACGCCGTCGCGCAGCCGCCCCCGCACGGCCGACACGAGCTGATGGACCGTCGTGTGCGACTCGACGTACATGAACGCGGGCACCGCCACGCTGCCCACCGCGCACACCCGGCCCAGGTCGTTGCGGAGCAGGTCGACGATCATCAGGTTCTCGGCGCGGGTCTTGGCGCCGGTGCGCAGCCCCTCGGCGCGGCGGGCGTCCTCGGCGGGGTCGGGGTGGCGCGGCGCGGTGCCCTTGATGGGCCGCGACTCGGCGGTGCCGTCGGCGCCGATACGCAGGAACCGCTCGGGCGAGGCGCTGAACACGGTGGTGCCGCCCAGCCGCAGCAGCGCCGCGTAGGGGGCGGGGCGGGCGCGGCGCAGCCGCCGGTAGAACGCGAGGTCGCCGCCGGCGGGCGCGGGCGCCCGCAGCCGGGTGGTCAGGCAGACCTCGTAGCTCTCGCCGGCGGTGAGCAGGCCCAGGCACTCCTTCACGTCGGCCAGGTACGCCTCGCGGGGGCGCTCCAGCAGCGGTTCGGGGTCGGGGGCGCCGACCGGGTCCGGCGGCGCGGGCAGGGGGCCGCGGGGCAGGGCGGCGAGGGCCGCCGCCGTCGCGTCGGCCCAGGCGGCGGCGTCGGCGCCGCCGTCGGCGGCCACCGCGTAGGTGCGGCCCTCGGCGTGGTCGACGGCGACGAAGCGGTCGCAGCGCAGCCAGACCGCGTCGGCCACCGGGGAGCGGTGCCGGGTGGGCGCGCCCGCGTCGGCCTTGAGCTCGTAGCCGAGGTAGCCGACGTAGCCGCCGGCGAAGTCGAACGGGAGGTCGGGGTGGCGGTGCGGGCGGGCGGGGGTGCGGCGGCGCAGCGCGTCGAACACGGTGCCGGGCTCGGTGTGCTCGCCGCCGGCGCCGCGGACCCGCACCCCGCCGGCGCCGACCCGGTAGGTCAGCACCTCGCCGCGCGGCCCGCCGGGGTCGCCGAGGTAGGAGAACCGGCCGGTGGGGCCGGTGCGTCCGCTGTCGAGCCAGAAGGCGTGCGCGGCCCCGGCGTAGAGGCGGGCGAACGCGCGTTCGGTGTCGACGGCGTAGGGCAGGACCCGCCGGACGAGGCGGGCGGGATCCGGACGCGGCGGGCCCGCCGGGGTTTCGGTCGCGGACCGGCGGCGGACGCCCAGGTGGGGGCGGTCGGTGTCGGGTCCGGGGTGCGCGGCCGGGGTTTCGGACACGGGCGCGGGGCCCACCGCCGGCCGGGTTTCGGTCCGGCGGGGGCGCGTCGGGGCGGCGAGGGCGAGGAAGTTGGCGATGAGGGCCGCGCCGTGCTCGGAGGCGACCGATTCGGGGTGGAACTGCACGCCCCAGCGCGGCAGGCGGCGGTGGCGCAGGCCCATGACGACACCGTCCTCCGCCCAGGCGGCCGCCTCCAGGTCGGCGGGCAGCGGGGCGGCGACGGCCAGGGAGTGGTAGCGGACGGCGGTGAAGCCCTGCGGCAGCCCGGCGAACACGCCGGTGCCGTCGTGGCGGATGCGGCTGAGGTGGCCGTGGCGGGGCACGGGGGCGGACGGCACGGCGGCGCCGGCCAGGTGGGCGATCGCCTGGTGGCCCAGGCAGACACCGAGCACGGGCAGGCGGGGGTCGGCGAGGACGCGCGGCACGGCGCCGAGGTCGCGGGGGTGCTGGGGTCGGCCCGGGCCGGGGGAGACGACGGCGGCGTCGAAGGCGGCGAGGTCGGCGCGGGCGAGGCGGGGGTCGTCGTTGGCGAGGACGACGGGGTCGGCGCCGGCGGCGGCCGCGAGGAGCTGGAACAGGTTGTAGGTGTAGGAGTCGTGGTTGTCCACCAGCAGTACGCGCACGCCCGCCCCTCCTCCGCACCCGGCACCCCAGGGTAGGGCGCGGGCCGGGCGGCGCGGACGCCGGGTCGGCGGCCCCGCGTGCCCCCCATATGCCCCCCAATGGGTCGGTCTCCGAAGGGCCCGCCGCCCGGCATGGGAACGGGGGAGGCGCCCGCCTCCCCCGCCACCGGCCCGGACGCTACCGCGCGGGCTCCTCGCGCCCCATCGACTCCAGGGTCCGCCCCTTGGTCTCGGAGATGAACCTCCAGACGAACACGAAGGACAGCACCGCGAAGAGCGTGTAGATGACGTAGGCCCCGCTGAGGTTCCAGTCCCGCAGCGTCGGGAACGTCACCGTGACCA
Source organism: Nocardiopsis trehalosi NBRC 14201 (assembly GCF_001552555.1). Lineage (GTDB taxonomy): Bacteria > Actinomycetota > Actinomycetes > Streptosporangiales > Streptosporangiaceae > Nocardiopsis_B > Nocardiopsis_B trehalosi. The sequence continues at coordinate 20,872 of NZ_BCRK01000015.1, read as the reverse complement.
GCCAGTTGGCGATCCACTGGGTCGCCGTGGCGACCGCCATGGCCGCCGCGCGGATGCGCAGCGGGAACATCTCGCCCAGCAGCACCCAGGTCACCACACCCCACGACAGGGCGAAGAACAGCACGAACGCGCTCGCCGCCACCAGGGCCACCGCCCCCCAGCCGAACGACAGGGTGGCCTGCTCGCCCTCGACGCGGGCGTGGCTGAACGCGAACGCCGCGGCGGCCAGGGCGACCGCCATCCCGGCCGACCCCACCAGCAGCAGCGGCTTGCGCCCGATCCGGTCGACCAGGCCGATCGCGATGAAGGTGCCGATGATGTTGACGACGGAGGTGAACAGGCTGAGCAGCAGCGAGTTGCTCTCGTCCACGCCCACCGACTGCCACAGCGACGCCGAGTAGTAGAAGATCACGTTGATGCCGACGAGCTGCTGGAACGCCGACAGCGCCATGCCGATCCACACGATCGGCAGCAGCCCGTACCGCCCCTTGAGGTCGCGCAGCCGGGGCCGGATCTCCGAGCCCAGCGCCTCACGGATCTCGGTGATGCGGCGGTCGACGTCGCCGCCCTCGACCTCGTGCAGGACCCGGCGGGCCTTGTCCTCGCGCCCCACCCGCACCAGGTAGCGGGGCGACTCCGGGATGGTGAAGCTCAGCATGATGTACAGCAGCGCGGGCACCACGGCCGCGCCGAGCATCCACTGCCAGGCCAGCAGCGGACCGAGGCGGTCCATGGCGCTGCCGCCGGCCGCCGCCGCGATCATGTAGTTCACCAGCTGCGACAGCGCGATGCCCAGCACGATGGCGAGCTGCTGCAGCGACGCCAGCCGCCCCCGGTAGGCGGGCGGCGACACCTCGGCGATGTAGGTCGGCGCGATCACCGACGCCATGCCGATCGCGATGCCGCCCACGACCCGCCACAGCGCCAGGTCCCACACCGCGAACGGCAGCGCCGACCCCACCGCGCTCACCGCGAACAGCACGCCCGCGATCTGCATGACGCGGATGCGGCCGAACCGGTCGGCCAGGCCGCCCGCGACGGCGGCACCCACGGCCGAACCCAGCAGGGCGGCGGCCACGGTGAACCCGGTGACGGCGGCGCTGACGGCGAAGTGGTCCTGGATGGCGTCGACCGCCCCGTTGATCACCGAGCTGTCATAGCCGAAGAGGAAGCCGCCCATCGCGGCGGCGGAGGCGACCAGCGTCACGTGGACGATGTTCAGCTCCCCCGCTGACTTCGCCCCCGCCGGATCTGATGTTGCCACGGTTACTCCTTGCCGGGCCCGGCGTCCGCTGGGGCGCCGGGCCGTCGAACGGTCGTCCCCCCATGATCGGCACGGCGGGTGCCCGATCGGTGACCGACACCGCGGGGGAGCCGATCATGCGGGACTTTTACGGTTGTCGGAAGATCACCCGGAGTTCTACCGCTTTATCATCCGATCATGTGACGAGCATTCGGGTTGTTCCGGCGACGCGGGGAACGGGGGCGGGGGCTCGGGTACTCGGCGCGACCATGGGGTAGGACTGCCCCGTCCACCGTTGTCCTACCGGGATGGAGCACGTTCGATGTCGGAGCTGCTGGACCTCCACGGCCGCGCCATGGCCGAGTTCGACGGCCGGGTGCGCGAGATCATGGTCACCCAGTGGACGGACCCCACGCCCTGCGCCGACTGGGACGTCCACGACCTCGTCAACCACCTCGTCGGCGAGCAGCTGTGGGTACCCCACCTCCTCGCCGGCAACACCGTCGAGGACGCCGGCGACCGCTACGACGGCGACCTGCTCGGCGAGCACCCCGTCACCACCTGGGAGGTCGCCTCCCGCGAGGCCCGCTCCGCCTGGCTCCAGCCCGGCAGCACCGACCGCACGGTCCACCTCTCCTTCGGCGACGCCCCCGGCGAGGTCTACCTCTGGCAGATGACGTTCGACCTCGCCGTCCACGCCTGGGACCTCGCCCGCGCCATCGGCGCCGACGACCGGCTCGACCCCGGCCTCTCCCACGCCCTGCTCGGCTGGTGGCACAACCAGGACCTCGACGGCTCCGCCATCTTCGACCCGCCCGTCCCGGTCGACGGCGACGCCGACGACCAGACCCGGCTCATCGCCGCCACCGGCCGCCGCCCCTGACCGCCCCGGCCCGGCGCCCGAGGGCGCCGGGTTAGGAACGGCGGCCCCCGGATAGCGCCCCGGAGACACCCGCAACCGTCCCCGGGAGGCCACCATGGCGCGCATCGGCTACTTCCTCTCCACCGAGGAGCACGGGCCGCGCGACCTCATCGACCAGGCGCGGCGGGCCGAGCAGGCCGGCTTCCAGGAGCTCTGGATCAGCGACCACTACCACCCCTGGCTCGACGTCCAGGGCGAGAGCCCCTTCGTCTGGTCGGTGATCGGCGCGATCGGCGAGGCGGTCGACCTGCCCATCACCACCGCCGTCACCTGCCCCACCGTGCGGGTCCACCCCGCCGTCGTCGCCCAGGCCGCCGCCACCTCCGCCGCGCTCGCCCGCGGCGGGTTCACCCTCGGCGTCGGCACCGGCGAGGCGCTCAACGAGCACATCCTCGGCGACCCCTGGCCCGCCACCGCGCGCCGCCGCGAGATGCTGGAGGAGGCCGTCGACATCATGCGCCGCCTGTGGAAGGGCGGTCTGGTCAGCCACGAGGGCGAGTACTACACCGTCGACACCGCCCGCCTCTACACCCTCCCCGACACCCCGCCCGAGGTCTACGTCTCCGCGTTCGGCGACGCCGCCGCCGAGATGGCCGCGCGCATCGGGGACGGCCTCATCACCATGGGCCCCTCCGCCGACACCGTCGAGGCGTTCCGCGCTGCCGGCGGCACCGGCAAACCGGTGCAGACCGGCATCAAGGCCTGCGTCGGCGACGACGCCGAGGAGGCCCGCCGCTACGCCTGCTCGGTCTGGCCCAACGACGCCCTGCCCGGTGAGGCCGCCCAACTGCTGCCGCTGCCGCGCCACTTCCAGCAGCTCACCGACGAGCTCATCACGCCCGAGCGCATCGGCGAGCAGATGCCGTGCGGTCCCGACCCCGACGTCCACCTGCGCCACCTCGCCCAGTGCGTCGAGGCCGGCGCCGACACCGTGTTCGTCAGCCAGGTCGGGCACCGCCAGGACGCCTTCTTCGACCTCTACGCCGAACACGTCCTGCCCGAGGCCAAGCGGCTGGGCTGAGCCCGGCGGCGCGGGTGCGGCGCGGGCCGCGCCCGCGCCGCCGGGGACCTCACTCGGCGATGCTGACGGTGTCCTCGGACACCGCGCCGTGCGGTTCGGCGGCGTCGGCGTACTCCGTCCACACCGCGTCGCCGCCGTGCTTCGCGCCGTCCCCGGCCACGGCGAAGACGTCGCGGGAGCCCGCGCCGTACACGCCGGCCGCGTCGAAGGCGTAGTCGTAGACGCTGTCGGCCGCGGCCATCTGCGCGCCCCCGACCAGCAGGGCCGGAGCGGCGACGGCGACGAAGGCGAGGCGGCGGAGAGACGTGCGGTTCATCAGCGGATCCCCTTCCCTGGACCGGCCGGACCCCCTGCCCGGCCGTCAGCGTGCGGCGCGCCGCACGCCACCCGTCCGACTGACCCCGACGAACCATGACAACCCTTCGGATTCGCGCGAACACGGACCGAAGCGGACTCGGGCGGCGACCACGGGCTGCGGGGTCAGAAGAACTCGTCCAGCAGCCGGTAGAACGCCATGCGGTCGGGGTCGACGTGCTGCTCGCCGTAGTGGTGCAGGAACGCCCGGACGAACGCCGGGCCGAAGTCGGGGTTCAGGCGGGTGTCGCCCAGGCTCCGGCAGGCCAGCCCCAGGTCGTGGTTGCGGTCGGCCACGCCGACCCGGGCGGTGTCGACCACGCCCGTCCACTCCAGGGTGTCGGGGTCGACCAGCACGTTGGGCAGGCACAGGTCGCCGTGGCAGACCACCCGGTCCTCGGTCGCGGGGACGGCGGCCTCCAGTTCGGCCAGCACGTCCTCGGGGGCGCGGCCGCGCCGCTCGGGCTCGAAGGCGCCGGAGTCGACCCGGCCGGCGGCGGTGGCGGCCCGCGCCCGAGGAACGGTCACCGCGAGCCCCCGGTCGAACGGGCAGTCCTCCACCGGCAGGTCGTGCAGCCGGCGGGCCAGCCGCGCGAACGCCGCCACAGCGGGCGCCCGCAGGTGGGCGGGCCACGCCTCGGCCAGGGTGCGGCCCGGCACGGCGGCCGTCACCAGCCACCCCGACCCGTCGCGCTCACCGCCCTCGACGGCCTCGGGGGCGCCGATGCCCGCTTTACGCAGCCACGCCGACCGCTCCGCCTCGGCCCGCAGCGCGGCGGGGTCGTCGGCGACCTTCACGTACAGGGTCCGGCCGCGCCCGGCGACCCGCCACACCCGCGCCCCGGACAGGCCCACGGTCACGGGCGTCCACTCGGCGAAGGGGTGGCGGCGCCGCAGCCGCCGCACGATCGCATCCGACATCCGCCCAGCGTAACCGCGCACGGGTCCGCCGCGGCGTGCGCGGCCGGGAAGGCCGCGCCGTGCCGGACATCCCCCTCCCGCACTGCCCGGCCCAGGGCGCCGACGCGCCGGGCGCACCGCCGTGGCGCGCGAGAGCGACCCTGTGGTCACAGACGGCACGCATGTGGCGTACCCTTGCATTTCGTGCGGATCGAGATCGCCGAGGTGGACTGGAACGACCCTGTCGGGGTGCGCCTGCGCCGCGCCCAGGAGCGCGAGGCCGCCGACAGCCCCGACCCCGGCCCGGCGTCCGAGGACGCCGACACGTCCGTCTTCCTCGTGGCCACCGATACCCGCAGCGGCCGCCCCATCGGCTGCGGAGGGGTGCGCGCCGTCGATCCCGCGACCTTCGAGCTCACCCGCCTCTACGTGGTGCCCGCCTGGCGCGGTCGGCCCGTCGACCGCCCGCTGCTGCGCGCCCTGGAGGGCGCCGCCCGCGAACGCGGCGCGACGGCCCTGCGGCTGGCGGCCGGGCCGGGGCGGTCGGTGCCCGCCGACGTCCGCGCGGCCGCCGGCTACCGGCCCGTCGCCCCGACCGGGCCCGCTGCGGAGACCGGGCCGGGCCACCGCTACGAGCGCGTCCTCGCCGCCGATTCCGCGCCCTCCGCCGCCGACCGGCCGTGACGGCCCCGGCGCACGGCACCCGCACCGGCCTCCTCTGGTACGCCTCCTACGGCGCCAACACCGATCCCACCCGGTTCGCCTGCTACGTCGCCGGCGGCGTCCCGCCCGGCGGGGCGCGCGCCAACCCCGGGTGCCGCGACCGGACCCCGCCGCGCGACCGGCGCGCCCTCTGGCTCCCGGGCGGCGTGTACTTCGCGCTCGCCTCCCGCATGTGGGGTGGCGGACTCGCCCTCTACGACCCCGACCTGCCGGGCGCCGCCCCCGCCCGCGCCTACCTGGTGACCGCCGGGCAGTTCGCCGACATCGCCGCCCAGGAGATGTACCGCGACCCGGGCGCCGACCTCGACCTCGCGGCGCTGCCCCGCGAGGGGCGCCGGGTGCTCGGCCCCGGGCGCTACGAGACGGTCGTGTACCGGGGCGACCTCGACGGCCACCCGATCCTCACGTTCACCGCCCACTGGGGCCTCGCGGACACGCGGCCCGAGCCGCCGTCGGCCGGCTACCTGCGCACCATCGGCGGCGGGCTCGCCGCCGCCCACCAGTGGAGCGCGGCGCGCACCGGCGCCTACCTGGCGGGGCGGCCGGGGGCGCGCGGCGCCTGGTCGGCCGACCGGGTGGCGGAGCTGCTGACCGGCGGCGCGACCGGCGGCTGACGGCGGCGCCCGCGCGGTCGGCGCGGGGCCGGGCGGCCCAGGGGCGCCCGCCCTCGTCCTCCGGCCGCTCGCGCGGCGGAGCGGCGGCGGGCGGGCACCGGGGGCTCAGTCCTCCGCGCCGAGGCCGCCCACCGACGCCATGCGGTGGCCGGAGAACCCGCCGGTCAGCATCGGCATCGCGGTGGCGATGGCGGCCCGGGTCTCGGGTGGTTCCAGGGACGCGCGGTGGTGCTCCTCGCTCTCCCACACCTCGCTGACCCAGATGGTGGTGTCGTCGTCGGCGTCGGCGCCCACGACGTAGAGGCGGCAGCCGGCCGCTTTCAGCCCTTCGGAACCGCCGGTGAGCAGGGCGATGACCTCGTCCCGGCGGCCGGGGCGGGCCGTCATGGTGCCGATGCAGCCGAATGCCATGGTCTCCCCCTGGGGCGGCGCCGGACCGTCCGCGCGCCGTGCGGCCGCCATCGGGGTCCGGACCCGGGTGTCCGGCCAGGTGGGGCGGCGCCATGGTAGCGCCATCGCCGCCCGGATAGGACGTGCGTTCGAAGTGGAATTTCCGAAACGGTCGCCTTTACGGCATAGATTCCCTCGCCCTCGGCCCGCTCCGGGTGGGGGGCGCGGGACCGGCGGCACGCGTCCGACACCGGCCACGCACTGGCCATCACGGTCCGTACGCGGCAGGGTGCGCGGAGGAGCAATCGGAAAAAGGGGAACCATGAAGCAGACCCGAACGCGGCGGAGGATCACGGCCGGCCTCGCGGCACTGGCCGTGGCCACCGCCCTCCCCGTCGTCACCGCGTCGCCCGCGCAGGCCGCCCCCTACTGCGCCGACGGGATTCAGGTCGGGGGCGACATCGAGCGGACCTACCTCCACATGGGCGGCCCCGGCGGGGCGCTCGGGTGCCCCCTCACGGTCGAGCTGGTCAACCCCGACCAGCACGGCCGCCGCCAGCAGTTCGAGCACGGAACGGTCTACTGGTCCGCGGGCACCGGCGCCTTCCCGGTCTGGGGGTACATAGGGGACTACTGGTGCGCGAGCCTCGGCTGCGAGCGGGGGACGGTGGGCTACCCCACGTCCTACGAGTACAGGGTGGGCGGCGAGATCCGGCAGAACTTCCAGTGCGGCGTGATCCACTTCCAGGACCTGGGCGGCGGGACGTCCCGGACCTGGCACACCTACATCTGCGACTGACCTCCGACGCGCGGCGCCCCGGGGGCGACCGCTCCCCCGACCCCCCGGGGCGGCGGGCCGGGCCCTCCCCCGCCGCAGCCGTCAATCGAGCGCGGACAGGGCGATGTCGGCGGCCTGGAGCACGACCTCACGCAGAGGGCGGACCGCCGCGGATGCTGGAGCGCGGGACCGAGGGCCACATCCTCACCACCGCGTCGGAGTTCGCCGTCATGGGCCTGACCGAGGCGCTGCGGCGGGGCCTGACCACGAAGGGCCGCCGATCGGCGCGGGCGTCCTCACCCCGGGCATGGTCGCGACCGGTGTCGGCGCCAACAGCATCAGATGGGCGCCCGACGGGTCCGCGACCCGGGACATGCGGGCGACCGCCGAGCGCGGTGACGCCACCCGGGCCCGGTACGGGCGCGACATCGACAGCGTCGGCGCCCTCGCCGTGGAGGGGACCCGGCGCAACCGGCTGTACCTGTCAGCCGACCGCCTGGCCGCCGAGGCCCTGGCCCGGCGTACAGAGGACATCGTGGCCGCCATGCCCGCCCCCCACCGACGTGCACGACCACGCGCCGGCCACCGCCATGCGGCGGTGCGCCGACGGGTCCTCCTGAACGTTCTGGCCGTCCCCGGCCGGTGGACGCGGGCGGGTCCGGTGCGGCGGCCGCCGCACCGGACCCCGGGGCCGGCACCCCGGTCCGACGCGCTACTGCGTCGCCAGGCCGTAGGCGTAGTCCGGCGAGAACGTCCCGGCCGGTCCCGCGCACCCGTCCACCTCGCCCGGGGGCTTCACCCACAGGTAGGCGTCGATCAGCGGGTCACCGGTCGCCGCGGTCGGGTCCTCCCCCACCGCGCGTCCGGCCGGGTCGCACCACTGCCCGCCCGGCGCGGGCCCGTTGCCGTTGCGGCTGGTGTCGACGACGGCCCGCAGGTCGGGGTCGCCGAGCCGGTTCAGCACCGCCGCCGCGAACGCCCGCTCGTCGCCGGTCGTCCGGTAGTTGGAGACGTTGGTGTAGATGCCGTCGGCCTGGGCAACACCGGCGGCACGCAGCCGCGCCGCCTGGACGTCGGCCGGGTTCCAGCCGGAGTGTCCGGCGTCCAGGTAGACCCGCGCCTGCGGGTTGGCGGCGTGGATCCGCCCGACCGCCCGCGCCAGGGCGGCGTTGCGGTCGGCGAGCGCGCCGGAGTCCAGGCAGGAGATGAGCGCGAGTGAATCGGGTTCGAGGATGACGATGACCGGTGCGTCGCCGAGCCCGGCCGCGAACCGGTCGACCCAGGTGTTGTAGCTCGCGATGTCGGGGGCGCCGCCCGCTGACGCCCCGCCGCAGTCGCGGTTGGGCAGCATGTAGGCCACCAGAGCGGGCACCTCGCCGGCGGCGTCCGCCGCGCCGGTCACCCGCCGCACGTCCTGGGTGACGGTGGCGGGCCGGTAGGCGGAGAACCAGACGCCCTGCGGCTGGGAGGCGATCCGGTCGGCGATCACCGGGCGGCGCCAGTCGTTCGGGTTGGCCGCCACCCAGTCCATGACCTGGGAGTCGGGGTCGGCGTAGAACTCGGTGCCGTCGGGCAGGTCGGCGGCGGGGGCGGCGCCCTGCGGCGCGGTGTCGGCCGCGGCGGGCGCGGCCGTGAAGGCGAGGGCGAGGGCGGCGACGGCGGCCGCCAGGCCCGGCAGCCGGCGGGCTCCGCCGCGCGCGGTGGAACGGGGGGTCGTGTCGCTGGGGTTCACGGCTCTCCTCGGGTGGACGTGGGGCGCCCGGCGATCCCGGTGAGCGGCGCGGCCGCGCGCCGCCGAAGCGGGCGGCGGAGCGGGTCCGGCGGGGCCGGCCGGCGCAGGGGCCGGACGGGGAGCCGGGGCCGGTCGAGGGACGGATGCCGGGCGGCGGACCGGTGGCCGGGCGGCGGTCGCCGCGCCGGCGCGGGGGCGACCGGGGGTGCCGGAACAGCGGGAGCGGGTCGGCGGCACGGTCGCCTGCGGTTCGAGCGGGCGGAACCGGCGGCGGACCGCGGCCCCGCCTTGGGAGCGCTCTCACATCCACCACGCACGGTACGCCGCCCTGCCCGCCGTGTAAACACCCCGCCGCGCCCCGCTCCCCGGAACGCCCCGCACACCGCTCCCCGGGAACGCGCCGCGGCGGCCGCGCGCCGCCGTGGCGGCGCACGGCCGACCGCTCAACGGGCCGACGCGCGGCGGCGCTCGGCCGGGCGCCCCGCGGATGGGCGCAGCGCCGCCGCCGTCGCGGCGAGCAGCGCCGCGAGCAGGACGAGCGCCAGGAACACCTGCCCGTGCAGGCCGAGGACGAAGACCGTGCGGTCGGCGAACTCGGGATCGTGGGTGGCGGTGCCGGGGAACAGCAGCGCGCCGAGCATGCCGAGCCACGGGGTGGCCAGGACGGCGGCGGCGCACAGCAGCGGCCCCCGGTCGCGGCGGAGCGCGAGCACCAGTCCGAGGACGCCGAGGAGCACGGTCATCACCATGTACTGGGCATCGTGGAACTTGGCGTGGGGCGGCCACGCCGGGTTGAAGGCGTGCTGCGCCGCCAGGTCGGGGATGACCAGGTCGGCCAGCACGGCGCCGGCGGCCGTGACGGCGGCGACGGCGGCGAGCAGGGATCGGGCGAGGATCATGGTCGGTCCAGGGGTCGGGGGGCGGGCGGCGGTCAGTGCAGGCCCCGCTTGCCGGGGGCCCAGAACGGCTTGGTCCTTATGGCGGTCCGCGGCCAGCCGTGCCCGCGCACCAGCACGTCGCGGACGAGCTGGCAGGTCCGGGCCTCGCCGGCCACGTAGGCGGCGCCGGCGCCGTCCGGCAGGTCGAGGCCCGCGACGGCCGCGGTCAGCACCCGGGAGGCGGCGGCGGGGGCGCCGTCGCGGTGGACGCGGAGCAGCGGCGGGTCGCCGGGCATGGGCAGGTCGTGCTCGGGGGACGCGCTCTCCAGCACGCCGAGCACCCGGGCGGCGGGGCCCAGTCCGCGGATCATCGGCCCGAAGGCGGCGGCGGCCGTCTCCTCGCCGACGAACAGGTGGAAGTCCGCCTCGCGGGTGTGGAAGTCGCCCTGGGGCCACCAGAAGACGACCCGGTCCCCGGCCTCCACCGCGCGCGCCCACCTCAGGCCGATGCCGTCGCCCGCGTAGAGGTGGACCCGCAGCTCGATCGCCGTCCGGTCGGCGTCGAGGTCCCAGATCGTGTAGGTGCGCAGCGTCTCGGCCGGGCGCAGGATGCCCGCCACCGACAGCGGGTCCAGCAACTGGATCCGGATGTGCTGACCGGGGATGTAGGGGAATGCGACGGGCCGGTCGGTCTCCAACCGGATGCGCCGCATGGCGGGGTTGACCTGCTCGGCGACGGTGACGACCGCGTCCATGGCGTACTTGCCGAACAGGCGGTCGCGCATGGGGCGGGCCATCAGGCGGTCCCGCGCCGGACGTGGGCGCGCCGGGACAGGCCCCACCACACGGCCGTCACCAGGGTGATCACCGCAGGGACGATCCACCACAGATGAGACATGCTTCTCCTTAGATGGTCTAGATTACTTAGAGGTCGTAAGGAAACATACACCCCGTAGAATGACGGACGCGACAGCGTACGAGACACGAGGAGGGGCGATGCCCGCACCCGCCGGCCGGCGGCAGAGGATCCGGCAGGCCACGCTGGAGGAGATCCACGCGGCGGCGCGCAAGCTGCTGGTCGAGCAGGGATCGGCGGCGGTGACCATCAGCGCGGTCGCCCGGGAGGTCGGCATGAGCGGCCCGGCGCTGTACCACTACTTCGCCGGCCACGACGAGCTCGTGGGCGCGGTGACGGCCGGCTTCCTCCGCGAGCTGACGACCGCCATGGAGCGCGCCCGCGACGACCTCGCCGACCGCCCGCTGGACGACCGCGTCCTGGCCGTCTGCCGCGCCATGCGCGGGTGGGCCACCGCCCACCCCGCCGAGTTCGGCTGGATCTTCGCCCGCCCGATCGCCGCGCCGAACCGGCGGCCCGAGTCGGCGCGCCACCAGGCCGCCCTCCGCTTCGAGGGGGTCCTGCTGGACCTCACCGTCGAGCTGTGGCGGACCCGACCCTTCCCGGCGCCCGACCCGGCCGACCTGCCCGCGTCCCTGCGCGAACAGGTGGCGGCCTACTCCGCCGGGATCGACGGCCGCCTGCCACCCGGGGCCGCCCACGTCTTCCTGTCCTGCTGGATCAGGCTGTACGGGCTGCTGTGCATGGAGGTCCTGCACCAACTGGACTTCGCCTACACCGACCTGGAGCCCGTGTACGAGGAGCACCTGCACGACCTTGCCGCGACCCTCGGCCTCACCTACCTCGCCGCGGACTGACACTTCCGCCCCGCCGCCGGGCGTCCCCACGGTCCACACACCGGTGCCCACACGGACGCCCCGCCCCGTCGGGGCGGGGCGGGTCCACCCCTCGAGCATCCGCACGAACCACCCGTCTTTCGGGGTCTTGACGGAGGAGCGTGACGCACCGCACACTGGCGCCCGGCGGTACCGATCGACACGACGGCGGCCGCCGGCCCCGGTCTTCCGTCGGCGCGGCGATGCGAGCACAATGGGAGCGCTCCCATGCCGCGCGGGGAGACCGGGGACCCACCGTCGCCCCCCCACCCCCTCCACCCATCCCCGCTCATCCCCGCACGTGGACCGCCGCCCCCTTCCCGGCGGTCCACCGGCGGCGGCGGAGCCCGGCGCGCGCACGCCACAGCGCCGCCCCTCCCCGCCACCCCCGACCGCCGGGGTGCCCCCCTGCCCGGCACCCCGGCGGTCCCACCCCACCACCCGCCGCCCTCGGCGGCGACCCTGCACCGGGCGGGCGGAAAACACGATGCCCCGGCCGTCGTCCCGTTGTAGCATCACCGACCGTGGTCGACTCGATGTCCGCGCTGCGCGCGCTGCTGCCCCCGGTGACCGGGGAGGACGGGTGGATGCCCGTCACCGATGGGGAGTCCGGGGCGGCCGTGTTCCGCTCCCCCGACGGCTCCCGCTACGCCAAGTGCGTCCCGGCCCGCGACACCGCCGCGCTGGAGGGCGAGCGCGACCGGGCCGCGTGGCTGCACGACCAGGGCGTCCCCGGCCCCCGCGTGCTCGACTGGCGCACCGGCGCCGACGGCGCCTGCCTGCTGACCTCGGCCGTCGCCGGGGTGCCCGCCGACCGCCTCGGGCCGGACGCCCTCGCGGCGGTGTGGGCGCCGATCGCCGACGCCGTACGCCTGCTGCACGCCCTCCCGGTCCAGGCGTGCCCGTTCTCCCGCGACCTCGCGTCGATGTTCGCCGCCGCACGCGACGTGGTCGCGCGCGGCGCGGTCACCGACGACTTCCTGCCGGTGGAGCAGCAGGGCACCCCGCCCGAGGAGCTGCTGGCCCGACTCGCCCCGGGGCTCGACCACCGCCTCGCGCAGGAGGCGGCGTCGGCGGTGGTGTGCCACGGCGACCTGTGCCTGCCCAACATCGTGGTCGACCCCGGCAGCGGGCGGTTCGCCGGGTTCATCGACCTCGGCCGCCTCGGTCGCGCCGACCCCCACGCCGACCTCTCCCTGCTGTTCGCGACCGCCCGCGAGACCTGGCCCGACGAGGACCGGGCGCGCGCCGCCGAGCAGGCGTTCGCCGACCGCTACGGCGCCCCCGTCGACCGCGCCAGGGAGCGGTTCTACCTGCACCTCGACCCCCTGACCTGGGGCTGAGGGGCGCGTCCCACGACCGGCGCACCGCACCCGCGAGGGGCCGGGCACTGCCACCGGACCGGCCGCCGCGCGGGCCGCCGACTGGCGCCCCTTCCCGGCGGTCGGCAGACTCTGCGCCATGTCCTTCTCCACCGGTGGCGTGGTCGGGTACGGCCACCTCGGCCCGCCCATCGACGCTCGCCCGCTGTTCACCCCCGAGCACACCGAACTCATCGCCACCCTGCGCGCCCTGGGGCCCGCCGACTGGGAGCGCGAGGCCGTCCCCGGCTGGACCGTCCGCGACGTCGCGGCCCATGTGCTGGGCGACTGCTACGGGCGCTTGGCGCGCGACCGCGACGGCCACGGCGGCGGCCCGGCACCGGCCCCCGGCGAACCGCTGGAGGGCTTCATCCACCGCGTCAACCAGGAGTGGGTCGACGCGTTCGCCCGGGTGAGCCCGGCGGCGCTGACCGACACGCTGGAGCTGATCGGCGCGCAGACCGCCCGCCACTTCGAGGGCACCGACCCCGGCGCGCCGTCGCTGGGGGTGTCGTGGGCGGGCGTCGACCCGGCCCCGAGGTGGCTCGACACCGCCCGCGAGTTCACCGAGCTGTGGACCCACCGCCAGCACATCCGGCACGCCGCCGGGCGCGGCACCGACCCGGATCCGGGTCCGTTCTCCACGGTGCTCGACACGTTCCTGCGGGCGCTGCCGCACACGCTCCGCGCCACTGCGGCCCCCGAGGGGACGCGGGTGCGGGTGGAGGTCGCCGGTCCGGCGGGCGGGGCGTGGACGGCGACGGCCACCGGCTGCGGCTGGTCGCTGGCCGGTCCGGCGGGTGAGCCGACCGCGCTGCTGCGGCTGGACGCGGAGACCGCCTGGCTGCTGTGCACGCGCGGCGTCGACCCGGCCGCCGCGCTCGCCCGCGCCGAGGTCGAGGGCGACCCCCGCCTGGCGGAGGCCGCCGCCCGCATCGTGTCCATCGTGTACTGACGGCGGCGCACGGGGGGTGCCGTCGGCCGCCGCCCTGGTCGTCCGCCGACGCGGATCAGTCGACCTTGAACGGGTCGTGTTCGGCGAGCAGCTTGTCGAGGCGGGCCTGGTCGACCCGGCTGGTCACGGCGGTCTCCTCCTGGCGGTCGCGGACCACCTTCGCCAGCGTGAAGGTGGAGGTGATCACGTAGAGGAGCCCGAGGCCGACGAACGCCCGCATCCAGGCGTCGACGGGCAGGTAGAGGATGCCCACACCCAGGCCCACAGAGGAGACCGCGAAGGAGAGCGCGGACTGCACGAAGAAGGCGGGGGTGGCGGTCGTGCGTACGGGTTTGGTGGTCATGCCGCCTATGGTCGGCCGCCGCCGGGGCGGCCGCCTGAGCACGGATACTCATTCCGGGACGGGTGTCCGCACCCGGACGCGGCGCCCTGCGGCCCTCACGGCCCCGCCGGCGCGGGCCCCGGCGATGAACCGGGCCCGCCGCCGGGCGGGCGGATGTCGTGCAGTTCGAACAGCCGGTGCTCGATGTGGGGATCGGGGTCGGACCGGCCGGCGGCCAGGAGTTCCGCGCGCCACCCGTGCCCGGCCGCGATGGCCTCCATGGCGGCGCGGTCGCCGATGTCGCCGAACCCCAGGAACAGCCGCCCGCCCGGCGCGAGGACCGAACGGGCCCCCGCCAGGTAGGCGCGGCAGCAGCGGTGGCCCACGTCGAACACCGAACGGGTGAGGTCGGACGGGTGCTCGTAGCCCTCCGGCATGCCGACATAGGGGATGTTCCAGAAGACGACGTCGTACCCGCGGTCGGGGACGGCGGCGAACACGTCGCTGACCAGCGCCCGCAGTGCGGTGGCGCCGTGGCGCCGGGCGTTGCGGGCCGTGTTCGCGACGGCCGGCGGGCCGATGTCGACCGCGGTCACCGCCGCGCAGCCGGAGAGCGCGGCGACGACGGAGGTCACGCCCGCGCCGCAGCCGATCTCCAGGAAGCGGCCGCCGCGCGGGAAGGGGAGGCGGCGGGTGTAGAACTCGGTGCCGGAGCTGAGGGCGGGCGAGAACACCTCGGGCAGCAGCTCCCAGGTGCGGCCCAGCAGGTGGAAGCTGCGCCGGTCCTCTGATCTCAGCCGCTCGGTGAGAAGGATGCTGTCGGCGACGGCGTGCGGGCCGGGGGCGGCGGGGTCGCGGGGATCGGCGCCCCCGCGCGGCGGGCCGGCCGCCGGGCCGCTCACCAGACCACCGGGATCGTGCCGGGGATGCGGACCTGGAGGCCGGGCCGCCAGTCGAGGGCGTCGGGGTCGGCGCCGAGGCGGGCGTCCGCGGGCAGGTGGCGGACCAGCGCCGTGACGGCTTCGGTCAGCTCCATGCGCGCCAGCCCGGTGGCGGGGCAGTGGTTGTGGCCGTGGCCGAAGGCGAGGTGGGTGGGGGTGCGCGGGCGGTCGATGTCGAAGCGGTCGGGGTCGGTGAAGGCTGCGGGGTCGCGGTTGGCGGTGTCGGGGCTGACGAGGACGAGTTCGCCGGTGCGGATGAGGGTGCCGGCGACCTCGATGTCGGCGGTGGCGATGCGCGGCAGGCCGTCGCGGATGAACAGGGCGTGGCGCAGCAGCTCCTCGACGGCGGCGGGGGTCAGCTCCGGTTCGTCGCGCAGCCGGGCCCGGGCCTCGGGGTGCTGGAGCAGGGTGATGGTCGCCAGGGGCAGGACACCGGCGCTGCTGGCGAAGGACGAGCCGAGGAAGGCCCCCGCGAGGTCGGCGAGTTGCTCCGGGGAGAGGCGCAGGGCGGGGTCTGCCGCGGCGTTGGCGGCGCGCAGCCGGTGCAGCAGCCCCGGCCGCACGCCCTCCGGCGGCGTGTCGGGCTGGGCCGCGAGGTAGGCGCGCAGCTCCGCCCAGTTCGCGTCGAGGACGTGGCGGGGGTGGACGGTGGTGGTGGAGGCGATGTGGGCCCAGGCCGTGAGGCGGTCGGCGTCGGCGGTCGGGAGCCCCACGAGCCACGTGGCCACGGCCATGGGGAGGGCGGACGCGAACCCGGGGAGCAGGTCGGCGGGCGGCCCCTGCCGGACGGTCTCGGCGACCATGGCGTCGGCGGTGGCGCGCACCCACGGGCGCATCTCCTCGACCCGGGGCGGCGCCATCGCACGCTGGATCTCGGTGCGCAGGCCCGCCTGCCGGGCGACCTCCCAGGAGTTGGCGACGGACGCGGGGATCGGCGGGGCGTCCTGGCGCGGGACGTCGGGATCGGTGGTGCGGGCGTGGCTGAAGCGCTCGTCGGCGAAGACCGCCCGCGCCGCCTCGTAGCCGGTGACGAGCCAGGCGGTGTCGCCGGTGTTGGTCCTGACGCGGACGACCGGCCGGTGCTCCCGGAGCAGCGCCCGGCATTGCGGGGGGAGGTCGTCCGCGCGTTCGGAGAAGGGGAAGCGCGGGAGTTCGGACGTCTCGGCCATCGGTCACCTCGCGAGCCGGAAGTGGGAGACGCGCACGACGCGGTTCCGCGCCGCCGCTCATGCTCGACACATTGCGTTTCCGGTGCATGACTTTACGTGATCAACGCTGTTCGGACAGGGTGTTCCGGAGAACACAGGGGCGGAGATCGCCGGTCCGCGTCGGCGAGGTGGCACCGGGCGCCGGCGTCTCGGTGCGCGCCGTGCGCTGCGACGAGCGGCAGGGGCCGCTCGCCATCGTCGGCCGACCCGGTCACCGGCTCCGCCGCCGCACACGCCGGGAGACCGGCGACCGCCTCGGCCGCACCCGGGTCGGCGGGAGGGGAGCGCGGGTTTCCGGTGCCGACCGCACGGGATGGGTCACCGGACCTGGCCACCAGGGGCCGTCCCGCAGTAGGCGGGTGGGGGCGGGTGGGATCAGTCCCCGATGGGGGCGGCGTCGGGAGCGTGGGTGGCGGCCCAGGTGGCGAGGGTGGCCAGGTCGGTGGGGCGCAGGCCGCGGCGGGCCGATACGCGGTGCAGGAGGAACGGGGTGTCGCGGCGGGCGGCGAGCCAGGCCCGGTCGGTGTCGGTGACCTCGTCGTCCACCCAGGCGAACGGGCGACCGGCCGTGTAGGCGGCCACAGTGGGGGTCTTGAAGCAGAGGCCGGGCGCGGTGTCGGCGCCGACCGGCCAGGTGATGACGGGCAGGGCGGGCAGGCCGACGCGCGGGGCGATCTCGGTGTTGGCGTCGTGCTCCCAGGTGGTGGCCCACACGAGGTCGAAGGGCAGCGCGGCGAGGGCGGGCCCGTGCGCCGGGTCGAGCAGCACCCGCAGGCCGTGGATGGTGTGCGGCAGGTACCCGCGCGGGAGCGGGGCCCGGCCGGCGCGGAACGGGTTCAGCGGGCCGTCGACGTCGAGCAGCAGCAAGGGGCGTTCCATGGGCGGCTCCAACGGCGTCGGGCAGGGGGTGCCGGGGCGGAAGACGGCCCCGCCGCCCCGTTCCGCCCCATTGTGGCAAGGGGCGGAACGGGCGGACGCGCGGACGCCCGGCGCCGGGGGCCGGGGGCCGGGGGCCGGGGACCGGACCGCACAACGGGCCCGGCCGGGCTCACTGGTCGTCGAGGACGTCCGCCGCCGCCTCCTCCAGGGCCGGGGCCAGCAGCCGCGAGTAGGTGGCGGTGAGGTGGTGGCTGTCGCGGTAGATCAGGACGTTGCCGACCACCGGCGGGCAGGAGTCGTCGGTGCAGAAGTCGTCGGTGAGGTCGACCAGGTCGGCGCCGGTGCCGCCCGACTCCACGGCGCGCACCTGCGGGTCGTCGCGCACGGCGTCCTCGCGGGGGCTGGCGCAGGCGTCGAGGGCGTCGGGGTGCCGGTCGACGCACTCGGGGATGCGGGGCCGCGTCACCGGGGTGTCGCGGATGGCGACGACGTCGGTGCCCGCCTCCTCCAGGACGCTCCACATGCGCGCCATGCCGTCGGCGATGGCGGCCCGGCCCTCTTCGTCGTCGGCCGCGCCGACGGCGTCGGTGCGCGAGTGCGAGCTGGTGAAGACCACGTCGGGGCGGACGGTCTGCACCAGTTCGTCGGTGACCGCCGCGTTCCACTCGGGGCACTCGGGGTACGGCGCGTCGGCGGTGACGGTGAGGGTGTCGGTGAAGGCGCACGAGGACTTGGTGTAGGAGTACAGCAGCCAGTTGCGCTCACCGGCGAGGCTGCGCAGCGCCGGCACCCAGTGGGCGGCGTGGGAGTCGCCGACGACGGCGATGACGGTCTCGGCGTCGTCGGGGCCGTAGACGCACGGATCGGGCGTCACCTCGGCGTTGGACGCCTGGCAGTCGTCGTCGTAGACGCTCGGCAGGTCCTCCTCGGCGCCGACCGGCGGCGGGTAGATGCGCTCGTCCGGGTCGCCCTCGGGGCGCTCGTCGCCGATGGCCTGCGGGCCGACGTGGACCGCCGGGTCGAACTCCACCCCGCGCAGCCACTGGTAGCGCAGGTACTGGGCGGCACCCACGGAGGTGACGACGAGGGTGGCCGACAGCGCGAAGGCGGTGGCGGCGCGGCCGGCGCGCAGCAGGCCGCCGTCGCGCACCGGGTCCTCCACGAGGACCTTGGTGCCCCAGGCGAGCGCCACCGACAGGGCGGCCGCGCCGACGGCGGCGGCGGGGGTGAGCGAGTCGCGGTCGGTGACGCTGAGGGCGAAGACGATGACGGGCCAGTGCCACAGGTACAGGGCGTAGGAGATGTCGCCGACGAACCGGGCGGGCGCCGACGCCAGCAGCCCGTACGCCGACCACCGGGTGTCGCTGTGCCCGGCGGCGATGACGGCGGCCGCGCCGAACACGGGCACCGCCGCCGCCCAGCCGGGGAAGGCGGTGGCGTCGTCGAAGCCGACGACCGCGGCGATGATCGCGGCCAGTCCGGCCCAGCCCAGGACCCGGCGCAGGCCGGCGGGGAGGGCGCGGCGGGCCAGGACGATGGCCAGCACCCCGCCCACGGCAAGCTCCCACATGCGGGTCTGCGGCAGGAAGTAGGAGGGCTGGGGGTCGGAGGCGGTCATCACGACCGAGCAGGTGAACGAGGCGACGAGGACCGCGGCGGCCGCGGCCAGCAGGGTGCGGGTGCGGCGGGCCCCGAGGGCGGCCCAGCCGACGAACAGCAGCGGCCACACCAGGTAGAACTGCTCCTCGACGGCCAGCGACCAGTAGTGCTGGACCGGGCTGGCGGCGGTCTCGGCGGCCAGGTAGTCGACCGACTCGGTCGCGAGGTAGAAGTTCTCGACGTAGGCGGCGCTCGCGATCAGCTGGCGGGCGGTGTCGAGCAGCCGCGGCGAGGGCAGCAGCAGGAACGCCGCGACGCCGGTGGCGAGCAGCACGAGGGTGGCCGCGGGCAGGATGCGCCGGACGCGCCGCACGTAGAAGCCGGCCAGGGAGACGCGGCCCCGGGTGTCGGCCTCGCGCAGCAGCAGCGTGGTGATGAGGAAGCCCGAGATCACGAAGAACACGTCGACGCCCGCGTACCCGCCGGGCAGCAGGTCCTTATCGAGGTGGTAGACGAGCACGAGCAGGACGGCGACCGCCCGGAGGCCCTGCACCTCGGGCAGGAACCGGCGGGCGGCGGGGCGGGGGCTCGCGGGGCGTTCGGGCGCGGGCGGTCCGGGCACGGAACGGAGGTCGGTGGTCACGGAGTGTATTACCCAACGGCGTCGGCGGATGGGGGCGGCACGGCAGCGGGGCGCGGGCCCGCGTCCGGACCCGGACATCCCATGTTGCCGTGACGCGCCCGTTATGGAAAGTCGCCCGGCCGGGTTTTCTGAGTGATCTCTCAGGAAGTCGTGTGACGTTGGGATGACGGCCGCGCCCCCTCCACCTCCCGGCAACCCGTCCCACGGACCCGGTTTACGGACACGCGCGGCCGCTTCCGGCCATTTCCGGGCGGTGGTGGCGATCTGCGGAAGTATGGCGGCACCGCGCGGTGGATCGGCCCGCCGCGCGGCGGGCCGGGGCCGTGGGGCGCGGGGCCTGCCTGCGGCGTGCGCGGGGTCTGCGGTGCGCGGCGGCGGCGCGCGCCCGAAGGGTGGCGCGCGGCGCTGGGCACGGCGGACGCGCGGCCACCACTCGGACGTGCGCGGGTGTACGACGTGCACGGGCGCGCGTGGATGACGCCGAGCAGGGCCGAGCGCGCGGCGCGGGCGGTCACGTGCGCGGGCGGGCGCGGGCGCGCGTGGACGACGCGCGCGGACGTGGGGCTGGGCAGGGCCGAGTGCGCGGCGCGGGCGGTCACGTGCGTGAACGTGACCGGCGGACCCGCGCACCGGGCGGCGGAGGTGGACGGCGCGACGGCGTCGACCGCAACAACCACGGCGGAGGTCCGGCGCCGGGCCCGGGCCGGGCCGGTCGCGCGCGAAGGCCCTCGGGAGAGGAAGGACCGGACGAGTCGGACGGAGCGGGAGGGCGTATGGCGGAGACGCCGACCGAGGGGCGGGTGCAGCGGCCGCGCGGCCTGCCGCGCCCGCTGAGGGTGGTGCTGGTCAGCGGGGCGGCCATGGCCCTGTGGTGGGCGGTCAACGAGCTATCGGCGGGCGGCTACGGCGGCCTGCCCCGGGTGGGGACGCACCTGGTGAACGCCGTCGTGCTCGGCGTTCTGGGGGTGGCGCTGGTGGCCGCGGCGGCCCGCTTCGCCGACCGGCGCCCGTGGGGCGAGCTGCGGGCCGCCGTCGGCGGCGACCGGGGGTGGGCGTTCACCGTCGGTGCGGTGTCGTGGCTGGTCCCGGCGGCCGGCGCGGCCGCGCTGTGCCTGGGGGCGGGGTGGGTGGCGCTGGACGTGCGGTCGGGCGCCGCCGAACTGCTGGGCGCCGCGGCGCTGCTGGTGGTGACCGTGCTGCTGCTGGAGGCGCTGCCCGAAGAGCTGATCTTCCGCGAGTACCTGTACCGCAACCTGGGCGAGGCGCTCCCCCGCTGGGCCGCCGTCGTCGGCCAGGCGGCGCTGTTCACGGTGTTCGGCACGGCGCTGTGGGTCGCCGCGGAGGGGTGGTCGGTGCTCGCGGAACGGGGCTTGCTGTTCCTGGGCATGGGCGTCGTCCTGGGGTGCGTGCGCGCGGTCACCGGCAGCGTGTGGGCGTGCGTCGGCTACCACCTCGTCTTCCAGGTGTCCGCCCAGCTCGTGATCGGCGGCGCTTACACCGACATCACCGTGCACGGCGCCGAGACCTTCCAGGCGCTCGTGTTCGGCGCCCCGTTCGTCCTCGGCCCGGCCATCGCCGCCGTCACCGCGCACCGCCGCCGCCCGTCCCCCGGATGAGCCGCCCACGCCCTCACCCCGCCTCGTCTCCCGCCTTCTCCCCTTCCAAGAAGAGGAGAAGG
>NZ_BCRK01000014.1 GCF_001552555.1 Nocardiopsis trehalosi NBRC 14201 | reverse complement strand
GGGGGCGCCCGCCGGGCCTCCCCCTCGCGGGGGTGGCTCCGGCGGACGCCCCTCGGAACGCCACGTGCGGGCCGATGCTACAGCTCGGTCACGGAGCCGCCGGCCGCGGTGATCTTCTCCTTGGCCGAGGAGGAGAACGCGTGCACGCTCACCTGCACGGCCACCGAGATCTCACCGGTGCCCAGCACCTTGACGAGCTGGTTCTTGCGGACCGCGCCCTTGGCCACCAGGCTCTCGACGGTGACCTCGCCGCCCTCGGGGAACAGCTCGCTCAGCTTGTCCAGGTTGACGACCTGGTAGGTCGTCCGGAAGCGGGCGTTGCTGAAGCCCTTGAGCTTCGGGACCCGGCGGATGAGCGGCATCTGGCCGCCCTCGAAGCCGACGGGCACGGTGGAACGAGCCTTGGTGCCCTTCGTGCCACGACCGGCGGTCTTGCCCTTGGACGCCTCGCCGCGGCCCTTGCGGACGCGCGACTTGTTGGAGCCGGGGGCCGGCCGCAGGTGGTGGAGCTTGAGCAGCTCGTCGGGGTTGTAGTCGCTCATTCGCTGACCTCCTCGACGGTCACGAGGTGCGCGACGACGTTGATCTGGCCGCGGACCTCGGGACGGTCGTCGCGGACGACCGCCTTGCCGATCCGGCCGAGACCGAGCGAGCGGAGGCTGTCGTGCTGCTTCCGCTTACCGCCGATCTTCGAACGGACCTGGGTGATCTTCAGCTTCGCCATGGTCAGGCACCCGCCTTCGCTTCCGCACGGGCCCGAAGCATGGCGGCCGGGGCCACGTCCTCGATCGGCAGACCGCGGCGGGCCGCGATCTCCTCGGGACGGTTCAGCCCCTTGAGCGCAGCGACGGTCGCGTGCACGATGTTGAGCGGGTTGGACGAGCCGAGGGACTTGCTCAGCACGTCGTGGATACCCGCGCACTCCAGCACCGCGCGGACCGGGCCGCCGGCGATGACGCCGGTACCGGGCGCGGCGGGACGCAGGAGGACGACGCCGGCGGCGTCCTCGCCCTGGACCCGGTGCACGATCGTGCCCTGGATGCGGGGGACGCGGAAGAAGTTCTTCTTCGCCTCCTCGACACCCTTGGCGATGGCCGCGGGGACTTCCTTGGCCTTGCCGTAGCCCACACCGACCATGCCGTTGCCGTCGCCGACGACCACGAGCGCGGTGAAGCTGAAGCGCCGGCCGCCCTTGACGACCTTCGCGACCCGGTTGATGGTCACGACCTTCTCGATGTAGGAGACACCCTTGTCTGCGGCGCCGCCGCGGCGATCGTCACGGCGGTCACGCCGCTCGCCACCGGCGCCGCGCCGCGGAGCTGCAGCCATCAGTGGTTCCTCTTCTTCCCGTTGTTGACGTCCTTGCCGAAGCCCATCAGAACTCCAGCCCGGCGGACCGCGCGCCATCGGCCAGGGCGGCGATGCGGCCCTGGTAGCGGTAGCCGCCGCGGTCGAAGACGACCGCGGTGATGCCGGCGTCCTTGGCTCGCTGCGCGAGCAGCTCGCCCACCTGCTTCGACTTCTCGGACTTCTTGCCCTCGGCCGTGCGGATGGAGGCGTCCATCGTGGAGGCGGACACCAGGGTGCGGCTCTGGGTGTCGTCCACGATCTGCGCGACCATGTGCTTGGCGGAGCGGGTCACGACCAGGCGCGGACGCGCGGCCGTGCCCTGGACCTTCTTGCGGACCCGCAGGTGGCGGCGCGCACGGGAGGCCGTACGCGAGGCCGTCCCCTTGCGGACCAGCGTCGTGCTCTTGCCCATGCCTACTTACCAGCCTTTCCGGCCTTGCGGCGGATCTGCTCACCCTCGTACCGCACGCCCTTGGCCTTGTACGGGTCCGGCTTGCGCAGCTTGCGGATGTTGGCCGCCACCTGGCCCACGAGCTGCTTGTCGATCCCGTCGACGTGCAGCCGGGTCGGCTTCTCGACGCGGAAGCTGATACCCGGAGGCGGCTCGACCACGACGGGGTGGCTGTAGCCCAGCGAGAACTCCAGGTTGGAGCCCTTGGCCTGGACGCGGTAACCGACGCCGTGGATCTCCAGCGTCTTGCTGTAGCCCTTGGAGACGCCCTCGATGAGGTTCGAGATCAGCGCACGGGTGAGCCCGTGCAGCGACCGGTTCTCGGGCTTGTCGTCCGGGCGCGCCACCTGGATCGTCCCGTCCTCCTGGGAGACGGTGATCGGAGCGGCGATGGTGTGCTTCAGTTCGCCCTTCGGCCCCTTGACTTTGACGTCGTGCCCGTCAATCGTGACTTCGACGCCCTTGGGGACCGAGATCGGCAGTCGTCCGATGCGCGACATGCGGAAAGTCCCTCCCTCTACCAGACGTAGGCGAGGACTTCGCCGCCCACGCCGCGCTTCTTGGCCTGCTTGTCCGTCATCAGGCCGCCGGACGTCGAAATGATGGCCACGCCGAGGCCGCCCAGGACGCGGGGAAGGTTGTCCTTCTTCGCGTACACCCGGAGGCCGGGCTTGGAGACCCGGCGGACACCGGCGATGGAGCGCTCACGGGTCGGACCGTACTTGAGGTCGACCACGAGGTTCTGGCCCACGGGGGCCTCCTCGGTGCGCCAGCCCTGGACGTAGCCCTCCTGCTGGAGGATCTCGGCGATGTGCGCCTTGATCTTGGAATACGGCATCGACACGGTGTCGTGGTATGCCGAATTCGCGTTACGCAGACGCGTCAGCATGTCTGCGATCGGGTCGGTCATCGTCATGGCCGATTGGCCCTTCCTCACCGCGGTTTCCCCAAGGACACGCCATTCCCTGATGGCGTGTGACCGCGCCCCGTGGGCGCGGAGTCCTCTAGGACCTACGGCGTGGTCATGGGCACCGTGCGATGTCCGCACCGTGCCCGGTCGGTTCCTGATGGTCGGCGGCGGTACTACCGGCCGCTTCGATGTGCGGTGCGCGGCCCGGGGGGCCGGCTCCGCGGGAAGCCCCGGGGCCGACCGCGCGCTGCGCGGTCGGCCCGCCGGAGGCTACCAGCTCGACTTGGTGATACCGGGCAGCTCGCCCCGGTGGGCCATCTCGCGGAAGCAGATGCGGCACAGGCCGAACTTCCGGAAGACGGCGCGCGGGCGACCGCACCGCGAGCAACGAGTATACGCGCGAACCTCGAACTTCTGCTTCCGGTTCGCCTTGGCGATCAGCGCCTTCTTAGCCATCTCAGATCCCCCTAGGCTTCCTTGAAGGGGAATCCGAGCCGCTTGAGCAGGGCGCGCCCCTCGTCGTCGTTGGTCGCCGTGGTGACGACGGTGATGTCCATCCCACGCTGGCGGTCGACCTTGTCGGGGTCGATCTCGTGGAACATGACCTGCTCGGTGAGGCCGAAGGTGTAGTTGCCGCGGCCGTCGAACTGCTTCGGCGAGAGCCCGCGGAAGTCCCGGATGCGGGGCAGCGCCAGCGAGAGCAGCCGGTCCAGGAACTCCCACATCCGGTCGCCGCGCAGCGTGACGCTGGCGCCGATCGGCTGGCCCTCGCGCAGCTTGAACTGCGCGATGGAGTTCTTGGCCCGGTTGATCCGCGGCTTCTGCCCGGTGATCGCCGACAGGTCGGCGATCGCGCCCTGGATGAGCTTCGCGTCGCGGGCGGCCTCGCCGACACCCATGTTGACCACGATCTTGGAGAGACCGGGGACCTGCATGATGTTCTTGATGTCGAACTCGTCCCGCAGCCCGGCGATGATCTCGGAGCGGTACTTCTCCTTGAGCCGGGGCAGCGCCGGGGCGGCGGTGTCAGTGGTGACCGTCATCAGATGTCCTTACCGGTACGGCGGGAGATCCGAACCTTGGTTCCGTCTTCCTCGAAGCGGTAACCGACACGGGTGGGCTTGCCGTCCTCCGCGAGCGCGACGTTGCTCACGTGGATCGGCGCCTCCTTGGTGACGACCTCACCCTGCTGGCCGCCCGCCGGGTTGGCCTTCTTGTGCTTCTTGATGAGGTTGACGCCCTCGACGACGACACGCTGCTCCCGGGGAAGGGCCTTGATGACCTTCCCGGTGGCACCCTTGTCCTTGCCGGCGATGACGACGACCTCGTCGTCCTTCTTGATCTTCATCGCCTAGAGCACCTCCGGCGCTAGCGAGATGATGCGCATGTACTTCTTGTCCCGCAGCTCGCGGCCGACCGGGCCGAAGATGCGGGTACCGCGCGGGTCTCCACCGTCCTTGATGAGCACGGCGGCGTTCTCATCGAAGCGGATGTAGGAGCCGTCGGGCCGGCGGCGCTCCTTGGTGGTGCGCACGATGACGGCCTTGACGACATCGCCCTTCTTCACGCCCGCGCCGGGAAGGGCGTCCTTCACCGTCGCCACGATGGTGTCGCCGATGCCCGCGTAGCGCCGACCCGAGCCGCCGAGGACACGGATGGTCAAGATCTCCTTGGCCCCCGTGTTGTCGGCGACCTTGAGTCGCGACTCCTGCTGAATCACGTCTGCTCCTGATATGTGCGCGCGGAGTCCGGGGGACCCGCGCTGCTAGGTGGTCTCACCCCTCGGCGGCCGATCTCCACCAACCGGCCGCCGGGACAGGGGTCTACTTAGCCTTCTCCAGGATCTCCACGACGCGCCAGCGCTTGGTCGCGGACATCGGGCGGGTCTCCATCAGGCGAACCCGGTCGCCGATACCGCAGGAGTTCGCCTCGTCGTGGGCCTTGTACTTCGTGGTGCGGCGGATGACCTTGCCGTACAGCGCGTGCTTGACGCGGTCCTCCACCTCGACAACGACGGTCTTCTCCATC
Source organism: Nocardiopsis trehalosi NBRC 14201 (assembly GCF_001552555.1). GTDB lineage: Bacteria > Actinomycetota > Actinomycetes > Streptosporangiales > Streptosporangiaceae > Nocardiopsis_B > Nocardiopsis_B trehalosi. The sequence goes on along the minus strand of NZ_BCRK01000014.1, from coordinate 54,890 downwards.
TTGTCGCTGACGACCAGGCCCTCGCGCACCTTGCGGTAGTTGCGCTCCAGGTCCCGGCTCAGGGCCTTCTCTTCGCTCATTCGGCTGCTTCCTTCGTCTCCTCAGCCGACTCGCCGGCCAGCCGCATGATGCCGAGCTCGTGCTCACGCATGACCGTGTAGATGCGCGCGATCTCGCGCTTCACCGTCCGCAGTCGGTTGTGGTTGTCGAGCTGGCCGGTCGCGGCCTGGAAGCGGAGGTTGAACAGCTCCTCCTTGGCCTCCTTGAGCTTGGCGACCAGGTCCTCCTGGGACTCGCTCCGCAGCTCCTGGGCGGTCAGGGACTTCGCCATCACGCCTCCACTTCGCGCTTCACGAACTTGCACTTCATCGGCAGCTTGTGCATGGCCCGCCGCATCGCCTCCTTGGCGATGGGCTCCGGCACACCCGACAGCTCGAACATCACGCGGCCGGGCTTGACCGGCGCGACCCACCACTCGGGGGAGCCCTTACCGGAACCCATGCGGGTCTCGGCCGGCTTCTTGGTGATGGGGCGGTCGGGGAAGATGTTGATCCACACCTTGCCGCCGCGCTTGATGTGCCGGGTCATGGCGATACGAGCGGACTCGATCTGCCGGTTGGTGACGTAGGCGGACTCCAGGGCCTGGATGCCGAACTCACCGAAGTTGACCTTGGTACCGCCCTTGGCACGACCGCGGAGGTCCGGGTGGTGCTGCTTGCGGTGCTTGACCTTACGGGGAATGAGCATCGGTCAGCTCCCCTCGTTCCCGGACTTCTCCGCGCCCTGGCCGGCCTCGGCCGGAGCGCTGGACCTGGTCTCGGCCGGCGCGCCGCCGCCCGCGGGACCGCCGCGGCGGCGCCGCTGCGGACGCTCGCGGCGCTGGCCGCCGCCACCGCCGCCGCCCGGCGCGCGCTGCGCGGCCTGGGCCGCCTCGCGCTCGGCCCGGGTCGCGGGGGCGTCGCCCTTGTAGATCCACACCTTCACGCCGATGCGGCCGAACGTCGTCCGGGCCTCGAAGAACCCGAAGTCGATGTCGGCGCGGAGCGTGTGCAGCGGCACGCGGCCCTCGCGGTAGAACTCCGACCGCGACATCTCGGCGCCGCCGAGGCGGCCGCCGCACTGGATGCGGATGCCCTTGGCGCCGCTCTTCATGGCGCTCTGCATCGCCTTGCGCATCGCCCGACGGAACGCGACTCGGCTCGACAGCTGCTCCGCGACACCCTGAGCGACGAGCTGAGCGTCGATCTCCGGGTTCTTGACCTCGAGGATGTTGAGCTGGACCTGCTTCTTGTTGGTCAGCTTCTCGAGGTCGGCGCGGATGCGGTCGGCCTCCGAACCGCGGCGGCCGATGACGATACCCGGCCGGGCGGTGTGGATGTCGACGCGGACGCGGTCACGGGTGCGCTCGATCTCGACCTTGGAGATCCCGGCGCGCTCCATACCGCGGTTCAGCATCCGGCGGATGGCCACGTCTTCCTTGACGTAGTCCTTGTACATCTTGTCGGCGTACCACCGGGTCTTGTAGTCGGTGGTGATGCCAAGTCGGAACCCGTGCGGGTTGACCTTCTGCCCCACTATCGGGTCCTCTCCTTCTTCTTGGACGAGGCGCCCGCGGCGTCACGCTGCTCGACGACCACGGTGATGTGGCTCGTCCGCTTGGTGACCCGGAAAGCGCGGCCGAAGCCCCGCGGGCGGATGCGCTTGAGGGTGGGACCTTCGTCCACCCAGGCGCGCCCGACCACCAGCGTCTCGCGGTCCAGCTTGTCGTTGTGCTCGGCATTGGCGATGGCGCTCGCGAGCACCTTGCCCACCGGTTCGCTCGCCGCCTGTGGCGCGAACCGGAGCACCGCCTGTGCCTCGTCAGCGGGCAACCCGCGAATAAGGTCCACCACCCGGCGGGCCTTTCGGGGCGTAACACGGACGAACCGTGCCTGTGCCCTCGTTCCCATCGCTCTTCCCTCGCTCACGGAATTCACCCCCACCACCGTGGGGTATATGGCTCTTACTCCAACTGCAACCGCTAACGGCGGCTACGGCGGTCTTCCTTGACGTGGCTGCGGAAAGTGCGCGTGGGAGCGAACTCGCCGAGCTTGTGGCCGACCATCGACTCGGACACGAACACGGGGACGTGCTTGCGACCGTCGTGGACGGCGATCGTGTGCCCGATCATCTCGGGGATGATCATGGACCGGCGGGACCACGTCTTGATGACGTTCTTGGTGCCCTTCTCGTTCTGGTCCTCCACCTTCTTGATCAGGTGGTGGTCGACGAAGGGACCCTTCTTCAGGCTACGTGGCATCAGACGTGCTCCTTACCGCTTCTTCTTGCTACGCCGACGCACGATGAGCCGGTCACTGCCCTTGTTCGGCTTGCGGGTCCGCCCTTCGGGCTTGCCCCACGGGCTGACCGGGTGGCGACCACCCGAGCTCTTACCCTCACCACCGCCGAGCGGGTGGTCGACCGGGTTCATGGCCACACCTCGGACGGTCGGGCGCTTGCCCTTCCACCGCATACGGCCGGCCTTGCCCCAGTTGATGTTTGACTGCTCGGCGTTGCCGACCTGGCCGACGGTGGCGCGGCAGGTGACCTCCACCTGCCGCATCTCGCCGGAGGGCATGCGCAGCGTCGCGTACGCGCCCTCCTTCGCCAGCAGCTGGATCTGCGACCCGGCGGAGCGGCCCAGCTTGGCACCGCCGCCCGGCTTCAGCTCGACCGCGTGCACGAACGTACCCGTGGGGATGTTCCGCAGCGGGAGGCAGTTGCCCGGCTTGATGTCGGAGGTGGGGCCGTTCTCGACCTTGTCGCCCTGCTTGAGGCCGGCCGGCGCGAGGATGTAGCGCTTCTCGCCGTCGACGTAGTGCAGCAGTGCGATCCGCGCGGTGCGGTTCGGGTCGTACTCGATGTGGGCGACCTTGGCGGGGATGCCGTCCTTGTCGTGCCGACGGAAGTCGATGACGCGGTAGGCGCGCTTGTGTCCCCCACCCTGGTGCCGGGCGGTGATACGGCCGTGGCCGTTCCGCCCGCCCTTGGAGTGGAGCGGACGCACCAGGGACTTCTCGGGCTCCGAGCGCGTGATCTCGACGAAGTCGCTCACGCTGGACCCGCGACGACCCGGTGTCGTCGGCTTGTACTTACGAATGCCCATCTTCTTCGCGCATTCCTTTGCGTGTTGCTCGGTGTGAAGCGGTCAGGCGAGCGGTCAGACGCCGAAGATGTCGATCCGGTCGCCGTCGCGCAGGCTGACGATCGCGCGCTTGGTGTCGGGCCGCTTGCCGAACCCGAACCGCGTGCGCTTCCGCTTGCCCTGACGGTTGATCGTGTTCACGCTGGTGACCTTCACGTCGAAGATCTTCTCCACCGCGATCTTGATCTGCGTCTTGTTGGCGTCGGGCTGCACCAGGAACGTGTACTTGTTCTGGTCCATGAGCCCGTAGCTCTTCTCGGAGATCACCGGTTCGATGATGATGTCCCGAGGGTCGGGGATCCTCACTGGTCGTCCTCCTCAGACGCCGCGGCCGCGGAGGCGCCCGTGGCGTGCGCCACGAACTGGTCGTAGCCGGCCTCGGTGAACACGATGTCGTCGGCGTAGAGCACGTCGTAGGTGTTCACCTGGTCGGCGTCCAGAACGTGGACCTCCTGCAGGTTGCGCAGCGCCAGGCGGTTGTGCTCGTCGGCGCGGTCCAGGACCACCAGGACCTTGTCGGACGCGGTGACCTGGCGGAGCGCCTTGAGCGCGGCCTGGGTGCGCTTGGCCGTGGTGTCCTCGGCGATGAAGCCGCTGATGACGTGCACGCGGCCGTGGCGCGCCCGGTCCGAGAGGGCGCCGCGCAGGGCGGCGGCCTTCATCTTCTTCGGGGTGCGCTGGCTGTAGTCGCGCGGCTTGGGGCCGTGGACGACGCCGCCGCCGGCGAACTGCGGGGCGCGGGTGGAGCCCTGGCGGGCCCGACCGGTGCCCTTCTGGCGGTACGGCTTCTTGCCGCCGCCGCGGACCTCGCCCCGGGTCTTCGTGGAGTGCGTGCCCTGGCGGCCCGCGGCCTCCTGTGCGACGACGACCTGGTGGATCAGCGGGATGTTGACCTGCTGCTCGAAGATCGCCTCAGGAAGCTCGACGCTCCGGCCGGCCGCGCCGTCGGGGTTCTTGACCTCGATCGTCGCCATGACTACTTGTCCCCCTTCGCGGCGGTGCGGACGAGCACCAGCCCGCCGTTGGGGCCGGGCACCGCGCCCTTCACCAGGATGAGGCCCTTCTCGGTGTCCACCGAGTGGACGGTGAGGTTCTGGATGGTCTTGCGCACGTTGCCCATGCGCCCCGCCATCCGCAGGCCCTTGAACACGCGGCCGGGCGTGGCGCAGCCGCCGATGGAGCCGGGCGAGCGGTGCTTGCGCTGGGTGCCGTGCGAGGCGCTGAGGCCGCGGAAGCCGTGGCGCTTCATGACACCGGCGAAGCCCTTGCCCTTGCTCTTGCCCGTGACGTCGACCTTCTGGCCGGTCTCGAACGTCTCCGCGGTGACCTCCTGGCCGAGCGTGTACTCGGTCGCGTCGGAGGTGCGGACCTCGACGTAGTGGCGGCGCGGGGTCAGCTCGTGCTTGCGCAGGTAGTCGCCGAGCGGCTTGTTCACCTTGCGCGGGTTGATCTGCCCGTAGCCGAGCTGGACGGCGGAGTAGCCGTCGGTCTCCGGAGTGCGGACGCGCGTCACGACGCACGGACCGGCCTTCAGGACGGTCACGGGCACGATGCGGCCCGCGTCGTCGAAGACCTGGGTCATGCCGAGCTTCTCGCCCAGAACTCCCTTGATCTGCTTGGTGGCCATGTCTGTGCGTCCCTTAGAGCTTGATCTCGATGTCGACGCCGGCCGGAAGGTCGAGCCGCATGAGCGAGTCGACGGTCTTCGGCGTCGGGTCGATGATGTCGATCAGCCGCTTGTGCGTGCGCATCTCGAAGTGCTCGCGCGAGTCCTTGTACTTGTGCGGCGATCGGATGACGCAGTAAACGTTCTTCTCCGTCGGCAACGGCACCGGGCCAGCGACCTGCGCGCCAGTGCGCGTCACGGTCTCGACGATCTTGCGCGCCGAGCTGTCGATGACCTCGTGGTCATAGGCCTTGAGCCGAATGCGGATCTTCTGTCCCGCCATGGTGGCCTTATCGTCCTTCGCTTAGTGTCCGTAGAGGCGCGGTGCCAGGTGACCCGGCCCTGTGCCCTGCAGAGGGGCGCCCTTGTCCTTGTGGCTCTATTCACCTGAGAAACCGCTACAGGGCTGTCCCCTGAGGTGCATCACCGCTACAGAGCCCGATGACGTCGTTCATGGTGCGGCGGCCGGGCCGTGGTGCGGCCCGGCCGCCACCCGGGGGGCCGGCGGAAATGGTGCGCCGCCGGCGTCCCCGCGCGGTCGTGCTACTTGATGATCTTGGTGACGCGGCCCGCGCCCACGGTCCGGCCACCCTCGCGGATGGCGAACTTGAGGCCGTCCTCCATCGCGATCGGCTGGATGAGCTGGACGGTCATCTCGGTGTTGTCACCGGGCATGACCATCTCGGTGCCCTCCGGCAGCGTCACGACGCCGGTGACGTCGGTGGTGCGGAAGTAGAACTGCGGGCGGTAGTTGTTGAAGAACGGCGTGTGGCGGCCGCCCTCGTCCTTGGACAGGATGACGACCTGCGCCTCGAACTCGGTGTGCGGGGTCGTGGTGCCGGGCTTGATGACGACCTGGCCGCGCTCGACGTCCTCGCGCTTGATGCCGCGCAGGAGCAGGCCGACGTTGTCGCCCGCCTGGCCCTGGTCGAGCAGCTTGCGGAACATCTCCACGCCGGTGACCGTGGTGGACTGCTTCTCTTCCTTGATGCCGACGATGTCGACCGTCTCGTTGACGTTGACGACGCCGCGCTCGATCCGGCCGGTCACGACGGTGCCGCGGCCGGTGATCGAGAAGACGTCCTCGATCGGCATGAGGAAGGGCTTGTCGATGTCGCGCTCGGGCTCGGGGATGCTCTCGTCCACGGCCTTCATCAGGTCCAGGACGGACTTGCCCCACTCCGCGTCGCCCTCGAGGGCCTTGAGCGCGGAGACCTTGACGACGGGGACGTCGTCACCCGGGAACTCGTACTCGCTGAGGAGCTCGCGGACCTCGAGCTCGACGAGCTCGAAGATCTCCTCGTCGTCCACCATGTCGGCCTTGTTCAGGGCGACGACGATGTAGGGGACGCCGACCTGGCGGGCCAGGAGGACGTGCTCCTTGGTCTGCGGCATCGGACCGTCGGTCGCGGCCACCACCAGGATGGCGCCGTCCATCTGCGCCGCACCGGTGATCATGTTCTTCACGTAGTCCGCGTGGCCGGGGCAGTCGACGTGCGCGTAGTGGCGCGCCTCGGTCTGGTACTCGACGTGGGCGACGGAGATGGTGATACCGCGCTCGCGCTCCTCAGGAGCGTTGTCGATGTCCTCGAACGGCGTGAAGGGGTTGAGGTCCGGGAAAGCGTCGTGCAGGACCTTGGTGATGGCGGCGGTAAGCGTGGTCTTACCGTGGTCGATGTGACCGATGGTGCCGATGTTGACGTGCGGCTTGGTCCGCTCGAACTTGGCCTTCGCCACTGGATTTCTCCTAGACGTACAGGGTTGCTAGCTGACTGGTTACGTGTCGCACTTACTCGCCGCGGGCCTTGGCCACGATCTCTTCGGCGACGTTGGAGGGGACCTCAACGTAGGAGTCGAACACCATCGTGTAGTTGGCTCGACCCTGCGTGCGGCTGCGCAGGTCGCCCACGTAGCCGAACATCTCCGACAGGGGCACCTGGGCCTTGACGATCCGGGCCCCGGCGCGCTCGTCCATGGACTGGATCTGCCCCCGCCGGCTGTTGAGGTCGCCGATCACGTCTCCCATGTAGTCCTCGGGAGTCGTGACCTCGACCGCCATGACCGGCTCCAGCAGGACGGGCTTGGCCCTGCGGGCCGCGTCCTTGAACGCCATGGAGCCGGCGACCTTGAACGCGAGCTCCGAGGAGTCCACGTCGTGGTACGCGCCGTCCTGCAGCGTCACCTTCACCCCGACGAGCGGGTACCCGGCGAGCACGCCGAACTCGGCCGCCTCCTGGCACCCCGCGTCGACCGACGGGATGTACTCCCGCGGGATGCGGCCGCCGCTGATGTTGTTGACGAACTCGTAACCGGCGCTGTCGCCATCGCCGTCGGCCACGATGGGCTCCAGGTCGATGATGACGCGTCCGAACTGGCCGGAGCCACCCGTCTGCTTCTTGTGGGTGTACTCGACCTTCTCGACCTTCTTGCGGATGGTCTCGCGGTAGGCCACCTGCGGCTTGCCGATGTTCGCCTCGACCTTGAACTCGTCGCGCATGCGGTTGACGAGGACTTCGAGGTGCAGCTCGCCCATACCGGAGATCACGGTCTGGCCGGTCTCCTGGTCGGTGGACACCTGGAAGGAGGGGTCCTCCTCGGCGAGGCGCTGGATCGCGACGCCGAGCTTCTCCTGGTCGCTCTTGGTCTTCGGCTCGATGGCGACCTCGATGACCGGAGCGGGGAACGTCATGGACTCCAGGACGATCGGCTTCGCGGCGTCGCACAGGGTCTCACCGGTGGTGGTGTCCTTCAGACCCATGACGGCGACGATGTCGCCGGCGCCGACGCGCGCGATCTCCTCGCGCTTGTTGGCGTGCATCCGGTAGATCTTGCCGATGCGCTCCTTGCGGCCCTTCACGCTGTTCAGCACCTGCGTGCCGGTCTCCAGAAGGCCGGAGTAGACGCGCAGGTAGGTCAGCTTGCCCAGGTGGGGGTCGCTCATGATCTTGAAGACCAGGGCCGAGAGGGGCTCCTCCTCGCTCGGACGGCGAGTGAGGGTGGTCTGCTCGGTCTCGTCCTTGGGGTCGTGGCCGGAGATGGCCTCGACGTCCAGCGGCGAGGGGAGGTAGTCGACGACGGCGTCGAGCAGGGGCTGCACGCCCTTGTTCTTGAACGCGGTGCCGCACAGGACCGGGACCGCCGTGCCGGCGATCGCGACGCGCCGGAGGGCGGGCACGATCTGCTCCACGGTGGGCTCGACGCCCTCGAGGTAGAGCTCCATGATCTCGTCGTCGGCCTCGGCCAGCGTCTCGATCATCTTGTCGTGCGCCTCGCGGGCGGCGTCCGCGTGGGTCTCCGGGATGTCGATGGTGTCGTACATCTCGCCCTTGCTGGCCTCGTCACTCCAGACGTAGGCCTTCATGCGGACGAGGTCGACGACGCCCTTGAACTCGTTCTCGGAGCCGATCGGGAGCTGGATGGCGATCGGGTTGGCCCCGAGGCGGTCGACGATCATGTCGACGCAGCGCTGGAACTCGGCGCCGATCTTGTCCATCTTGTTGACGAAGCAGATCCGCGGAACGCCGTAGCGGTCGGCCTGGCGCCACACCTGCTCGGACTGGGGCTCGACACCCTCCTTGGCGTCGAACACCGCGACCGCGCCGTCGAGCACACGCAGCGAACGCTCGACCTCGATGGTGAAGTCCACGTGGCCGGGCGTGTCGATGATGTTGATCGTGTGGTCGTTCCAGTGGGTGGTGGTGGCAGCAGACGTGATGGTGATGCCGCGCTGCTGCTCCTCCTTCATCCAGTCCATGGTGGCCGCGCCCTCATGGACCTCACCGAGCTTGTAGTTCACACCGGTGTAGAAGAGGATGCGCTCGGTCGTCGTGGTCTTACCCGCGTCGATGTGCGCCATGATCCCGATGTTGCGGACCTTGGCGAGGTCAAGAGCTGTGGTAGCCATGTGGCTCGTCTTCTCTCGGTCTCTCGTATCGATTCGGCCGCGGGGGTTACCAGCGGTAGTGGGCGAAGGCCTTGTTCGACTCCGCCATCTTGTGCGTGTCCTCGCGGCGCTTGACGCTGGCGCCGAGACCGTTGCTGGCGTCGACCAGCTCGTTCATCAGACGCTCGGTCATCGTCTTCTCGCGGCGCTGCCGCGCGTAGGTGACCAGCCAGCGGAGGGCCAGGGTGGTGCTGCGGGACGAACGGACCTCGACCGGCACCTGGTAGGTGGCGCCACCGACGCGGCGGCTGCGCACCTCAAGGGCGGGCTTCACGTTGTCCAGCGCGCGCTTGAGCACCACGAGGGGGTCCTGCCCGGTCTTCTCCCGAGCGCCCTCAAGGGCGTCGTAGACGATGCCCTGGGCGATCGACCGCTTGCCGTCGAGCAGCACCTTGTTGATGAGCGACGTGACGAGCGGCGATCCGTAGACCGGGTCGGTGATCAGCTGGCGCTTCGGCGCCGGGCCCTTGCGCGGCATGGTTACTTCTCCTTCTTCGCGCCGTAACGGCTGCGGGCCTGCTTGCGGTTACGGACGCCCTGGGTGTCGAGTGATCCGCGGACGATCCGGTAACGGACACCCGGCAGGTCCTTCACACGGCCACCACGCACGAGCACGATGGAGTGCTCCTGCAGGTTGTGCCCGATGCCGGGGATGTAGGCCGTGACCTCGATCCCGCTGCTGAGCTTCACACGGGCGACCTTGCGCAGAGCGGAGTTCGGCTTCTTGGGCGTAGTGGTGTAGACACGCGTGCACACACCACGACGCTGCGGACTCCCCTTCAGCGCCGGGGTCTTGTTCTTCGAGACCTTGTCCTGTCGGCCCTTGCGGACCAGCTGCTGGATGGTGGGCACCGCGTCTCCGTCTTTCTCGTGACCTACGCCGGTTCTGTTAGCCGTGTCGCCTGTTGACCTGCTGGATTTCCCGTTCCCCCCGGCCCCCGCAGTCGGGCGTGTCGCGCTCTGTCCCGAGCATGGCGGGGCCGCGATGTACGCCCGACCTGACGGTCGAATGTCATGGGAGGAGGTTCACGCGCCGCTCTCATTCGCCGCCCGGCGTGCGGGTCCGACCAAAAGCGCACACGTGTGACCCGTTGACTCACGGGCACGAAGTTAAAGAGTACCGAACACGGTCCAGCCGGTCAAAATGGCGACCGGGACCCTCGGTACCCGTACTCCGCAGCCGCATGCTGCCGTAGGCCGAAACCCAGTGTACGCGCTCCCGGTGAGTGCACGGGCGGATTATCGCCGCTCCGCCACCGCCACCTCCCACATCGCCCACCCGGCACCGGTTCCACGTTCCCAGACGGCCGGCGCCGGCCCCCGCCCACTGCTCCCCCGGCCGATCCGCCGACCCGGGATGTCGGACGCCGCCGAAGCGGCGGCTACCCCGGGTACTCGCCGCTGTAGGCGTAGACGACCGCCGCGTCCCCGCCGTCCGGACTCCCGTCGTCGTGCACCATCCCGGCCTCGGTGAACACCACGAGCACCCCGCGCTGCACCGGCTCGGTGGGGTGGCCACCACGGCACCGGACGGTCGACGCGATCTCCGTGTTGTCCTCCTGCACGGGGAAGTCCTCCACCCATCCGGCGTCGGGAGGTCCGTCGAGCGGGAGCGCCTGGAAGCCGTCGGCGGCGCAGATGTCCTCGGCGCCACCGCGCGTGGTGGTGAACCGGAGCTCGTAGAAGGACAGGTCGCCGTCGCGGCACGTCCCCTCGATCTCCAGGTCCGTGGCGTCGGACGGCACGGTCAGCCCGCTCTGCTCCTCGAACCCCTCTCGCAACTCCGCCGGGTCGGTGGGCATCGGCGACGACGTCGGGGGCGCCTCCGACGCCTGCTCCCCCGACCATGCGCACCCCGCGAGTAGGAGGAGCGCGGCCGCAAGGGCTCCCACCCGCACGTGACCACGCGCTCCACGGCCAACCTGTGCCGACGACATCGCGGCTCTCCGAACCTCCTCAGCCGGGAACCCCCAGGCGGACGCCCGCGAGGTCACTCACGCCGAACGGCCGGGGGCGCCCCGGCGGTTGGCATCACAGCCCCGGCCCCGCCGCGCGGGACCGGCCGCCCGGGTCCGGTACCACCGCGCCGGACCGGCGCGGCGCGGGGGCGGAGGACGCGGCCGGTCAGGCGGAAGGCCCGGGCCGCGCGGGGCGGGCCGGGCCTTCCGTACGTGCGTGGACGGGTCAGAGCAGGGTGAAGACCCCCGCCACCGCCTCGACCAGGAAGAGGGCGATACCCACCCAGGCCAGGACGGTGCCGATCTTCACCAGGTTGAGGCCCTCCAGTTCACCGTTGGACGCGCGGATGGCGCGGCGCGCCTTCCCGCCCGTGATGAGGGCGGCGATGGCGGTGAACAGGCCGATCAGCGGCACGAGTCCGACGATGCCGAGCCACAGGGTGGCCATGGCGCCGGGCGCGGTCTCGGGCCAGTAGTCGACGTCGACGCCGTCGTACCCCGGGTAGTGGTCGCCGGCGGCGTCGCCCGGCGGGCGGTCGTCGAACCCGGGGAACTCGTCCGCGACGGGGTCGCGGCCGGACCGGCCACGGCGGCCGCGCGGTTCCGGCCGCCCGTGCGGCTGGTCGCGGTCACCGTCGTCGTAGCCGTCGGGGCCCTGGTCGTAGTACCCGTTGGGGCCGCGATCGCCGTAGCCCTCCGGGCCCTGGTCCGGGTACCCGCCCGGACCGCGATCGGCGTAGCCCTCCGGGCCCTGGTCGTAGTAGCCGTCGGGGCCGCGATCGGCGTAGCCGTCGGGCGCCCCGCCGTACTGCGGCCCGGAGTTCTGGTCGTACCCGGGGCCGGGGTGGCCGGCGCCGGACCCGTCGCCGCCGGGGCCGTAGGACGGCTGCGGACCGGACGGCGCGTACGCCTGCTGCGGGCCCGACGGGCCCTGGCCGTATCCGTACCCGGCCGGCCCGTCCTCGTAGCCCTGGGTCCGGCCGTCGGCGCCGGGGCCGTGACCATAGGGGGCGTCGGCGCGGTCGTCGCCGGCGTACCGGTCGCCGCGGCCGTATCCGCCCGGTGCACCCAGCGGGTCGCCCCGTCCGTCGGGCCCGAGTTCGTCGGAGACGGCCGGCATCGCCTGCGTGCCCTCGCCCGCGTCGGGACCGGGAGCGGCGGGCGACCAGGAACCGGTGTCGCCGGCGCCCGGGTAGGCCGGGGCGGACTGCTGCGGCCACCCGCCGGTGCCCGCTCCGGGACCGTAGGCCGCGTACGGGTCGTCCGTGCGGCCGCCGCGCGGGTCGGGGCCGAGCTCGTCGGAGACGGCCGGCATCGCCTGCGTGCCCTCGCCCGCGTCGGGACCGGGGACGGCGGGCCACGGACCCGTGCCGGCCTGGTCGGTGCGCGCCTGCGCCTGGCGGGCGGCGATGTCGCCGAGCGGGTCGTCGGAGCCGGGCGAGGCGCCGTCGCCCGACCGGAACACCTGGGTGGTGTGGTCGGGAGAGCCGTCGCGCCGCTTCTTCTGGGCGCGCTCGGCGGCCTCGCGGACCTCGGCGGGCAGGCGGGGGTCGTCGCGGCTGAAGGCCCAGGTGTTGCCGCTGCCGGTGCCCAGTCCACCGCCGAGGTCGGAACCGCGGTCGGCGGTACCGGAGGCGTCGGACGGGGCGTCGGCGGACGGCGCCGGGGAGCCGGGGCCGTCGTCGCGGTCGGCGCGCGGCCGGGTCAGCTCGTCGTCGTAGCGTGCTGCGGCGCCCCACCGGTCGTCGTCGTCCGTACCGGTGGAGTCGCGCCACCCGCTCCCGCCCAGGGCGCCGGGGCCGGCGCCGAGCGGGTCGGTGCCGGGATCGCCGTACCGGGGTTCGGGGTCGCGGTCGGCACCGTACGGACGCTCGCCCGAGGTGTCACCGTAGAGACCGGCCAACGGGTCGCGGTCGCCCGAGTCGGCACCGTACCGGCGCTCCCCCGAGGCGTCACCGTAGGAACCGCCCAGCGGATCGGCACCCGAGGCGCGGTCCCCGTACGGACGGTCATCCGAGGTGTCGCCGGAGGAGCCGCCGAGCGGATCGCGGTCACCGGAGTCGGCACCGTACGGGCGCTCGCCCGACGCGTCGCCGTAGGGACCGGCCAACGGGTCGCGGTCGCCCGAGTCGGCACCGTACCGGCGCTCCCCCGAGGCGTCGCCATAGGAACCGCCCAGCGGATCGGCACCCGAGGCGCGGTCACCGTACGGGCGCTCGCCCGAGGCGGCACGGTGAGGACCGCCGAGCGGATCGCGGTCACCGGCCTCGGAGTCGGCGCCGTACCGGCGCTCGTCCGGGGCGTCACCGTAGGGGGCACCGAGCGGGCCGGTACCGGGTCCATCGCGGTAGGGCCCGCCGAGGGGGTCGCGGTCATCGGTGCCGGCGCCGTACCGGCGCTCGCCCGGGGCATCGCCGTAGGGCCCGCCGAGCGGGTCCGGGGCGGAGTCGCGGTCACCGTACGGGCGGTCGTCCGAGGCGGCGCCGTAGGGACCGGCCAACGGGTCACGGTCGCCCGAGTCGGCACCGTACCGGCGCTCACCCGCAGCGTCACCGTGGGAGCCGCCCAACGGGTCGGTGCCCGGGGCGCGGTCGCCGGAGCGGGGCTCGCCGAGCGGATCGGCGGCGCCACTGTAGGGGCCGCCGAGCGGGTCCGGGGCGGAGTCGCGGTCGCCGTACCCGTCGCGCCTCCGGTCGGCGGCGCCGAACGGGTCGCCGCCGGTGGCGTACGCCGGTGCGGAGGTATCGCGCGGGGCGTCCAGCGGGTCGGAGCCGTAAGGACGGTCGTCGCGGGACGTGTCCGAGTCCAGCGGGCCGGAGCCGTAGGACCGCTCGTCGCGGGGGGCGTCCGAGCCCAGCGGGTCGGAACCGTAGCGACGGTCGTCACGGGACGAGTCGGAACCATAGGACCGCTCGTCGCGGGAGGCGTCCGAGTCCAGTGGGTCGGAACCGTAAGGGCGGTCGCCGGGGTCCGCGCCCGGGTCGCGCGGCACGCCGCCGTCGGCGCGGGCGTCGGCGGGATCGCGGTCCGGGCCGCCCGGCGCCGGGTGGGCGCCGGTCTCCCAGACCTCGGGGGTGGAACCGGTCTCCCACGGGGTGGCCGGAGCGGCGCCACCGGAGTCCCAGGGGCGGTCGGCGGCGGGGTCCCAGGACGGGGCGTCGCCGCCGAGAGGACCCGGGCCGCGGTCGTCGCCCGCCGGGTCGCGCGGGGCGCCCAGCGGGTCGGAACCGTAAGGGCGGCCGTCGCGGTCGCCGTCCGAACCCGACGGGTCCGAGCCGTAAGCGCGGTCGCCGCCCGACCCCAGCGGGCCGGAACCATACGGGCGGTCGCCCGGGTCGGCGCCCGGCGCGCGCGGTGAGAGGTCGTCGGTGTACCGGTCGGCCGGGTCGGGCCGGCCCGGGGTGCCGTCGGCCGCCGCCGAGCCCGGCCAGGTGGCGGGCGCGCCGGACGCGGCCGGGTACGCGGTGGCGGGGTCGCGGAACGCGTCGGCGCGGCCCGCCGCGTGGGGGTCGTCGCCCGCCGCTCCGGACACCGGGGAGTACGGCGCGTCGAAGCGGTACCCGGAACGGGCCGGCTCCGGGTCGGCGGTGCCGCCCCAGGGCGTCCCGGTGCGCGGACCGCCCAGGGGGCCATCGGCGGGGTCGCGGTGCGGTGCGCCGGAGGGGCGGTCGTCGCCGCCCGCGCCGTAGGCGTCACCGTAGGGGGCGCCCGGGGCCGGGCGGTCCCCGGACGGGGAGTCGCCGCGGCCGTCGGGGCCCGGGAAGCCGCCCCGGCCGTCGGGGCGCGGGGAGTCGTCGGGGCTGCCGAGGTCGCCCCGGCGCGCGCTCGCGCCGAAGCCCGGGTAGCCGCCGGTGCCGCCGAACGCGCCCCGCGCGGGGTCGTCGGGGCCTGAGGCGGGCCACCCGCCCGTGGGCACCCGGTACACGCCGGCGTCGGGCTCCGGCCGGCCGGGCGCGGCACCGTCGGCGGGGCCGCCGGACGGCGCCGCGGCGAACGGCTCGGTCGCGGGGAACCCGGGGAACGCGTCGCCGGGGCGCTCCGCAGGGCCGCCGCGCCCGGCGGGGCCCGCGTAGGGGCGGCCGGGCGGCGGCGGGGTCTGCGGCCCCGTTCCGCCCGGGGGACCCGGCGGTCCGCCGAGGCCGCTCAGCGCGTCGGGGTAGGGCTCGGCCAGCCCCGAGCGGGCGCCGCCCAGCCCGGGGTAGCCGCCGGTGTCGGGGAACCCGCTGAAGGGGGTCCCGCCCGGCTCGTCCCGCCGCGTCGCGGGGTCGCGGTCGTCACCGGGGGCGCCGTCGTTCTCGGCGGCGTCCTCGTTGGTGTCCTGGTAGGCCGACTGCGCTTGGGACCGGTGGCCACTCGGTGTGAACCACGAGCCCGAATCCTGCTGCCGGGGCTCGTACTCGCCCTGCGGCGAGTCGAACCGTCCTCCCCCGTTGTCCGTCACTGTCCTCGATCTCCCGACCGCGCCTGAGCGCTCAAGTCCCCATCCGTATACGAGTATGCCGACCGAGAACGACGAACGGCGGTAGTTCCACCCCGCCCGGGGTGGACTACCGCCGTCCTCGGATCGATCAACCGATCTCTCCGGTCGCCTCTCGGGTCACCGGTTATAGGGCCCGAAGTCGTACTCCTCCAGCGGGACGGCCTCGCCGGACCCCTGGCCGAAGGTGTACTCGCTCGGCTCCTCGTAACCGGACACCGAGTACATGGACGCCTTCGCCTCCTCGGTGGGCTCCACCCGGATGTTGCGGTACTGGGGCAGGCCCGTACCGGCCGGGATGAGCTTACCGATGATCACGTTCTCCTTCAGGCCGACCAGCGGGTCGCTCTTGCCGTGGATGGCGTTCTCGGTGAGCACCCGGGTGGTCTCCTGGAAGGAGGCCGCGGAGAGCCACGACTCGGTCGCCAGCGACGCCTTCGTGATCCCCAGCAGCACGGGGCGGCCGGCGGCGGGCTGGCCGCCTTCGGCCACGACGCGGCGGTTGATCGCCTCGAACTTCGGGCGCTCGACCATCTCGCCGGGGAGCAGTTCGGTGTCGCCGGATTCGAGGATGTTCACCCGCTTGAGCATCTGGCGGACGATGATCTCGATGTGCTTGTCGTGGATGGACACACCCTGCGACTTGTAGACCTCCTGGACCTCCGACACCAGGTGCTGCTGCACGGCGCGGGGGCCCTGGATGCGGAGCACCTCGTGCGGGTTGATCGCGCCCTGGATGAGCTGCTGGCCGACGGAGACGTGCTCGCCCTCGCTCACCAGGAGCTGCGCCCGCATGGGCACCGGGTAGGCGATCTCATCGGAGCCGTCGTCCGGGATGAGCACGATCTTCCGGCTCTTCTCGGTGTCGTCGATCCGGATGCGGCCGTCGAGCTCGCTGATCGGGGCCACACCCTTGGGGATGCGGGCCTCGAACAGCTCGGTCACACGCGGCAGGCCGTGGGTGATGTCCTGGCCCGCCGAGCCGCCCATGTGGAAGGTCCGCATGGTGAGCTGGGTGCCGGGCTCGCCGATGGACTGCGCGGCGATGATGCCGATGGCCTCGCCCACGTCGACCGGCTTGCCGGTGGCCATGGACCGCCCGTAGCAGGTGGTGCAGACGCCGATCTTGGCCTCGCAGATGAGCGAGCTGCGCACGCGCACCCGCTCGACGCCGGCCGCGACCAGCTTGTCGATGACCTGCTCGGAGGTGTCGGTCAGCGCCGGCACCAGGACCTCGCCGTCGACGACGACGTCCTCGGCGATGGTCCGCCCGAAGCCGGTGTTCTCGACGTTGTGCTTGCGCACGACGACGCCGGCGGCGTTCTTCTCGCCGATCTCGTGCCACAGCGACCGGTCGGTACCGCAGTCGATCTCGCGGACGATGACGTCCTGGGCGACGTCCACCAGGCGCCGGGTGAGGTACCCGGAGTCGGCGGTCCGCAGCGCGGTGTCGGCCAGGCCCTTGCGCTGGCCGTGCGTGGAGATGAAGTACTCCAGCACGGACAGGCCCTCGCGGTAGGAGGACTTGATGGGCCGCGGGATGGTCTCGCCCTTGGTGTTGGACACCAGGCCGCGGATACCGGCGATCTGGCGGACCTGCATCGGGTTGCCGCGGGCGCCGGACTGGACCATCATCCAGACCGGGTTGGAGGCCGGGAAGCTCTCCTCCATGTCCTTGGCGACCTCGTTGGTGGCCTTGGTCCAGATCTCCGTGAGCTCCTGGCGGCGCTCGTCGTCGGTGATCAGACCGCGGTCGTACTCGCGCTGGATCTTGTCGGCCTGGCGCTCGTAGCCCTCGAGGATCTCCTGCTTGCGCGGCGGCGCGAGCACGTCGTCGATGCCGATGGTCAGACCGGAGCGGGTGGCCCAGTGGTACCCGGCGTCCTTGAGCGCGTCCAGGGTGGTCGCGACGTGGACCTTGGGGTAGTTCTCGGCCAGCTCGTTGACCAGGGCGGACACCTGCTTCTTGCCCACCTGGTAGTTGACGAACGGGTAGTCGGTCGGCGTGGTCTCGTTGAACAGGTACCGGCCGAGCGTGGTCTCCAGGATGTAGGGCTGCCCGGGCTCGGAGCCCTCGGGCCACTCCCAGCCGCGCGGCGGCGGGACGTCGCCGTCGACGCGCAGCTTGATCTTCGCCTGGAGGTCGAGGTCGCCCAGGTCGTAGGCCATGATCGCCTCGGCCGGCGTGCGGAACGCGCGGCCCTCGCCCTTGCCGCCCTCCTTGAGGGTGGTCAGGTAGTACAGGCCGATGATCATGTCCTGGGTGGGCATGGTGACCGGCTTGCCGTCGGACGGCTTGAGGATGTTGTTCGTGGCGAGCATGAGCAGCCGCGCCTCGGCCTGGGCCTCGGCGGACAGCGGGAGGTGCACGGCCATCTGGTCGCCGTCGAAGTCCGCGTTGAACGCGGTGCAGACGAGCGGGTGGATCTGGATGGCCTTGCCTTCGACGAGCTGCGGCTCGAACGCCTGGATGCCGAGCCGGTGCAGGGTCGGCGCGCGGTTGAGCAGCACGGGGTGCTCGGTGATGACCTCTTCGAGGACGTCCCACACCACGGGCCGCGACCGCTCGACCATGCGCTTGGCGCTCTTGATGTTCTGCGCGTGGTTCAGGTCGACCAGGCGCTTCATCACGAACGGCTTGAACAGCTCCAGCGCCATCTGCTTGGGCAGGCCGCACTGGTGCAGCTTGAGCTGCGGGCCGACGACGATGACCGAACGGCCGGAGTAGTCGACGCGCTTGCCCAGCAGGTTCTGCCGGAACCGGCCCTGCTTGCCCTTGAGCATGTCGGACAGCGACTTGAGCGGGCGGTTGCCCGGGCCGGTGACCGGCCGGCCGCGGCGGCCGTTGTCGAACAGCGCGTCGACGGCCTCCTGCAGCATCCGCTTCTCGTTGTTGACGATGATCTCGGGCGCGCCGAGGTCGAGCAGCCGCTTGAGGCGGTTGTTCCGGTTGATCACCCGGCGGTACAGGTCGTTCAGGTCCGAGGTGGCGAACCGGCCGCCGTCGAGCTGCACCATGGGGCGCAGGTCCGGCGGGATGACCGGGATGCAGTCGAGGACCATGCCCATGGGGCTGTTGCGGGTGTTGAGGAACGCCGAGACGACCTTGAGCCGCTTGAGGGCGCGGGCCTTCTTCTGGCCCTTGCCGCTGCGGATGGTCTCGCGCAGCTTCTCGGCCTCGGCGTCGAGGTCGAAGTTGGCGAGCCGCTCCTGGATGGCCTGGGCGCCCATGCCGCCGCGGAAGTACTTCCCGAAGCGGTCCCGCATCTCGCGGTAGAGCATCTCGTCGCCCTCGAGGTCCTGGACCTTGAGGTTCTTGAACCGGGTCCAGACCTCTTCGAGGCGGTCGATCTCGCGCTGCACGCGGTCGCGGATCTGCCGCATCTCGCGCTCGGCGGACTCGCGGACCTTGCGGCGGGCGTCGCCCTTGGCCCCCTGCTCCTCCAGCTCGGCGAGGTCGGCCTCGAGCTTCTTGTGCCGCTCCTCGACGGTGGAGTCGCGGCGCTGCTCCAGGTGCTGGCGCTCGACGGAGATGTGCGCCTCGAGGGACTGGAGGTCGCGCTCGCGCGCGTCGGTGTCGACCCACGTGACCATGTACGCCGCGAAGTAGATGATCTTCTCGAGATCCTTCGGGGCGAGGTCGAGCAGGTACCCGAGGCGGCTGGGCACGCCCTTGAAGTACCAGATGTGGGTCACGGGCGCGGCCAGCTCGATGTGGCCCATGCGCTCGCGGCGCACCTTGGCGCGGGTCACCTCGACGCCGCAGCGCTCACAGATGATGCCCTTGAAGCGGACCCGCTTGTACTTGCCGCAGTAGCACTCCCAGTCGCGGGTGGGGCCGAAGATCTTCTCGCAGAAGAGCCCGTCCTTCTCCGGCTTCAGGGTGCGGTAGTTGATGGTTTCCGGCTTCTTGACCTCGCCGTGCGACCACTGGCGGATGTCGTCGGCGGTCGCGAGGCCGATTCGCAGCTCGTCAAAGAAGTTGACGTCCAGCACTTATTTCGTCCCCTGCTCTTGAAGATCGCGGAAGTTAGACCTCTTCGACACTGCTCGGCTCGCGCCGCCCCAGGTCGATTCCCAGTTCTTCCGCCGCGCGGAAGACGTCCTCGTCGGTGTCCCGCATCTCGATGGACATACCGTCACTGGACAGCACCTCCACGTTCAGACAGAGCGACTGCATCTCCTTGATGAGCACCTTGAACGACTCGGGGATGCCCGGCTCGGGGATGTTCTCGCCCTTGACGATGGCCTCGTAGACCTTGACCCGGCCCAAGACGTCGTCGGACTTGATGGTGAGCAGCTCCTGGAGGGCGTAGGCGGCGCCGTACGCCTCGAGCGCCCAGACCTCCATCTCGCCGAAGCGCTGACCGCCGAACTGCGCCTTGCCACCCAGCGGCTGCTGGGTGATCATCGAGTACGGTCCGGTGGACCGCGCGTGGATCTTGTCGTCGACCAGGTGGTGCAGCTTCAGGAAGTAGGTGTAGCCCACCGCGATCGGCTCGGCGAACGGCTCGCCCGTGCGGCCGTCGAACAGCCGCGCCTTGCCGTGCTCGTTGACCAGCCGGACGCCGTCCTCGTTGGGCAGGCTGGAGCCGAGCAGGCCGCCGATCTCGTCCTCGCGCAGGCCGTCGAACACCGGGGTGGCGACGCGGGTGCCCGGCGGGATGTCGTCGGCGCCGATCTCGCGCATGGCGCGCTTCCACTCGGCGTCGTCGCCCTCGACCTTCCAGCCGTTCTTGGCGAGCCAGCCGAGGTGGATCTCCAGGATCTGCCCGACGTTCATCCGGCCCGGCACGCCGAGCGGGTTGAGGACGATGTCGACCGGGGTGCCGTCCTCCATGAACGGCATGTCCTCCTGCGGGAGGATCTTGGCGATGACGCCCTTGTTGCCGTGGCGGCCGGCCAGCTTGTCGCCGTCGGTGATCTTGCGCTTCTGCGCGACGTAGACGCGGACCAGCTCGTTGACGCCCGGGGGCAGCTCGTCGCCCTCGTCGCGGCTGAACACGCGCACGCCGATGACCTTGCCGGACTCGCCGTGCGGCACCTTCAGGGAGGTGTCGCGGACCTCGCGGGCCTTCTCGCCGAAGATGGCGCGCAGCAGGCGCTCCTCCGGGGTGAGCTCGGTCTCGCCCTTGGGCGTGACCTTGCCGACGAGGATGTCGCCGTCGACGACCTCGGCGCCGATCCGGATGATCCCGCGGTCGTCGAGGTCGGCCAGGACCTCCTCGCTGACGTTGGGGATCTCGCGGGTGATCTCCTCGGGGCCCAGCTTGGTGTCGCGGGCGTCGACCTCGTGCTCCTCGATGTGGATCGAGGACATGACGTCGTCCTGCACCAGGCGCTGGGAGAGGACGATCGCGTCCTCGTAGTTGTGGCCCTCCCAGGACATGTACGCGACGAGCAGGTTCTTGCCCAGCGACATCTCGCCCTGGTCGGTGGACGGGCCGTCGGCCAGGACCTGGTTCTCCTCGACCCGCTGCCCCTCGTCGACGATGGGGCGCTGGTTGAAGCAGGTGCCCTGGTTGCTCCGGCGGAACTTGCCCAGGCGGTAGGTCTTGCGCGTGCCGTCGTCGGCCATGACGGTGACGTAGTCGGCGGTGACGTCCTCGACCACGCCGGCCTTCTCGGCGAGGACGACGTCACCGGCGTCGGTGGCGGCGCGGTACTCCATGCCGGTGCCGACGAACGGCGACTCGGCGCGGAGCAGCGGCACTGCCTGGCGCTGCATGTTGGAGCCCATGAGCGCGCGGTTGGCGTCGTCGTGCTCCAGGAACGGGATCATGGCGGTGGCGACCGACACCATCTGGCGCGGCGACACGTCCATGTAGTCGACCTCGCCCGCGGCGACGGCCTCGAACTCGCCGCCCTTGCGGCGGACCAGGACGCGGTCGTCGGTGAAGGTGCCGTCGGGGCCGACCGGGGTGTTGGCCTGCGCGATGACGAAGCGGTCCTCTTCGTCGGCGGTCAGGTAGCTGACCTCGTCGGTGACGCGGCCCTCGACGACCTTGCGGTACGGGGTCTCGACGAACCCGAAGGAGTTGACCCGGCCGTACCCGGCGAGCGAGCCGATGAGGCCGATGTTCGGGCCTTCAGGGGTCTCGATCGGGCACATGCGGCCGTAGTGGGACGGGTGGACGTCGCGGACCTCGAACCCGGCGCGCTCACGGGAGAGACCGCCCGGACCCAGCGCCGAGAGGCGGCGCTTGTTGGTCAGGCCCGCGAGCGGGTTGGTCTGGTCCATGAACTGCGACGACTGGCTGGTGCCGAAGAACTCCTTGATGGAGGCGACGACCGGCCGGATGTTGATGAGGGTCTGCGGCGTGATGGCCTCGACGTCCTGCGTGGTCATGCGCTCGCGGACGACGCGCTCCATGCGGGCGAGGCCCAGGCGGACCTGGTTCTGGATGAGCTCGCCGACGGTGCGCACGCGGCGGTTGCCGAAGTGGTCGATGTCGTCGGTCTCGATCGGCCGGGGACCGTGGGTGGTCTCCAGGGTGTCCTCGCCGGCGTGCAGCCGGACGAGGTAGTCGATCGTGGCGACGATGTCGTCCTCGGTCAGGGTGCCCTGCGTGAACTCGGCCTCGACACCGAGCTTCTTGTTGATCTTGTAGCGGCCGACCTTGGCGAGGTCGTAGCGCTTGGGGTTGAAGTACAGGTTCTCCAGAAGGGCCTGCGCGGACTCCTTGGTCGGCGGCTCGCCCGGACGCAGCTTGCGGTAGATGTCCAGCAGCGCGTCGTCGGTGCCGGCGGTGGGGTCCTTCTCCAGCGTGTTGCGGATGGACTCGTACTGGCCGAAGCGCTCCAGGATCTGGTCGGTGGTCCAGCCGAGCGCCTTCAGCAGCACGGTGACGCCCTGCTTGCGCTTGCGGTCGATGCGGACGCCCACGAAGTCGCGCTTGTCGACCTCGAACTCCAGCCACGCGCCGCGCGACGGGATGACCTTGCAGCCGTAGAGGTCCTTGTCGGAGGTCTTGTCGACCTGGCGGTCGAAGTACACGCCGGGCGAGCGGACCAGCTGCGACACGACGACGCGCTCGGTGCCGTTGACGATGAAGGTGCCCTTGACCGTCATGAGCGGGAAGTCGCCCATGAAGACGGTCTGGCTCTTGATCTCACCGGTGTCGTTGTTGATGAACTCCGCCGTGACGAACATCGGGGCGGAGTAGGTCATGTCCTTGTCCTTGCACTCCTCTTCGGAGTACTTGGGCGGCTCGAACCGGTGGTCGCGGAACGAGAGCGACATGGTGCCCGAGAAGTCCTCGATGGGACTGATCTCCTCGAAGATCTCCTCGAGGCCGGACTGCTCCGGAACGTCCTTGCGGCCGGCGTTACGAGCGGCCTCGACCCGGGTACGCCACTTCTCGTTACCGAGCAGCCAGTCGAAGGACTCGGTCTGCAGGGCGAGAAGATTGGGGACCTCGAGTGGTTCCTGAATGCGAGCGAAGGAGACGCGGTTCGGACCAAGGGCGTTAGCGGAGGCGTTGCGCGAGGCTGCCAACAGGGGTCCTTCCGAAGGCTTGTGGCGGTTGATGCGCGCGCACGCCGGACGTCCCTGAGGAAGTACGGAGATCCACCGAGGCAGGTCGGCGGGTCTCGGGCTGGAGAACGGGCGTTCGGGCCGACTCTTCGCGAAGAATCAGGCTCCACGCACGGACACCGGCACAGGGAACGTCAAAGGGCAGCGCAAAAGGGCAGTGTAGCCGAATACTACACCGCTGTCCAACAACGTCCCCCCGGGTCAGTCACGACACCACGCAGCATCGCCCCAACCGGCGGATCCGTCAAGCCCGTGTCCCGTGTATGGGGGGATTCCGCCGCCGTGAGAGGTCCCACAGCCCCCATGTGGTGTGAGCCACCAGACAACGGGGAATGCCTGTTGGGTCCGGGACCGTGCCGGGGGCGAGACACCTAGGTCCACGACCTAAGGACATCGGCGATCGCGGAGACATCGGACAGCTCACTGGTCACCACGGCGATCACGAAGTCGTACGCCGCGTCCTCATCGGTGACGACCTCGCGTCCGTTGACGGCGAGGAAGACGTCCATCGCCGCCCATGCCAATCGCTTGTTGCCGTCGAACAGCGCGTGGTTCGTGCCGATCGACTGCAGGAGCGCCGCCGCCTTGAGGTGGAGGTCGGGGTAGAGCTCCCTCCCGAACATCTCTGCGGTCGGCCGGTGGACGGCCGACTCCAGCAGACCGAGATCGCGCACCTTCGGCTCGGCGCCGAGCACCTTCTCGGCGATACCGAGGACGTGCTCCAGTGTGAGGTGGATGGTCACTCCCCGAGCCTCCGGAGAAGGCCCGACCACTTCGCGACGCTCTCGTCGGTCGCGCGCGCCACACGGTCGTCGACCGTGCGCCGGTCGACGTACTCCTCCAAGGCCGAGCGCATGACCTGCTGCATGCTCCGCCCCTCCGCCTCGGCCTGGGCCCGCAGCAGCTCGGTCTCTCTTTCGGTCAGCCGCAGTGTCATCGCCATGTCCCGACTATAAACAACGTGATACCGCAGTGATACCAGGAGACGCGGTTCATCCGCAGCGAATTCGATCCACCCGGGACACGGCGAAGGGCGGCCCCCGGGGGGACCGCCCTTGCGGTGGGCGCCGTCGGGGACGGCGGCCGGACTGCCTACTTCAGGGTGACCGTGGCGCCGGCGCCCTCGAGGGCGGCCTTGGCCTTCTCGGCGGTCTCCTTGTTGACACCCTCCAGCAGCGGCTTCGGGGCGTTGTCGACGAGGTCCTTGGCCTCCTTGAGGCCCAGGCTCGTGAGGCCGCGGACCTCCTTGATGACCTGGATCTTCTTGTCGCCGGCGGCCTCGAGGACGACGTCGAACTCGTCCTTCTCCTCCTCGGCGGGGGCGGCCTCGCCGCCACCGGCGGCGGCCACGACCGCGGCCGGGGCGGCGGCGGTGACGTCGAACTTGGTCTCGAACTCCTTCACGAAGTCCGCCAGCTCCAGGAGGGTCATCTCCTCGAACGCGCTGAGCAGCTCTTCGGTGCTGAGCTTCGCCATGGTTGCGGTCTCTCTTTCTCTCACGGCACGGGCGCTCCGCGGCGCCGGGCCGAGCCAGACTCACCGGCGCGCGGGCGGCGCCGACAGGTGTGACGGGGTTTCTTAGGCTTCGGACGAACGCTTGTCGTGCAGCGCCTGGGCGAGCCGCACGGCCTTGCTCGGCAGAGCCTGGAACAGCGCGGCGGCCTGGCCCTGCTTGGCCTTGAGCGCGCCGGCCAGCTTCGCGAGGATGACCTCGCGGGACTCGAGATCGGCCAGCCGGTTGATCTCGTCGGGGCTCATCGCCTTGCCGTCGATGACGCCGCCCTTGATCACCAGCGGCGCGTTCGCCTTCGAGAAGTCACGCAGGCCCTTGGCGGCCTCGACCACGTCACCGCGGACGAAGGCGATGGCGGAGGGGCCCTCGAACAGGTCCTGGACCTGCTTGTCAAGACCGGCCTCGTCGGCGGCGATCTTGCTCAGCGTGTTCTTGACGATGCGGAATCGCGCGTTCTGGCCGAGGCTACGGCGCAGCTCGGTGAGCTGCGCCACACTGAGCCCCCGGTATTCGGTCAGCACGGCGCCCTGCGAGCTCTGGAACTCCTCCGTGAGCTCGGCGACCGCGGCTGCCTTGTCCGGCCTCGCCATGGGACTCCTTCCAACAGTGAACGCCGGATCGTCCAGGGCCCCACGGTGCGGGCGGCGGTGGGAAAACGAAAAGCCCCGGGCGCGGGCGCACGGGGCATCGGCGGCCGGCCACCCGGAGAACGGGGGCGGAGTCCACCACTGCTCACATCACACCTGCGCGGGCCGCCCATTCGCATGGGACCTTGGGCCACCCGTTGGGTGGCGACCGGCGGTCTTCGGCGTCTCCCATCGTAGGCGATGCCCGAGAGTGGTCGCGCCACGCGCCGGAACGGCCGGCCCCGGACCCGGCACACGGCCCGCACACGGCGGCGCCCCGGTCCGGGAACGGACCGGGGCGCCGGCGGTGGAGCGATCGGGTCAGGCGGCCGCGACGCGGGTGACGTTCGGGTCGACCGGGATGCCCGGGCCCATGGTGGTGGTCACCGTGGCCTTGCGGATGTAGCGGCCCTTCGCGGCGGACGGCTTGAGCCGCAGCACCTCGTCCAGAGCGGCGGCGTAGTTCTCGAGGAGCTGCTCCTCGCCGAACGACGTCTTGCCGATGATGAAGTGCAGGTTGCCGTGCCGGTCCACCCGGAACTCGATCTTGCCGCCCTTGATCTCGGTGACGGCCTTGGCGACGTCGGGGGTGACGGTGCCGGTCTTCGGGTTCGGCATGAGGCCGCGCGGACCGAGCACCCGGCCGAGGCGGCCGACCTTGCCCATGAGGTCCGGGGTGGCGACGACGGCGTCGAAGTCGAGGAAGCCCTTCTGGATCTCCTCGACCAGGTCGTCGTCACCGACGAAGTCGGCGCCCGCGGCGCGGGCCTGCTCGGCACGGTCACCGGTCGCGAAGACCAGGACCCGGGCGGTCTTGCCGGTGCCGTGGGGCAGGTTGACGGTGCCGCGGACCATCTGGTCGGCCTTGCGGGGGTCGACGCCCAGCCGCAGGGCGACCTCGACGGTCGAGTCGAACTTGGTGGAGCTGCTCTCCTTGGCCAGCTTCACGGCCTCGGCGGGGGCGTACAGCCGGTCGCGGTCGATCTGCTCGGCCGCTTTGCGGAAGTTCTTGCTGCGCTTCACGTGGATCTCCTGTGAGACGTGTGGTCCGGACCAGCGCCTGGCCCTGCCACGGGTGACCTGGGACCTGCTACTTGACCTCGATGCCCATGGAGCGGGCGGTGCCGGCGACGATCTTGGTGGCGGCCTCGACGTCGTCGGTGTTCAGGTCGGGGAGCTTGGTCTGCGCGATCTCGCGCACCTGGTCCATGGAGATGGAGCCGGCGACGCTGCGGCTGGGGTCCGTGGCGCCCTTCTCCAGGCCTGCGGCCTTGAGGATGAGCTTCGGCGCCGGCGGCGTCTTGGTGACGAAGGTGAACGAGCGGTCCTCGTAGATGGTGATCTCTACGGGGATGACGCTGCCGCGCTGGGCTTCGGTCGCAGCGTTGTACTGCTTGCAGAAGTCCATGATGTTGACGCCGTGCGGACCGAGGGCGGTACCGACGGGCGGCGCCGGGGTCGCCTGGCCGGCGGGGAGCTGCACTTTGACGAGTGCCGCGATCTTCTTCTTCGGAGGCATTTCGGGTCCTTTGCCTGGTTCGCGATTTGGATGTGGGCCCTTCGCCCGCGCGCGTGCCACCGCGCGTGGGGAGTGGGGGCCGACCCGTCTCCACGGTGTGGAGGGCCGCGCCCGCCGGGACCCGGACGGGGCGCGAATAAGCCCCGCCGGAGCGGGGCACGACGGGCCCGCCTCGAAGAGGCGGACCCGTCAAGTCTACGCGCCATCTGCCGATGGCCGCACCCGTCAGATCTTGGAGACCTGGTTGAACGCCAGCTCGACCGGGGTCTCGCGGCCGAAGATGGAGACGAGCACCTTGAGCTTCTGGGTGTCGGGGTTGATCTCGCTCACCGTCGCGGGCAGCGTGGCGAACGGGCCCTCCATGACCGTGACGGACTCGCCGATGTCGTAGGCGACGTCGGAGCGGGTCTCGGCCTTCTCCTTCTTGGCCTGCTCCGGGGCGACCTCGGGCTCGGGGGCCAGCAGGTCGGCGACCTCCTGGATGCTGAGCGGCGCGGGCCGGTTGGACAGGCCCACGAAGCCGGTGACACCGGGGGTGTTGCGGATGGCCGCCCAGGACTCGTCGGTCAGCTCCATGCGGACGAGCACGTAGCCGGGGAGCACCTTCTCGGTGACCTGCTGCCGCTTGCCGCTCTTGACCTCGGTGACCTCCTGCGTGGGCACCTCGACCTGGAAGATGTACTCCTCCATGTTGAGCGACTGGGTGCGGCTCTCGACGTTGGCCTTGACGCGGTTCTCGTAGCCCGCGTAGGTGTGCACGACGTACCAGTCGCCCGGCAGCATGCGGAGTTCGATCTTGAACTCCTCGACCGGGTCGAGCTTGGGGAGCTCGGGCTCGGCGTCGGCCTCGGCGTCGCCGTCCTCGGTGTCGTCGGCCGCGTCGGGCTCGACGTCGTCGGGCTCGTCGCCGTCGCCGGACGCGTCCTCGGGAGCGGACGCGGCCTCCGGGGCCTCGCCGCCGTCCGCCGCGTCGTCGGCCACGGCCTCGGGGGCCGGGTCGCCGGGGTCCGCGTCGGCGGACCGGGCGGTGGCCTCACCCGACGACTGATCCGGCTCCTCGGCGGGGACGTCGTCAGAGGTCAGTGGGGACTCGGACACGGCTGCTCTTTCTGTCGTCGGTTGCGCGGTCGGCGGCTGCGCGCCCTGGACGGGGCGGGGATTCGATGGCGCCGATGCCGGTTACCGCCCAGCTTACGGTGTCAGCGGGCGCGATGCGGCCAGGCGGCCCCGCGAGGGGGGCCGTGCGGTCCCCGGGGCTCCGGGACGGGGCGTCACTGCGGGACGGCCGCCGCACCGGTGGAGGGGGCGCCGAGCTGGCCGTAGACCCAGGTGACCGCCTCGCCGAAGCCGAAGTCGAGCAGCGAGATGTAGCCGACCATGATGACGACGAACACGATCACGACGACCGTGTAGGTGAGGAGTTCGCGGCGCGTGGGCCAGCGGACCTTGCGGAGCTCGCCGACGACCTGCTT
Organism: Nocardiopsis trehalosi NBRC 14201; assembly: GCF_001552555.1. Taxonomy (GTDB): domain Bacteria; phylum Actinomycetota; class Actinomycetes; order Streptosporangiales; family Streptosporangiaceae; genus Nocardiopsis_B; species Nocardiopsis_B trehalosi. Next base: position 26,995 of record NZ_BCRK01000014.1, on the reverse strand, counting down.
GGTGAAGGTCACCGGACCGGTACGACGCTTGCGCTCCTTCTCCGGCTTCGCGTCGGCGTCAGTCTGTGTCACCTGAGGTCCTTAGGGGTCGACGGTTCGGCTGGCGGTATTCCGGCGGAACTGCCTGAATGAGCGGCGCCCCGACCAGCGGAGCGCGCGCTCGCCCAAGTGTCCTACGCAGGGCAGGAGGGACTCGAACCCCCAACCGCCGGTTTTGGAGACCGGTGCTCTACCAATTGAGCCACTGCCCTTCAGCGGAACCGCGTGGTTCCCACCATAGCCGGAGTCGGTCCGTGGGCGCGCGGATACGGCGCGGCCCGGCGGGAGACGTCCCCGGTCCATCGGTTGCCCGAGTCTATGCCAGGTGGCCGCCGAGGACCAACCCGGAATAGCCGGGACGGTGGGCCCCGCCCTTCCGCGAAAGCGGGGAGCGCCACGTGAAAGCATGGGGGCATGACTGACCGACCCCGTATCTCCGCACGTATCGGCGGCATCTCCGAGTCCGCGACGCTGGCGGTCGACGCGAAGGCCAAGGCCATGAAGGCGGCCGGCCGCCCCGTCATCGGCTTCGGCGCCGGGGAGCCCGACTTCCCGACCCCCGACTACATCGTCGAGGCCGCGGTGCAGGCCTGCCGCGAGCCGCGCTTCCACCGCTACACGCCGGCCGGCGGCCTGCCCGAGCTGAAGGAGGCGCTGGCGGCCAAGACGCTGCGCGACTCCGGCTACGAGGTGGACCCCGCCCAGATCCTGGTGACCAACGGCGGCAAGCAGGCGATCTACGAGGCGTTCGCCACCCTGCTCGACCCGGGCGACGAGGTCATCGTCATCGCCCCGTACTGGACCACCTACCCGGAGTCCATCAAGCTGGCCGGCGGCGTCCCCCGCTACGTCGTGACCGACGAGACGACCGGGTACCTGGCCACCGTGGAGCAGCTGGAGGCCGCCCGTACCGACCGCTCCAAGGTGCTGGTGTTCGTCTCGCCGTCCAACCCGACCGGCGCGGTCTACCCGCCGGAGCAGGTGCGCGAGATCGGCCGGTGGGCCGCCGAGCACGGCCTGTGGGTGCTCACCGACGAGATCTACGAGCACCTGGTGTACGGCGACGCGCGCTTCACCTCGCTGCCGGTGGAGGTCCCCGAGCTGGCCGACCGCACCGTCGTCGTCAACGGGGTGGCCAAGACCTACGCCATGACCGGCTGGCGCGTGGGGTGGATCATCGGCCCCAAGGACGTCGTGAAGGCGGCCGGCAACCTCCAGTCGCACGCCACCTCCAACGTCGCCAACGTGTCCCAGGTGGCGGCGCTCGCCGCGGTCTCCGGCGACCTCTCCGCCGTCGGCGAGATGCGCACCGCGTTCGACCGGCGGCGGCAGACCATCGTGCGGATGCTCAACGAGATCCCCGGGGTGCTCTGCCCCGAGCCGCAGGGCGCGTTCTACGCCTACCCCTCGGTCAAGGGCGTCCTGGGCAAGGAGATCCGCGGCCGGCGGCCGCAGACCTCCGCGGAGCTGGCAGAACTCGTGCTGGAGCAGGCCGAGGTCGCGGTCGTGCCGGGCGAGGCGTTCGGCACCCCGGGCTACCTGCGGCTGTCCTACGCGCTGGGCGACGCCGACCTGGCCGAGGGCGTCGGCCGGCTGCAGAAGCTGCTGGGCGAGGCCGGCTGACGGCCCCGCCGCACCGCCCGCGCCGAGGGGCGCCCCGGAGGTCCGGGGCGCCCCTCGCGCCGTCCGGGGAGCCCTTCGGGCCGCTCGGCCCCGCACGGCCGCCTTTTCGGCCGGACGCGGCGGCGCGCGCGGGCGCGGTAGGGCACCCTTAGGACATGGAACGCCCGATCGCCCAGTTGCCAAAAGCCCATCTGCACCTGCACTTCACCGGGTCGATGCGGCACCCCACCCTGGTCGACCTCGCCGAGCGGCGCGGGGTCCAGCTTCCGCAGGCCCTGGTGTCGGAATGGCCGCCCAAGCTGCGGGCGACCGACGAGCGCGGCTGGTTCCGGTTCCAGCGCCTCTACGACATTGCCCGCTCGGTGCTGCGCACGCCGGACGACATGTACCGGCTGCTGCTGGAGGCGGCCGAGGACGACCGCGCCGCCGGGTCCGGGTGGCTGGAGATCCAGGTCGACCCCAGCGGGTACGCGGCGCGCTTCGACGGGCTCACCGCGACCCTGGAGCTGGTGCTGGACGCCGCCCGCGCCGCCGAGGCCGCCACCGGGGTCGGCATCGGGATCATGGTGGCGGCCAACCGCACCCGGCACCCGCTCGACGCCAAGGCGCTGGCCCGGCTGGCCGTGCAGTACGCCGACCGGGGGGTGGTGTCGTTCGGCCTGAACAACGACGAGCGGCGCGGCCGGGCGCTCGACTTCGAGGGGGCGTTCCGCATCGCGCGCCGCGCGGGCCTGCTCTCGGCCCCGCACGGGGGCGAGCTGCAGGGGCCGCGCAGCGTCCGCGAGTGCCTGGACGACCTGTCGGCCGACCGGATCGGGCACGGGGTGCGCGCCGTCGAGGACCCCTACCTGCTGGAGCGCATCGCCACCCAGGAGACCACGCTGGAGGTCTGCCCCAGCTCCAACGTCGCGCTGGGCGTGGCCGAGCGGATCGAGCACGTCCCGCTGCGGCGGCTGTTCGAGGCGGGGGCCCCGATCGCGCTGGGCACCGACGACCCGCTGCTGTTCGGCCCCCGGCTCGCCGAGCAGTACGAGATCGCCCGCCGGGTGTTCGGGTTCACCGACCCCGAGCTCGCCGAGCTGGCCCGCATGTCCATCCGGGGGTCGGCGGCGCCGGACGCGCGGAAGAAGGAGATGCTGGCGGGGGTCGACGCGTGGCTGGCCGCGCCGCCGCCCGCCGGGGCCGACCCGGCCGCCGGCTAACCCGCGGGCGGCCGGGCGGGCCCCGCCCGCGCCCGGGCGCGCTACAGCGCGGCGCCCACGAGCACGGGCTCGTTGACCAGGGTGACCCCGAACGCCGCGGCGACCCCCGCCCGCACCTCGCGGGCGAGGTCGAGCAGGTCGGCGGTCGTGGCGCCACCGGGGTTGGTGAGCGCCAGGGTGTGCTTGGTGGAGATCCGCGCGGGGCCGCGCCCGTAGCCCTTGGGGAAGCCCGCGCGGTCGATGAGCCACGCGGCCGACAGCTTGACGCTGCCGTCGGGGCCGGGGTGGGCGGGCGGCTCGACGCCGCCGCCCAGCCGCTCGGCGGCGCGCTTGCGGAAGTCGGCGTAGGCGTCGGGGCCGAGTACCGGGTTGGTGAAGAACGATCCGGCGCTGCGGGTGTCGGGGTCGTCGGGGTCGAGGACCATGCCCTTGCCGCGGCGCAGCTCCAGCACCGTCGCGCGGGCCTCGGCCAGCGGCACCCGGTCGCCCGCCGAGGCGCCGAGCGCCCGGGCGACCTCGGCGTAGCGGATCGGGCGGCTGAGCCGCGACCGGGTGAGTTCGAACACGACCTCGCAGACCACGTGGCGGTCGTCGCCCTTGAAGGCGCTGTCGCGGTAGCCGAAGCCGCAATCGGCGTTGGCCAGGGTGCGCAGGGCCCCGGTGCGCCGGTCGAGTACGAGCACCTCGACGATGGTCTCGCTGACGTCCTGCCCGTAGGCGCCGACGTTCTGGATCGGGGTGGAGCCGACGCGGCCGGGGATGCCGGAGAGGAACTCCACCCCGCTGAGGCCCTCGTCCACCGCGCGCGCCACGAACGGGTCCCACTCGACGCCGGCGCCGGCGCGGACGCGGACGCGCTCGCCGTCGTCGGCCTCGGTGGCGACGCCGCGGGAGTCGGCGTGCACGACCGTTCCGGGGAACCCGCTGTCGGCGACCACGAGGTTGCTGCCGCCGCCGAGGACGAGCAGCGGGTCGCCCGCCGCGTCGGCGGCGGTGACGGCGGCCACGAGTTCGCCGGTGTCGCGCGCGGTGGTGAACCGGGCGGCAGGCCCGCCGAGGCGCAGCGTGGTGTGGTCGGCCAGGTGGACGCCCCGGCGGACGGGGCCGTGCGGGACCGGTCGGGTGGGTTCAGCGGACACGGGCTACCTCGGTGGGGCGGGGCCGGCGGCGGGGGCGCCGCCGGCCGGGCGGTCAGGCCAGGCGGACGATCGCGATGGCGCGGACGAGCACCTTGGCGCCGTTGGAGCGGGCGGTCAGGTCGACGCGCACCCGGTTGTCGTCCAGCTTCTGCTTGACGACGCCGCTGACGGTGATCTCGGCGCCCTTGTCGTCGTCGGGGACGATCACGGGCGCGGAGAAGCGGACGGAGTACTCGGCGAGCGCGCCGGGGTCGCCGGTCCAGTCGGTGACGAGCCGCCCGGCCTCGGCCATGCTGAACATGCCGTGCGCGATGACGTCGGGCAGGCCGACGGACTTGGCGAACCGCTCGTTCCAGTGGATGGGGTTGAAGTCGCCGGAGGCCCCCGCGTAGCGGATGAGGTCGACGCGGCGCACCGGGTAGACCTGCTCGGGCAGCTCGGTGCCGACCTCGACGTCGGCGTAGCGGACGGTGGCGGTCATGCGGCGCTCCCCTGGGTGTCGCGGTCCTTGGCGGCGCCGCCGCGCACCACCAGCATGATCATGGAGGTGACGACGAGTTCGCCGCCGGTGGTGCGGATCTCACTCTCCAGGGTGAACCGCTCGTCGCCGCCGAGGGCCTTGATGTCGGCGATGGTGGTCGTGGTGGTGACCACGTCGCCCGCGCGCAGCGGGCGGGTGTACCGGAACGCCTGGTCGCCGTGGACCACCATGGAGAAGTCGAGCCGCAGGTCGGGGTCGACGATGGCCTGCCCGGCGCCGTCCATGGCCATGATGATGGGGAAGGTCGGCGGGGCGATGACGTCCTCGTACCCGGCGGCGCGCGCGGTGGCGGCGTCGGTGTAGACGGGGTTGGGGTCGCCGATGGCGTCGGCGAACTCGCGGATCTTGACCCTGGTCACCTCGTAGGGCTGCGGGGATTCGTACACCCGCCCCAGGTAGTCACGGTTGATCGCCATCGGTCGCCTCTCACGGTGGTGGTCACGGGGGGCTCGGCGCGGCGGGCCGGGCCCTCACACACTAATAGCCCGGTGAGCTGGGCGCTCACCGGGCTATCGAAGCGTGAGGTCACACCGGGCCGCTGCGGCCGGTCTCGCCTTGGGGCGGGGGCTAGCGGGTCTCGCGGTGCTCGGAGTGCTGCCGGCAGTTCGGGCAGAACTTCTTCAGCGAGAGCCGGTCGGGGTTGTTCCGCCGGTTCTTGCGCGTGATGTAGTTACGGTGCTTGCACTCCTGGCAGGCCAGGGTGATCTTCGGCCTCACGTCAGTGGCAGCCACGTCGGAGTGCCTTTCTCGCTGGATACAAGGACATCGGAAAACGCCCGCGATGGCCCCTGTATGAAGATGCAGGGGCCGCGCAGGTTGTAGCGGAGGCCGGACTTGAACCGACGACACAGCGATTATGAGCCGCTTGCTCTACCGACTGAGCTACTCCGCCCTGTGTCCGGGAAACCGGAGACACCCGCAAGGGTACCGGAACCCGGTCGGACCGGCGAACACGATGGCCGCCGGTCACCCACCTGAGTGGGACCGGAACCTCAATCAAGTGGTGGAGCCCCTTTACGGAATCGAACCGTAGACCTTCTCCTTACCATGGAGACGCTCTGCCGACTGAGCTAAAGGGGCCTGCGCCGCGGGTTTTCCCCCTGCCGGGGTTCCGCCCTTCGCGTTGGTCATGACTATACAGGGCGCGCGGGGTGCTCTGCCAAATCGAGCGCGGAGCCCCACTCCGGCCCCGCCCGGGCCCCGGCGGAGCCCGCCGGGGCGGGCCGCTACCCCGGGTCGGCCACCCACACGTTGGACATCGCGTCGCGGTGGATGGTGCGGATGGCGGCCGGCAGCCCCAGGCGGCGCAGCGCGTCGGGCAGCCGCGTGTCGTGGGTGAACACCACGAGCTGGCGGTGCCGCCCCACCTCGGCGAGGACCGCCGACAGCCCTTCGACCGTCTCGGTGTCCATGGCCTGCACCGGGTCGTCCAGCAGCAGGAACCCGAACGGGTTGCCCGGCACCAGCGTGCGCGGCAGGCAGATCGACAGCGCCAGCGCCTGGAACTCGCCCTGGCTGAGCAGGCCCGGCGCGTTGCCCTCGGTGTCGGCGCCGTCGACGGCCACGTCGACCGCGACGCGCCGCTGCGCCCCGCGCCCCACCAGCCGCAGCGCCTCCAGGTCGATGCGGCGCTCCTGGCGCAGCCGCTGCCACACGTGCTCGGCCTGCGCGGCCAGCGGGCGCAGCCGCTCGGCGCGGATCTCGCGGGCCAGCCCGGTGAACCAGGTCAGCGCCTGCTCGGCCGGGCGCAGGGTCTCGCGGGCGCGCACGGCCCCCCGGGCGTCGTCGACCCAGGCGGCGAGCTGCTCGGCGAGGTCGCCCCACCCGTCGGTGGGGTCGTCCAGGCTCTCCCCCGCCGCCTTGCGCGCGGCGATCGCGGTGGACCGCAGGCGCCGCCCCACGGTCTCGATGTGCCGGGCCAGCTCGCCGAGGTCGGTGATGTGCGCGCCCGCCTCCCACTCGGCCCAGACGCGGCCCAGCTCGCTGTCGGCGGGCAGCCAGGACGGCATGGGGGCCATGAGGAAGCGGGCCTGGTCGCGGGCCGCGTCGGCGCGCTCGTAGGCGGCCGCGGCCCCGGCCGCGACCCGGTCCAGGGAGGCGATCTCGGCGCGGGCGCGGTCGGCCCACTGCGGGCCGATGGCGCCCGGGGCGCCGCAGGTGGGGCAGTCGTGCTCGGCCGGGTGGCGCCGGTGGTGCTCCAGGGCCTGGCGGAGCAGCTCCACGACGCCGCGGGCGCGGTCGCCCTTGGTGCCCTCGGCCATGGCCAGCTCCATGGCGGCGCCGCGCAGTTCGTTGACGACGTCGGACAGCAGCGTGCGCTCGGGGACCGAGAGGCGGCGCAGGCGGCGCAGGACGAGCTGGCGGGCGGGGTCCGCCGGGCCGTCGTCGGCGGCGATGGCGGCCAGCCGGTCGAGGTCGATCGACGGCGCGGCGAGCAGGTCGGCCGCGCGGCGGGCGCGCGGGTCGGTGGCGGCCCGCATGCGCTCGGCCAGGTAGCCGAGGTCGCGGCCGGGCCGGTCGCGCTGCTTGGCGAGGCGGTCGCACGCCTTGGCGAGGCGGCGCTCGGCGTCGGCGAGCCCGGTGAGGCCGAGGAGGGCGGTGAGGGTGTCGTAGAGCTCCGCGGCGCGGCCGGTGACGGCGCGGCCCAGTTCGTCGTAGGAGAGGAACGGGCGGTAGCGGGCGAGGTCGGCGTCCCAGCCGAGGCCGCGCAGCGGGGTGGTGCGGCCGGAGGGGTGGACGACCTCGCCGCGCGCGGAGCGGACGCTGTCGCCGGTCCACACGCGGGTGACGCGCAGCGGGGCGGTCTCGCCGGCGAGCTGGAGGTGGACGCTGACCTCGGTGTGCTCGTCGTAGTGCAGGTTGCGCCAGCCGTCGCGCCAGGCGGCGGGCATGCCGTCCCAGCGGACGTTGCGGCCGGTCAGGGCGGCCTCGGCGGCCTCGGCGAAGCTCGACTTGCCGGACCCGTTGCGGCCGACGATGACGGTCAGGCCGGGGCCGGGCGGGAAGTCCAGGGCGGTGGGCCGGCCGATGCCGCGGAAGCCCTGCACCTCGATCCGGCTGAGGTAGCCGCGGCGGGCGGGGACGTCGGCGGGGGTCTCGGGGCGGGTGTCGGCGGGGACGGGCGGGACCGAGACGGTCTCGCCGCGCGCGCACGCCTCCAGGGCGCCGTCGCCCAGCAGGGCCGCCGCCACCCAGCCGCGGGCGGCGGGGTCGAGCGGCGCGCCGGCGAGGCGGGCGAGGACGACGCGGGCCGCCGCCGTGTCACCGTCGTCGGGGCGGGGGGGCTCTCCGGCGAACGCCGCAGGGACCGTATCCTCTGTCGTCACCACACAGCTCCATTGTCGACCTTGCACTGCAGACTAGGACAGACCGGGAGAAAGCAGTAGGCCGCGTCCGCGACTCCGGGCCACCGCCCGCGGGCCGGGGGCGTCACACCCCGACGAGTCTGCGCCGGGTGCCGTCCCAGGTGAAGTGCAGGGTGGCGATGCCCGGGACGGCGGGATCGCGCAGGCACTCGTAGATGTGCAGGCTCGGCACGGTCGGGAAGCACCCCCACACGCGCTCGGACGTGAGCACGAAGTCGAGGTCGAGTTCGACCAGCAGCCCGAGCAGCCGGCCGTGCGTGGGCTCGTCCACCTTGGCGAACGCGTCGTCCAGCAGGATGAGCCGGGGCGCGTCGGGCGCCTGCTCGGCCAGCGACCCGAACTGGGCGGCCGCGGCGGCGAACAGCACCAGGTAGGCGATGACCCGCTGCTCGCCCTGGCTGAGCGCGGTGCGGTGGCCGAGCCGCCGCTCCCGCTCGGGGTGGGCGGCGTTGGTGACGTAGACGGTGAACGCGAACCACGACCGGTAGTCCAGGGCGGCCCGCAGGTGGGCGCCGCCGGTGGCGCCGGGGTCGAGCCGGCGGATCGCCTCGATGCAGCGCCGCAGCGCGTCGCGCAGCCGGGTGGTCTCGACCCGGGTGCGCTGCTCGGCCGGGCGGGCGAGCAGCGGCACCACCGCCCGGACGTCCTCGTCGGCGTCGGGGGCCAGCCGCCAGTCGAGGCGGACCCCGAGCCCCTGGGAGGTCGTGACGTCGCCCAGGACGGCGTTCATCGTGGCGATGAGCGCCCGCGCCTCGTCGATCTGGCGCGACAGGTGGCCGGCCAGCTCGCCCAGGAGGTGCCGTTCGAACGCCTCCTCCTCGCGGAGCAGGGCGGCCTCCTCGGCGGCGGCGACGGCGCGGTCCAGGCGGTCGGCGTAGGCGGTGATGTCGTGGGCGCCGTCGTCGTCGTGGACGGTGAGCCGCTTGACCCCGGCCGGCTCGGTCAGCTCGGTCCAGGCGCCCGCCGCGTCGCGCGCGGCGAGCAGGCCGTGCAGCTCCTCGCGGCGCCGCAGGATGCCGCTGCTGTCGAGTTCGGTGCCGGGCGCGGGTTCGGGGCCGAGGTCGGCCTCGACGGCGGTGAGGAGCCCGTCCAGGGCGTCGACGCGCTCGGCGAGGGTGGTGTCGCGCGCGTCGTCCCCGGCCGCCTCGGCCGGGTCCGGGGCGGCGCCGGCGCCCGCGTCGTCGAGCGCGGCCGTGGCGGTGAGCCCGGCGGCCGTGAGCAGCGCGGGGTCGGGGGCGTCCCCGGTGCCGCCCGCGGCGAGCATGCCGCGCAGGACGCCCCCCGCCGCGAGGGCGCGGCGGGCCTGCTCGGCGCGCTCGAACACGGCGGCGTCGAGGCGGGACTCGGCGGCGACGCGGTCGTCGCGGGCCTGCTGGGCGGCGCGCTCGACCTCGGGCAGGCGCCCGGCGGCCTCGGCCATGCGCTCGCGCACCTGGCCGACGGCGGTGGCGATCTGCTCGGGGGCGGCGGCGCGGGCGCGGTCGGTCAGCTCGATGTCGCGCCGGACGGTGATCATGTCGTCGATGGCGGCCCCGCGGACGTCCTCGGCGAGGACGCGGCCGGCGCGCGCCCGCTCCCACTCGCCCTCGTGGCGGGCGTAGACCTCCAGCAGGGCGGCGAGGGCGTCGAGGTCGCGGTGGGCGGCGTGGATCTGCACGCGCAGCCGGTCGAGGGCGGCGAGCACTTCGGTGAGGCCGTCCACGCCGGACGGCAGGCCGTGTTCGGCCGCTGGCCCGGCCACGGCGGCGCGCAGCTCCAGGGTGGCGGCGCGGGCGGACTCGGCGGCGGCGCGGGCGGCGGCGTGGTCGCGGGCGGCCGCGGCGAGCCAGGACCGGGCGTTGTCGAGCGCCGCCCAGGCGGTGAGCAGGTCGGCGGGGTCGGGGACCGCGCGGGAGATCTCGACGAACTCGGCGAACTGGCGCTCGGTCTCGGCGCGGCGCTCCTCGGCCTCGGCGAGCAGCGCCTCGGCGATCGCGATGCGCCGGTCGACGTTGGCGCGGGTGCGCTCGGCGGCCTCGGCGCGGGCGGCCGCTCCGATGTACTCGGCGGCGGCCCTGCGGTGCGTGCCCGACGCCGCGCCCATCCGCCACCGGCCGTCGAGCGCGACGGCGGTCGCGGGCGGCGGGGTGCTGTCGCGGCGGTGCCGGGGTTCGGGCTCGCCCTCGCCGGGGGCGGGGAGCAGCGCGATCGAGCCGAGGAGGGCGGTGACGGTGCTGGTCGACACCCCGGCGAGCCCGTCGGCGGGGACGAGCACGTCGAGCAGGGTGCGCCCCTTGACCGGGCGGCCCGGGACGAGCAGGACGTCGCTCGCGGCGGTGCCGGTGAGCGCGCCGTCGGCGGTGATCCACCCGGCGAGCACCCCGGACGCCTCCAGGGCGGACTCCAGGCCGGCGCGCTCCTCTGCGGTGAGGGCCTCGGCGAAGTCGACGGCGAGGTGGAACGGGGCCCCGGCGGCCGCGGAGCGGTCGGCGGCGGCCCAGGCGGGCGGGGCGGGGGCCGGGCCGGCGGCGCCCGCGGCGGTGCGCTCGGCCAGTTCGTCCAGCTCCGCGGCCAGCTCGCGCTCCTCCCCCACCGCGGTGTCGCGGCGGGTGCGCAGGTCGCGCAGCAGCGGGTCGACGATGGCGTGCGCCCGCCGGGCCACAGCGGCCGGAACCTCGGCGTCGAGCACCCGCAGCGCGTCGGTGAGCGGGAGTTCGACGCTCTCCTCCAGGTCGGCGAGCGCGTCGCCGAGGTCGCCGTCGGGGGCGGCGGCGCGCAGCCGGCCGCTCCACGCGCGGACCCGGTCGGCGTAGGCGGAGCTGGCGGCGCGCACGGCGTCGATGGCGTCGCGCTCGCGGTCGCGGGCGCGCTCCAAGGCGGCGTCGGCGGCCTCGGCCTCGCTGTCGAGCGCGGCCTCGCGGCGTTCGGCGGCGGCGTGCTCGGCGGCGCGCTCGCGCAGCGCGGTGGCGGCGGCGGCGCGCTCGGCGGCCGCGTCGTCGGCCCGGGCGTAGCGGTCGTGCAGTTCGGCGAGTCCGGCGCGGAGGTCGGCGAGGTCGATGCCGGCGACGGGTTCGCGCTCGACCGCCTGCTCCAGGCCCTGGAGGTCGACGTGGGTGACGCTCTCGCGGGGCGCGAGGGTGGTGGGCACGGGGTGCGGCACCTGCGCCTCGGCGGCGGCCGCCACCCCGGCCTGGCGGGCGGTCTCGGCCAGGTGGCCGCCGGACCGGCGCAGGTCCGCCAGCGCCCTGTCGATGGCGGTGACGTCGTCGGCCAGCCGGTCCCGGGTGCCGGCCTCGGCGGCGATGGCGTAGTCGGCGGCGGCCCAGGACGCCTCGGCGGCGCGGATGTAGGCGGTGACGGCGGCCTGCCGGGCCTGGTGCTCGTAGTCGGTGGGGGCGGGGGCGGCGGTGCCCCCGGCGGAGAGGGTGTCGGCGTCGGAGGCGGCGGTGTCGCGGGTGCGGCGGAGCCGGTCGCGCTCCTCCTGCACCCCGCTCTCGACGCCGACGAGGCGGTCCAGCTCGGCGCGCAGGCGGCCGACCTCGGCGTCGCGGTCGCGGTAGGCGCCGATCTGGGCGCGGACGGTCCGCGCCTGGCCGCGCAGGGTGGCCTGGAGGTAGCCCCGGTAGTCGGTGAGGAACCCCGCCACCTGCTCGCGGGCCGACCGCAGGGACGCCAGCCGGGAGCGGGCCTCCTCCAGGTCGGTGACGTTGCGCGCCATCTCGTCCAGGACGGTCTCGTCCATGGGCGGCAGCGCCTCGGAGAGGACCGACACCAGTTCGCCGGCCTCCAGTCGCTCGCCGATGGTGGGGCGGCGCAGCCGGTACAGCAGGTGGATGAGGTTGCGGTAGCGGACGGGGTCGTCGATGCCGAACAGGTCGCGCATGACGCGGCCCCGGTAGGCCACCGGGGAGTCGTAGCAGTTGTCCGGGCCGACCTCGGTGCGCAGCCGGTCGATGGCCATGGGGCGCCCGTCGGCGACCAGGCGCAGGTCGGGGCCGACCCGGCGCTCGGTCACGAAGAAGACGCTGCGCGCGTCGGTGCCGGGGGCCGCGGTGATCGCCGCGCCGAGGGTGAGGCGGCGCCGGTCCTCGCCCCGCCCCCGGGCGAACTCCACCCACAGGTAGCCCAGGGTGGCGGTGGGCGGCTCGGCGTCGGGGGCCGGGTCGGTGTCGGACCCGCGGCCGTCCAGGAGCAGCCAGCGCAGGCTCGTGCGGCTGGTGCCGGTGGTGTCGAGGCGGCGGGCGTCGCCGTCGAGCAGGAACGGCAGCAGCATCTCCAGCGCCTTGGACTTGCCCGCGCCGTTGCGGCCGCGCAGCAGCAGCCGGCCGTCGGCGAAGCGGAAGACGTGGTCGTCGTACTGCCACACGTTCTGGATGCCGGCGCGGTGCAGCCGGAAGCGGGTGGGGGTGGCGCGCTGGGACGGGCGGCCGCGCCGGGAGCGCGCGGCGCGGTCGGGGGCGGCCTCGGGCGCGGCGTCGGGGTCGGCGTCGGTGTCGGTGTCCGCGTCGGGGTCGGCGGCGGCGCGCCCGCCGAGGAGGTCGCCGGGCGTTCCGGCGGGCGGGGTGTCCGCCCACGGGTCGGCGGCGGGTGCGGCGGCCTCGGCCGGCGCGTCCGGGTCGAGCGGGTGGGCGGCGGCCGGGGCGGGCGTGTCCAGGCCGAGGGGGTCGGCGTACGCGCTGACCGGGTCGGTGGACGCCTCCCCGCTCGGCGCGAGAGGGCCGACCGCATCGGGGGCGCCGGCGGGCGCCGGACCGGCGGCGGTCGGGGCGGCAGGGGCGGTGGCATCGGTCTCGGCGGCGTCCGGGGTGCCGGGAACGGTGGTGGCGTCGTCGGCCGGGCGCTGATCGCCGTCGGCGCCGGACCGCACCGGCGCGGCCGCGTCGGTGCCGCCGGACGTGCCCCCGTCGCCGGCGCCCTCGGGAGCGGCCTCGGGGGCGTCCGGCGCGGGCGGCGCCGGGTCGTGCGCGCCGGAGGCGAGCGGACCGCCGGGATCGGTGCCGACGGACGGGACCGGCACGCCGCCGGGCGGGGTGGCCGCGTCCGCGAGCGGATCGGCCGCGCCGGAGGGCGCGGACGCGGGGCCGCCGGGGCGGTCGGGGTCGGCGCCGGAGGCGCGGGCCGGGGTGTCGCTCACGGGGTCCGTTCCGCGGAGAGGGCGGGCGAAGGGGGCGTTCGGTCCGGTCGGCGCCCCCGGGAAGCGGCGGACGCCGCGCGGATCGGTCGGGGGCCCGCTGTCCCGGTCGGGCGCACCGGTGGTCCCGAACGGGGGGCGGGGCGGCGGAGCGGGAGCCGCGGGCACGGCGCCGAGGAGGTCGGGGTCGGTGCGGCCGCGCCGGCCGGCGCCGGGCAGCCGGAGGGGGCGGGTGTCGAGCCGTTCGTCGCGCGCGGGGTCGGCCGCGTCCTCGGCCGGGCGTGCGGGGCCGCCGCCGGACGGGGCGGGTGTCCCGCCGGGCGGTGTCGTCGCGTCCGGTCGTCCGGTGTCGCCCGCGTCGGTCATCGACCCTCCTCCGCTCCGTGCCGTGCCGCGTCGCCGCGCCGTCGGGGGTCCGGCTCCGGCGCCCCTGCCATTCTCCCGGATCGCGTGAGTGCCGCCGAGGGGGTGCGGGGGGTCACGCGCCGCCCTCGCCGCCGGGGCCGGCGGGCCCGGCTCCGGCCGGGCGGCCGCCGTAGCGGGCGGCCGCGGCGCGCAGGGTCCACCCCTCGTGCCCGGCGGCCGCCGGGTCGGGGTGGTCGAGCAGCCGGCTCCGGTGCAGCAGCCGCAGCACCCGGACCTCCAGGTCGTCCGGGTCGGGGACGTGGCTGACGGCGGCCCGCCCCCACCGGTCGCCGGCCCCGTCGGCCGGGCCGATCACGGCGGCCAGTTCGGCGGCCAGGACACCCGCGGGCACCGGGACCGCCGACGCCGCGGCGTCCGGGCGCAGCCGGGCCACGAGGCGCTCGACCAGCAGCAGCGCCGCCTGCCCGGCGGGGTCGGCGCTGGGGAAGGCGACGGCGTGGGCGCCCTCGGCCTCGTCCGGCATGATGAGCGCCACCCCCTCGGCCCGGATCTCGGCGTCGCAGCCGAGGAGGTCGCCGAGTTCGGCGACGGCCCGCCACTGGTGGCCGGCCAGGCGCTCCCGCTGCCGCCGGGACAGGTCGGCGCGGTAGACCACGGCGGTCTCGGCCAGCGCGCGGCGCAGCGCCACCTCCCCCGCCGCGTCCCCGGCCGGGTCGCCGCTCTCCATGCCGCGCACGAAGTCGCCGGGGTCGGCGGTGGAGTGCGGCGGGTGGGCGACCACCCGCCGGGCGACCTCGTGGTGGACGGCCAGGCGGACCGGTGCGGCGGCGTCGGCGGCGTGGGCGGCCAGGTCGCCCTCGCGGACGCTGACCGCCCCCCAGCCGGCGAGGTGGCGCAGCGCGGCGACGAACGCCCGCCGCTCCGACATGCGCTCGCGGGGATCGAGGTCGAGCCCGGCCTCGTCGGCGGCGGCCCGCACGTCCGCGGCGAGCCGGGCGAGGTCGACCTCCGGGGGCGCCTCGACCAGCGCCGCCAGGGCGAGGGCGAGGTAGGCGTAGGCGCGCGGGGAGAAGTAGGCGCCGCTGGCGCGGGCGAGCGGCCGGACGACCGGCCGCACCTGCCCCGCCTTGACCAGGCGGGCGTGGTCGGCGGCGACCGTCAGCTCGTAGCCGAGCACGCGGCGGAAGCGCTGGGTCAGCCACTCCGAGTGCGACCGGACCACCGCGAAGTCGTCGGGGTGGGTGCGCGCGGTCAGCAGCGGTTCGGCCAGCAGCCGCCGGGCGGCGGCCTGGCGCTCCCCGATGAGCGCGATGTCCTCATGCGACGTCACGGACGTCCTCACCTCCTGCTCGACCGGTGCGGCGGGGGGCGCGCGGCGCGATCACGCGTGGCGCACCAGCCGCTCGGGGCGCGCGTCGGGCGCGGCGGTGCCGTCGCCGGCGGTGTCGTCGTCGGCGGCGTCCGACAGGACCGCGAACGGGGTGACGCGCAGCCGCAGGCCGTCCAGGTCGAGGTCGCCGCCGGAGCCGCGCACGCTCACGGCGGCTTCGGACACGTGCCGGACGTGCAGCCGGATGCCGAGTTCGAGGTCGCCCGCCGACACCGGGGCGCGGGTGGCGTCGCCCGAACCGAGCGCGGCCGTGAGCAGTTCCATGAGGACGTCCATGGCCGAGCTGGACAGCAGCACGCGGGCGTCGGCGGCCGTGGGTTCGGCGAGCACCCGCCGCAGCTCCTGGGCGGCGGAGCGGCGCCAGTGGGCGGAGGACTCGGCGGCGTCGCGCAGCCGGGCCCGCTGCGCGCCGTGGGCGCGGGCCGGCGCGGCGGGCAGCGCGCTGCTCAGCCGGACGGCGGCGGTGGGCGCGAGGGGGCCGTCCCACCAGCTGGTGGTGGCCGCGACGGAGTCGTCCTCGGCGGGGCCGCCGAGGTGGGTGGCCGGGTGCAGGGCGAACGCGGCGGTGTAGACCTCGTGGGCGGTCGCGGCGTCGGCCGCGGCGAACCAGCCGGCGAGGCGGAGCAGGGCGGCCCGGCCGTGACGCGGAACCGGGCCGTCGGGGGTCGGGACCGCGGGGCCGGCGGGCCGCGGCGGGGCGGGGTCGGCGGCGCCCGGGGCGGGCGCGGACCCGCGGCCGTGCGGCAGGGGCGCCCGCCCTCGCGCGCTGGTCTCCGCGAGGGGCGCCGTCACGTCGTTCGCTGAGTCACCCACAACTCAGCAGACTAAAGACCCCGGGCCGCCGCCGCGCCCAAAACCCCGTTCCCGGGCGCCCGAATGCGGCCGAGAATGGGGCTCTGACCTGCGGAGGTTCGTTCGGGGGTAATTCTTGGCGGCCGGTCCGGCGCAGCGGACCGCCGGGGGCCCGCGGACCGGCCGGGCTACCCCTCGCCGGGGAGCGTCAGCCGGCCGTCGTCGGCCTCGACCATGCGCTCGTGCAGGTCCTCGGGGAGGTCGCCGGTGTCGGTGATCTCGTAGGTGGAGTAGTAGGTGACGCCGTCGACGGTCTCGGGGTCGCCCAGTTCGACGGTGACCGCGTAGGGCTGGTCCTGGCACTCGGGCAGGCACCAGGTGCCGGAGACCCGGCCGCGGCCCTCGGCGGTGTCGCTGTCCCAGACGCTCCACTCCATGCCGGTGAAGGTGGTGAACTCCGACGCGACGAGGCCCTCGGGCTCCTGCTCGGCGTCGCCGTTCTCGTCGGCGTAGGTGTTGTAGACGAACCGGCCGGTGGAGGCGGACGCCGACGCGTGCGGGTCGGGGCTCGCGGGGGCCGACGCCGCGGGGGGCGACTCCGCGGCGGTGCCGCGGGGCGGCTCGGCGTCCTGGCCGCCGCAGCCGGTGATGAGGGCGAGCGCGCCCGGCAGGGCGAGGAGAGCGGTGCGGGTGGAAACCATGGGTCCTCCGGGTTCCGCGGCGACCTGGGCGTTGTCACTGCGCGTCAGCCTAGTGGCGACGCTCCGGAGCGAGGCGGTATGACGCGCGGGCGGCCGGGGAACGCGACGGCCCCCGGACCCCCCTTGCGGGGAATCCGGGGGCCGGTGGGCCGTCTAGTAGCCGGTGTGGCCGGGCCAGTCCTCGTCGGCGCCGTCCGGGATGGCCTCCCAGGCGCGGTCCGAGTCGAGGTTCACCAGGGTGGGACCGTTGATGCAGTCACCCGTGGTGTTCGGCGACAGCACGTCGACCGGGACGGCGATCACGTTGACCTCCACGTTGCAGAGGGTGATCGGCGCGATCTGCAGGTTCTGGTCGAACTGCTGACCGGGCGGCCCTCCCGCGTGCGCGGATCCGGTGGTCACCGCGCCCAGGACCGCTCCGGCGAGGATGCCGACGGCGGCGAGCCTGCGGAACATGCGCATCCCTCGAATCAGTGCTTCTTGCCGTGCTTCTCGACCTCGACCTCGGTCTCGGTCTTCACGTTGGTGCCGCTGGAGCCGTTGACGCAGTCGCCGGTGGTGTTCGGGGACAGGACGTCGACCGGGATAGCGATGACGTTGACCTCGACGTTGCAGGCGGTGATCGGGATGACCTGGAGGTTCTGGTTGAACTGCTGGTCGCCCGAGTTGGCGTCGGCGTGGGCGGGGGCGGCGAAGGCGAGGGCGCTGAGGGCCGCGCCGGCCACGAGGCCGGCGACGCTGAGCTTGCGCAGCATGGTGTCTCCTGTAAATGACGTTCGTTGTTCGGTGGAGCCGCCGGGCCGGGCCCGGCGGTGGTTCGGGAGGAGGCGCGGGAATGCGGGCGCGTCGGCCGGATCGGCGTCGCGCGGCGCGCATGGCGCGCCCCCTCCCGGAGAATCCGGAGAAGACCGACGGGAATTCCCGTGGTTACTTCTCGATCTCGACGTCCTTGGTCTTCTTGACGTTCACGCTGGAGTCGCCGTTGCCGCAGTCGCCGGTGGTGTTCGGCGACAGGATGTCGATCGGGACGGCGATGACGTTGACCTCGGTGTTGCACAGGACGATCGGCACGACCTGCAGGTTCTGGTTGAACTGCTGGTCACCCGAGTTGGCACCGTCGGCGTAAGCGGGAGCGCCCATGAACATGGCGCTCAGCGCGGCGCCGGCGATGATCCCAGCAGCGGTGAACTTCTTCATCTGATTCCCCCGGAATACGTGGAACGAGGATCTGGATAAAGACGCGCGTGGCGCCCGATGTCGTGGTGGACTGCGGCAATCATCGACCCCGGGAAGCGTTTTTGTCAACGCCGAAAAGCGGGTTTGTAAAATGTCCGGTTCGCCCACTGAATAGCGAATGGAGAAAACCACCGGAAATGACGCTCAAATATTTACGGAGATTTCCCGATTCGCCGACGTGTCCCGTAGGAACGCGTTTCGGGGCGTTGCCGGTGCTTTGCCGGGGCATGGGCCGCAAATTGGGCGGCGGCCGCGCGGCGGCGCGGCGCGCCCGCGCGCCGCCGGACACGCGGGAGACCGGGATCGCCCCCGGGGGACGAAACGGTACATCTCAAGATACGGACATGCCGTAACACACCGGCGCGGCGCCGTGGGGGCGCGGCGGCGCGCGGAGACCCGCGAAGGCGGCGGAGGGTGCGGGGGTGCGACGGCACCGGCCCGCGGCCGAGCGGCGCGCACGGCGCCCGCGTCGGCGGATCCGAGCCTAGCCCACACGCCCCGGCCGCCACCGGGTTTCCGGGGAACCGGATCGGGGAAGGCGCACGCGGCGGCGCCCCGCACCGTCCGGCGGGTCCGCGACCGCGCCCCGGGGCGGCGCTCCGCCGCCGTTCCGCGCGGGCGCGCGTGGCCCAGCGCGGGGAAGCGTGGGATCACCGTGCGGACGCCGCTTCCGCGCGCGGGCGCGCGTGGAACGGCGGGCCGGGAACGCCGAAGGCCCCGGTGGCCGGCGCGAACGCTGGTCACCGGGGCCTTCGATACGGGTGGCAGGTCAAGGATTCGAACCTTGGAAGGCTAAGCCGACGGATTTACAGTCCGCTCCCATTGGCCGCTCGGGCAACCTGCCGGGTGTGCTGCGGCTCCAGGGCCGCGGCGCATGACCGAGAATAGCGGATCTCCCCGGCTGACACGAAATCGGCGGCTCGGCCCCGCCCGGCGGGCCCGGCTAAGCTCGGATGCTGCCGCAGCCGCGCGCCCGCCTCCGGCGGCCGGCTGCTCCGCATGTACCGCCGCGGCCCCGCCCCCGCAGGGGGCGGCGGCCCCCGCAAACCGTCGTGGAAGAGTGTGAACGCACGTGGCCGCTGAATCCAGTTTCGACGTCGTATCCAAGCTCGACCGGCAGGAGGTCGACAACGCCCTGAACCAGACGGGCAAGGAGCTGTCGCAGCGCTTCGACTTCAAGGGCACCGGCGCCGGCATCACGTGGTCGGGCGACCAGGGCGTCGAGATCCGCGCCAACTCCGAGGAGCGCGTCAAGGCCGCCCTGGACGTGTTCAAGGAGAAGCTGATCAAGCGGAACGTGTCGCTGAAGGTCCTCGACGCCGCCGACGAGCCCAAGATCTCCGGCAAGGAGTACCGGCTCCCGGTGTCCCTCAAGGAGGGCATCTCCAGCGAGGACGCCAAGAAGATCTCCAAGATCATCCGCGAAGAGGGCCCCAAGGGCGTCAAGGCGCAGATCCAGGGCGAGGAGCTGCGGGTCAGCTCCAAGAAGAAGGACGACCTCCAGGCCGTCATGACCCTGCTGAAGGACAAGGACCTCGACCTCGCCCTCCAGTTCGTGAACTACCGCTAGCCGGGGGCGCCGCCGCCCGCCCGGCCCGGCCGTCCGCCGGCCGGAGGGCGCCGCTGGGCGCATCGGGGGCACCCGGTCCGGCCCGGCGGGCACGCGGGCGCGCCCGCGTGCCCCTGAGCAGCCCCAGGGCGCCCGGAGGCCGGGCGCGGGGTCAGGGGCCCTCCCACTCGGCGGCCAGGGCGCGCAGCCGGCGCACCCGCTCGGCCATGGGCGGATGCGCGGCGAACAGCCGCGCGATCCCGCGCTCGGGGAACGGGTGGGCGATCATCTGGTGCGCCGCCGCGAGCAGCGGGCGCTCGGCCGGCAGCGGGTGGGTGCGGGTGCCGATCTCGATCTTGCGCAGCGCCGACACCAGGGCCAGCGGGTCGCCGGTGAGGTGGGCGGCGTCGGCGTCGGCGCGGTACTCGCGGTTCCGGTTGACCCCGCAGTGGATGACCCCGGCCGCCAGCGGGCCGAGCACCAGGAACAGCAGCCCGCCGAGGAGGCTGGGGACGTCCTCGTCCTCGGAGTCGCCGAGCGGCAGCAGCAGGGCGAGCGCGGTCAGCGAGGTGATGATGGCCGCCACCGTGGTGGCCGCCGACCCGACGAGGGTGTCGCCGCGCCGCACGTGCGCGAGTTCGTGGGCGAGCACCCCGCGCAGCTCCCGCTCGTCGAGGGTGCGCAGCAGCCCGGTGGTGCAGCAGATGACGGCCGTGCGCGGGCTGCGCCCGGTGGCGAAGGCGTTGGGCGCCGGGGTGGGCGACAGGTAGAGGCGCGGCATGGGCTGGCGGGCCTCGGTGGCGAGTTCGCGGACGATCCGGTACAGCTCGGGCTGCTCGATCTCGCTCACGGGGCGGGCGCGCATGGCGCGCAGCGCCGAGGTGGCGCCGAAGAAGTAGACCAGGCCGTTGATCGCCACGGCGACGATGATCCCGAACTGCAGGCCCTTGGCCCCGGCGCAGGTCCAGCCGGCCACGGCGGCCAGGCCCGAGAGTCCGGCGAGCAGGGCCGCTGCCCGGAACGTGTTGCGGTGCACGGCGACTTCCGGCCTCCCTCGGTCCTGCGGCCCCCTCCAGGCCGGTCCATTGTCTCGAACGTGTGGATCGGGGTGTTGCGTTCCCGATGGGCGGCGACGAACGTCACGGTCCGCTGCCGCCGCCCGGCGCCCGCGTCACCCCCCGCGCCCGGTCGGAGCGGGGAGTGTGAGATGGCACACCCGCCCGATTCCGCCCAGGGGCGGCGACCTATAGTGCGAGAGTGGCCGTCATCACTTCGATCACCTCGCCCGGAGCACTCCTCGTGGTCCGGCGGCACGTGGACCTCGTCCGGATCGCCAGCGCGCTGTGTCGGGCCTGACCCCGGCCGCGCGCCCGTACGTGTCCCCGCCCCCGCGGGCGGCCGCGCCGCGCCCCCGCTGACGGCCCCCTGCCCGTCCGCGGGTGCCCGCCGGCGCGGGAACCGCGCACCCGCAGGCCGCAACCCAGGTCCCCGCTGAAACCGAACGGCTCCAGCCACCCCCTCCGGCCCCGCCGGGGGAGACCGTGGCGGTCGGGCCTTGGCAACCGAGCCGCGTCCCCGCGTTCGCGGCTCACCTAGGAGGTCGGCGATCACCGTGACCAAGCAGGTCGAACGACTCGATCGCGTCATCATCCGCTTCGCAGGCGACTCCGGCGACGGCATGCAGTTGACCGGCGACCGGTTCACGCAGGAGACCGCGTCGTTCGGCAACGACCTGTCGACCCTGCCCAACTTCCCCGCGGAGATCCGCGCCCCCGCGGGCACGCTCCCCGGTGTCTCCAGCTTCCAGCTGCACTTCGCCGACCACGACATCATGACGCCGGGCGACGCGCCGGACGTGCTCGTCGCGATGAACCCCGCGGCGCTCAAGGCCAACGTCGAGGACCTGCCGCCCGGCGCGACCGTCATCGTCAACACCGACGAGTTCACCAAGCGGAGCCTGGCCAAGGTCGGCTACGCCGCCGACCCGCTCACCGACGGCTCGCTGGCCGGGTTCAAGGTGAGCCCGGTGCCGCTGACCTCGATGACGGTCAACGCGCTGGCGGAGTTCGACGTCTCCAAGAAGGACGCCGAGCGGGCGAAGAACATGTTCGCCCTGGGCCTGCTCTCGTGGATGTACAACCGGCCGACCGAGGGCACCGAGGGCTTCCTCAAGACGAAGTTCGCCAGCAAGCCCACCATCCTGGCCGCCAACCTGGCGGCGTTCCAGGCCGGGTGGAACTTCGGTGAGACCACCGAGGACTTCGCGGTCTCCTACGAGGTGCGGCCCGCGAAGCTGCCGGCGGGCACCTACCGCAACATCACCGGCAACCTGGCGACCTCCTACGGCCTGATCGCGGGCGCGCGGCTGGCGGGGCTGCCGCTGTTCCTCGGGTCCTACCCGATCACCCCGGCCTCCGACATCCTGCACGAGCTGTCCCGGCACAAGCGGTTCGGCGTCCGCACGTTCCAGGCGGAGGACGAGATCGCGGGCGTCGGCGCCGCGCTGGGTGCCGCGTTCGGCGGGTCGCTGGGGGTCACCACGACATCGGGGCCCGGCATGGTGCTGAAGGGCGAGACCCTCGGCCTGGCCGTCATGACCGAGCTGCCGCTGATCGTGGTCGACGTGCAGCGGGCCGGCCCCAGCACCGGCATGCCCACCAAGACCGAGCAGGCCGACCTGCTGCTGGCGCTGTACGGCCGCAACGGGGAGTCGCCGGTGCCGGTGCTGGCGCCCCGGTCGCCCTCGGACTGCTTCGACGTGGCGATCGAGGCCACCCGGATCGCCACGAAGTACCGCACCCCGGTGATCGTGCTCTCCGACGGCTACCTCGCCAACGGGTCGGAGCCCTGGCGCATCCCCGACACCGCCGACCTGCCCGACCTGTCGGTGGAGTTCACCACCGCGCCCAACGCCGACGACGGGGCGTTCCACCCCTACCTGCGCGACCCCGAGACCCTGGCCCGCCCGTGGGCGGTGCCGGGCACGCCCGGCCTGGAGCACCGCATCGGCGGCATCGAGAAGAGCGACGGCACCGGCAACATCTCCTACACCCCCGCCAACCACGACCTCATGGTGCGGTCGCGGCAGGCCAAGATCGACGGCATCGCCCGCGACATCCCGCCGCTGGAGGTCGACGACCCCACCGGCGACGCGCGCGTGCTCGTGCTGGGCTGGGGCGGCACCTACGGGTCGATCGGCGCGGCCGTGCGCCGCGTGCGGCGGGCCGGGGGGACGGTCGCGCAGGCGCACCTGCGCCACCTCAACCCGTTCCCGGAGGACCTGGGCGCGGTGCTGCGCTCCTACGAGCGGGTGCTCGTGCCCGAGATCAACCTCGGCCAGCTCGCCCTGCTGCTGCGCGGGCGGTTCCTGGTCGACGTCATCAGCTACACGAAGGTCCGCGGCCTGCCGTTCAAGGCCGAAGAGCTGGCGGGCGTGGTTCAGGAGGTCATCGACCGTGCCGAGTGACAACGGATTCGACGCCGGGCAGGGGTTCCGCGGCCTGAAGCTGGTCCCCCGCTCCGACACCGCCTACCGGATGAAGGACTTCAAGTCCGATCAGGAGGTGCGGTGGTGCCCGGGCTGCGGCGACTACGCGATCCTGGCGGCGTTCCAGGCGTTCCTGCCGGAGCTGGGGGTGCCGCGCGAGAACATCGTCATCGTGTCGGGCATCGGCTGCTCGTCGCGCTTCCCGTACTACCTGACCACCTACGGCATGCACTCGATCCACGGGCGCGCCCCGGCGATCGCCACCGGGCTGGCCGCGAGCCGGCCCGACCTGTCGGTGTGGGTCATCACCGGCGACGGCGACGGCCTGTCGATCGGCGGCAACCACCTGATCCACGCGCTGCGCCGCAACGTCAACATCAACGTGCTGCTGTTCAACAACCGCATCTACGGGTTGACGAAGGGGCAGTACTCCCCCACCTCCGAGCCGGGCAAGATCACCAAGTCCTCGCCGGCGGGGTCGGTCGACACCCCGTTCAACCCGGTGTCGCTGGCGCTGGGCGCCGAGGCCGGGTTCGTGGCGCGCACCATCGACTCCGACCGCAAGCACCTCACCTCGGTGCTGCGGGCGGCGGCCGACCACGAGGGCGCGTCGTTCGTCGAGATCTACCAGAACTGCCCGATCTTCAACGACGACGCGTTCGAGCCGCTGAAGGACCCCGCCGAGCGCGACACCCGGCTGCTCCGCCTGGAGCACGGCGAGTCGCTGCGCGTCGGGCCCGACCGGGGCGTCGTCATGGGCGACTACGGGGAGCTGGTGGTGGCCGACGTGGCCGAGGCCGGTGCCGACCGGCTGGTGCGCCACGACGCCCACCGCGAGGACCCGGGGTACGCGTTCGCGCTGTCGCGGCTGGACCGGCCGGCGTTCGCGCACGTGCCCATCGGGGTGTTCCGCGACGTCCGGCGGCCCGTCTACGACGAGCTCATGGCCGAGCAGATCGCCGACGCGCAGGCCGCGCAGGGTCCGGGCGACCTCGGGGCGCTGCTCGCGGGCGGCGACACCTGGACGGTCGGCTGACCCGGCCGGCCGGGGGGTTCCGCGGCCGCGCACCGGGGTCCGGTGCGCGGCCGCGGCCGTCCGCCGGGCGCCGTGCGGCGCGCGTGTCCCGGTGATCACCGAGCGCTCCTGGCCCCCGACCCGCCTCCGGCCCTAGGTTGGGTGTGCCACGTCACAAAGGGCGGCGGGGCGGGGAGGCACGCGGGAGGCGGCATGGCGGTCGGGGATGCGCGGATGACGACGTCGAGCACTGTCGACGGTGTCCTGCGCCGGGCGGCGGCGCGGACTCCGGACCGGGTGGCGCTGCGGTTCGCGGACCGCGAGTGGACCTACGCCCGGCTGGACCAGGGGGTGAGCCGGGTGGCCGCCTGGCTGCTGGGCCTGGGGCTGACCCGGGGCGACCGGGTGGCGGCCTACGGGTACAACTCCGACGCCTACCTGCTGGCGTTCCTGGGCTGCGCCCGCGCCGGCCTGGTGCACGTGCCGGTCAACCACGCGCTGTCCGGCGGCGAGCTGAGCTACCTGCTCGCCCAGTCCGGCAGCATCGTGGTGCTCACCGATCCCCGCCTGGCGGGCCGGGTCGAGGAGGTGCGGGCCGACATCCCGGCGCGCGACGTGCTGGCGCTGCGCGGGGCGCCGGAGTCGGTGCTGGAGGTGGCCCGCGACCCCGACGCGTCGGAGGAGGTGCTGACCGACGTCGCCGACACCGACCTGGTGCAGCTGCTGTACACGTCGGGCACCACGTCGCGCCCCAAGGGGGCGATGATGAGCCACCGGGCGCTGGTGCACGCCTACCTGAGCGCGGTGCAGGCGCTCGACATCGCGCCCGGCGACCGGATGCTGCACGCGCTGCCGCTGTACCACTCGGCGCAGATGCACGTGTTCCTGCTGCCGGGGCTGATGGTGGGCACCGTCAACGAGGTGGTCGACACCGCCGACCCGGCCGACCTGATGCACCGGATCGAGCGCGACGGCATCACGTCGTTCTTCGCGGCGCCCACGGTGTGGGTGGCGCTGGCGGGCCACCCGGACTTCGAGCGGCGCGACCTGTCGGGGCTGCGCAAGGCGTACTACGGGGCGGCCATCATGCCGGTGCCGGTGCTGCGCTCGCTGCTGGCGCGCTATCCCGGACTGGCGTTCTACAACTGCTTCGGGCAGAGCGAGATCGGCCCGCTGGCGACCGTGCTGCGCCCCGAGGAGCACGTCGAGGGCCGGTTCGACTCCTGCGGGCGGCCGGTGCTGTTCGTGGAGGCGCGGCTGGTGGACGAGCGGGGGGTCGACGTCGGCACGGGCGAGCCGGGCGAGATCGTGTACCGGTCGCCGCAGCTGTGCGACGGGTACTGGGACGCGCCCGAGGCCACCGCCGAGGCGTTCCGCGGCGGGTGGTTCCACTCGGGCGACGTCGCGCGCCGCGACGCCGACGGCTACCTGACGATCGTGGACCGGCTGAAGGACGTCATCAACACCGGCGGCGTGCTGGTGGCGTCGCGCGAGGTGGAGGACGCGCTGTACGAGCACCCGGCGGTGGCGGAGGCGGCGGTCGTGGCGGTGCCCGACGACCGGTGGGGCGAGGCGGTGACGGCGGTCGTGGTGCTCCGGGAGGCGGCGACCGAGGAGGAGCTGATCGGGTTCGCGCGCGGCCGGCTCGCCGGGTTCAAGGTGCCCAAGCGGGTCCAGGTGGTCGACGACCTGCCGCGCAACGCCAGCGGGAAGTTGCTCAAGCGGGTGCTGCGGGACCGGCTGACCGCGTCCTGAGGCCGCGGCGGCGGCGCGCGCGGCCGGGCCGCCGCGCCCGCGCGCCCGCCCAGGACGTAGCCTGCGGGTATGCGTATCGTCATCGCCGGAGGACACGGCAAGATCGCCCTGCGCCTGGAGCGCCTGCTCGCCGAGCGCGGCGACGTCCCCGTGGGCCTCATCCGCAACCCCGACCACGCCGACGACGTCCGGGCGGCCGGTGCCGAGCCGGTCGTCGTCGACCTGGAGGACACCACCGCCACGCGGCTCACCGAGAAGCTGATGGGGGCCGACGCGGTCGTGTTCGCCGCGGGCGCCGGCCCCGGCAGCGGGGCGGCACGCAAGGCCACGGTCGACCGCGACGCCGCGGTGCTGCTGGCCGACGCCGCGTCGCTGGCCGGTATCCGCCGCTACGTGATGGTGTCGGCGATCGGGGTGGACGACGGCCCGGCGCCGGACGCCGAGCCGGTGTGGGCGGCCTACGTCGAGGCCAAGCGCGCGGCCGACGAGGAGCTGCGCGGGCGCTCCCTGGAGACCGACTGGACCATCCTGCGCCCGGGGCGGCTCACCGACGACCCGGGAACCGGACGGGTGCGGCTCGCGCCCAAGGTGGAGAGGGCGGCGGTCACGCGGGACGACGTCGCCGCGGTCGTCGCGGCCGTCCTGGACGAGCCGGCCACCATCGGCCGGGTCCTGGAGCTGGTGAACGGGGACACCCCGATCGCCGAGGCCGTGGCGGCGGCGACCGCGGACTAGCCGGTCCCGGGCCTTGTGGCTAGAAGGCCCCATACAGGTGCATGATGGATGCGGACGGTCCGCGGCAGCCCCCCGGCGGACGTGGACGGGCAACGCTCAACGGGCACCCCAGCGCCGCACAGAGCAGATAGGTACGGTTGACACATGAGCGTCACGCAGGTCGTGAGGGACAGCACCGTCGTCGAACACGCCAAGGTCGCCGCGCAGCAGAAGCGCAAGATGTTCATCGTGCAGTTGGACGTCAACAACTACGACGACGAGTCCAGCAAGGTCCGGCCCGGCCTGACCCGCATCCTCGAGGGGATCGAGGA
Source organism: Nocardiopsis trehalosi NBRC 14201 (assembly GCF_001552555.1). Taxonomy (GTDB): domain Bacteria; phylum Actinomycetota; class Actinomycetes; order Streptosporangiales; family Streptosporangiaceae; genus Nocardiopsis_B; species Nocardiopsis_B trehalosi. The sequence goes on along the minus strand of NZ_BCRK01000014.1, from coordinate 639 downwards.
GGCCGGGTGGCGGCTGGACCAGATCACCCCGAGCGCCAACGCCGACGGTGCGGCCATGCGGCTGTTCATCTTCCGCCCCGACCCCAAGGACGAGCCGAAGCCCGAGGAGGACTCCGCCGCCAAGCCGGAGCCGCAGGACCAGCCGTCGGGGCAGCAGCAGGCGTACCAGCAGCAGGCCGCCGCGCAGGACCCCTACGCCGGCTACCAGTACCCCACCGGCCAGCAGTACGGCCAGCAGGGCTACCAGCAGCAGGGGTACGGGTACGGCCAGCAGCAGCAGGGGTACGGCTACGGGCAGCAGCCCCAGCAGGGCTACGGCCAGCAGTACCCGCCCGGCTACGGGCAGCAGCAGGGCTGGTAGACCCCGCCCCGAGCACTCCCCCGGCCCGCCCGCGCGTAAGCGCGCGCGGGCCGTCGGCGTTCCGGGGGCCGTGCGCTCGGCGCCCGGCGGGGCCGGGGGGTGCGGCTCCCGGCGTCGGGACACGCCGGGCGCCCCGGCGGTCGACCGATCCGAATCCCACCATGTCGCGGACCGAAACCGGGCACCGGACGAGCCCCGGGAACGGGCGGCGCCGGCGGCCCGCCGGGCGCGCGATCGACCGCCACCCGCCGCGCCCGCCCACGGGGCGGGCGCATCCC
>NZ_BCRK01000013.1 GCF_001552555.1 Nocardiopsis trehalosi NBRC 14201 | reverse complement strand
GGGGCGGGACCGGTCGGTCCCGCCCCGCCGTCGTCCGAGGTGGCCAGGGGTATGTCGAACACAGCTACCCACAGTCTGTGGATAACTCTGTGGATACCGCTGCCGCGAGTTGTGGATAACTAGTCGGAAACCGCTCCGACCTGGGAAAACGCGCTCAGTGCCAGCGTGTGGACAAGATGACGCAGATGATGATGCCGCCGAACCCGATGGCCAGGTTCCAGTTCCCGAGGTCCTGCATGTAGGGGATCATCGCGCCGGCGATGTAGTACACCGCGATCCACAGGATGCCGAGGAGGCCGAAGGCGATCATGGTCGGGGCCAGCCAGCGGGGGCTGACCTTCGGCTTCGCCGCCGAGGGCGGCGGCGTGTAGACGGCCTTCTTCTTGCGATCGTTGCGGGATTTGGGCACGGTCGCTGCTCCAAAACGATTCGGCCGGAACTGAGGCGTGACGAGTGCACCAGTCTACGCCTCAGCGGGGGGCTGCGGGACCCGCACCGGCCGGATCGGCCGGTGCGGGGTCACGGTCAGTCGTCGCTGTCCCACCAGTCGCGGTCCTGGGAGTTGTCGCTCCCGGGCGGCCACGGGATGCCCGAGGGCCACCCCGGCGGCGGCGACTCCTCACCGCCGCCCGGCGGCGGCTCGCTGGACGCCGGCGGGCTCTCCTGCGGCTGCCGGGCGAGGACCACGGTGACGGACGACCCGGGGTCGACCTGGGAGTCGGGACCCGGGTCCTGCCGGATGACCCGGCCGGCCTCCTGGTCGCTGTCCTCCTCGGTGAAGTTCGCGCTCAGCCCGGCGTCCTCCAGCGCGGAGGCGGCCTCGTCGCGGGTCATCCCGTTCAGGTCGGGCACCGCGACCTGCCTGGCCCCGCTGGACACGACGAGGTTGATCCGGCTGCCCGGATCGGCCGACTGCCCGCCCGGCGGGTCGGTCCGGATGACCTGCCCCTCCGGGTAGGAGTCGGACTCCTCCTCGGAGGTGTCGCCGATCTCGAACCCGGCCTCCTCCAGCGCCTGCGTGGCGCTGTCGACGTCCTGGCCGACGACGTTGGGGATCTCCTGCGAGCCCGGGCCGGAGGACACCACGATGGTGATCTCGCGGTCGGCGGTGACGGACTCCCCCGCGGCGGGGTCGGTCTCGATGACCTCGCCCTCGGGGACGTCGTCGCTGTTCTCCTCGCGCGCCTCGGGCGCGACGTTGGTGAACTCCGCGGCCTCCAGCTCCTGGCGGGCCTCGTCCTCCGACTGGCCCGAGACGTCGGGGATCTCCATCTCGTCGGCCGGGGACTGCAGGAACAGCAGCCAGACGACGAACGCCAGCGCCGCCACGACGGCCGCCCCCAGCGCCACCCACAGGGCGGTGCGGGACCCGCGTCGGTCGCGGTCGTCGTCGTAGTCGTCGTAATCGTCGTAGTCGTCCCGCCGGTCCTGGACGGGCGGCAGGGTGGTGGTGGCCCCGGCCGCGGCGATGGCCATGGTGCCGGCCTGCGTGGGCATCCCCTGGAGCCCCCGCTGGATGTCCTGGCGCATCTCCTCGGCGGTCTGGTACCGCTGCTCGCGGTCCTTGGTCATGGCCCGCAGGACGACGCCCTCGAGCCACTGCGGGACCTCGGGGTCGATCTGGGACGGCGGGACCGGGTCCTCGCGCACGTGCTGGTAGGCGATCGACACCGGGGAGTCGCCGGTGAACGGCGGCCGGCCGGTCAGCAGCTCGTAGAGCACGCAGCCGGTGGAGTAGATGTCGCTGCGGGGGTCGACGCGCTCGCCGCGGGCCTGCTCGGGCGAGAGGTACTGCGCCGTGCCGATGACCTGGGAGGTCTGGGTCATCGTCGCCTGGTTGTCGTCCATCGTCCGCGCGATGCCGAAGTCCATCACCTTGACCTCGGCCTGCCGGGTCAGCATGACGTTCGCCGGCTTGATGTCGCGGTGCACGATGCCGTTGCGGTGGCTGTACTCCAGCGCCCGCAGGATGCCGTCGGTGATCTCGGCGCAGCGCTCGGGCAGCAGCGGCCGGTTGTCGTCGAGCAGCTCCTTGAGCGTGCGCCCGTCGACGAACTCCATGACGATGAACGGGATGGAGACACCGTCGACCATGTCCTCGCCGGTGTCGTACACCGCGATGATCGAGGGGTGGTTCAGCGACGCCGCCGACTGGGCCTCGCGCCGGAACCGCGCCTGGAAGATGTGGTCGCGGGCGAGGTCGTGGCGGAGCGTCTTGACGGCGACCAGCCGGTCGAGGCGGAGGTCTCGGGCGCGGAAGACCTCGGCCATGCCGCCCCGCCCGATGACGCCGTCGAGCTCGTAGCGGCCGCCGAGTAGCCGTGGCTGAGACATGTCGTGAACTGTTCCTCGTATCTCCGCGGTGGCCCGGGGCCACCTGGCGAGTGGTGGGTCTGGTACCGCCTGGCTACGCTTCCCCCGCGTCGTCCTGGTTGCCGTTGCCGTTGCCGTTGCCGTTCTCGTTGCCGTTCCCCGGGGGAGGCTCCTCCCCCTCGTTCGGCGGGTCGGGCTGCTCGCCCGGTCCGCCGGTGGGTTCGCCGGTGGGCGTGTCGCCCGTGGGTTCGCCGGAGGGCTCGGCCGGGACCTCGGTGGAGGGTTCGGGGCTCACGGTGTCCGTGCCGCCGTCGGGCGGCGGTGCCTCGTACCCGGTCTCCTGGTCCTGCGGGGTGGAGGGCGCGGTGTCGGGGCTCGCCGGGGCGGAGCTGCTGGGCTGGTCGTCCGGCTGGGGGTTGCCGACGTTCTCGCCCTCCTGGGGCGCGCCGCCCCACAACCGGCCGGCCATCGCCACCCCCACCACCAGGACCACCGCCGCGGCGACGGCGGCCAGGACCACCGGCAGGCTCGGCCGCTTCCGCGAGGACTCGCGGCCCACCCTATCGGAGTAGGGCGCGCCGTCCGGGGACGACGCGGGACTTGCGGTGGAACGTCCCGGGGACGTGGGCGGAATGGCCTCGGGCTGGGTGGAGACCCCGGCCGCGGCGGCGCCCGCCACCATGGTGTGGGCGGCGTCGGTGAGGTCCATCGCGGTGGTGGCGCCGCCGAGGGCGGGGCCGATGCCGGCGCGGAGCTGCTGCGCCAGGCGGGCGACCTCGCCCGCGGACTCGGGCCGGTCGTCGGGCGACTTCTCCAGCAGGCGGGCCACGAGCTCGGCGATCTGCGGCGGCACGGAGCCGGGCAGCGGCGGCGGGGGCTCGCGGGTGTGCGCGAGCGCCAGCGCCAGCGGCGTGTCGGCGGTGAACGGCGGCCGCCCCGCGAGGCACTCGTAGGCCACCACGCCGAGCGCGTAGATGTCGGAGGCGAACGTGGCCGGGCGGCCGGACGCCTGCTCCGGCGAGATGTACTGCGCCGTGCCCATGACCATGCCGGTCTGGGTGAGGGTCACCGACTCGTTGCCGCGGGCGATGCCGAAGTCGGTGAGCTTGACCGTGCCGTCCTCGGTGACGAGCAGGTTGCCCGGCTTGATGTCGCGGTGGACCACCCCGCGCGCGTGCGCGGCGGCGAGCGCCGCCGCCGACTGGGCGACGACGTCGAGCGTGACGCCCGGCTCCAGCCCGTCGTTGCGCCGCAGGATGGACGACAGCGGCTCGCCGGGGACCAGCTCCATGATGAGGTAGGCGCGGTCGTCCTGCTCGCCGTAGTCGAAGACCTGGGCGATGCCCGGGTGCGACAGCCCCGCGGTGATCCGGCCCTCGGTGCGGAACCGCTCGCGGGCGGTGGGCTCGGCCATCTGCGCGGGGTGCAGCAGCTTCACGGCGACCGGCCGGTTGAGCAGGGTGTCGTTGGCCCGCCACACGGTGCCCATGCCGCCGGAGCCGATCTGCTCCTGGAGCTCGTAGCGGTCGCTCAGGACCACGCCCGCGAGGTCGCTCCCGGGGCCTCGGCCGCCCTCGTCGTTCGCGCTCACTCGTTGATCACTGCCTCCATGATCCCCTTCGCGATCGGCGCGGCGAGGGTGCCGCCGCTGCCGCCGCCGTGCTCGACCACGACCGCGACGGCGACCTGCGGGTCGTCGGCGGGCGCGAAGGAGATGAACCAGTTGTGGGTCGGCCCGCTGGCGGTCTCGGCGGTACCGGTCTTGCCGGCCACCTGGATGCCGGGGATGGCACCGCTGGTGCCGGACCCCTCGTCGCCCTCGGTCACGCCGATCATCATCTCGGTGAGGTCGTCGGCGGTGGAGCCGCTGACGGCCGTGGTGAGGACGTCGGGGCTGGCGGACTCGATCTCGGACAGGTCGGACGCCCGCACGGACTCGACCAGGTACGGGGTCATGACGTCGCCGTCGTTGGCGACGCCGGCGGCCACCATGGCCATCTGCAGGGGGGTGGCCTCGACGTTGGACTGGCCGATGCCGGAGCGGCCCAGGATGTTGGGGTCGGTCTCGACCGGGGCCAGGCTCTCGGTGACGGGCACCGGGATGCCGGGGATCTCGGTGTTGAATCCGAACGCGGTGGCCTGGTCGGTCATGGCCTGGCCGCCGAGCTCGATCGCCCAGTTGGCCATCGAGGTGTTGCAGGAGATTTCGATGGAGTGCGCGAGCGAGTCGGGGGACCCGCCGTTGCACGGGCCGCCGAACGCGTTCGGCAGCGGGGCGCCGAGGTCCAGGGTCTCGGGGGCGTCGATGGTGGACTCGGGGGTCTCCCCGGCCTCCAGCGCGGCCGCCGCCGTGACGATCTTGAACGTCGACCCCGGCGGGTAGCGCTCGTTGAGGCCCCGGTTGAGCAGCGGCTGCTGCTCGTCGGTCTCCAGGTCGGTCCACGCCTCGCCGGCCGCCTCGGTCTCGGTGACGCTGGCGACCGAGTTGGGGTCGTAGGTGGGGCTGGAGAACGAGGCGAGCACGGCGCCGGTGGACGGGTCGAGCGCGACCGCGGCGCCGTTCTGGCCCAGGGCCTCGAACCCGTCCATGGCGGCCTGCTGGGCGCCCTCGTGGATGGTGAGCTGGACGCTCGCGCCCTGCGGCTCCTCGCCGGTCAGCATGTCGAGGAAGTTGCCCACGGCGAGCTGCTCGTCGTCGCCGTTGAGCAGCGCGTTCTCGGTCTGCTCGATACCGGTGGAGCTGCCCGCCCGGAACGCGCCGGTGACCGGGGCGTAGAGCGGGCCGTTCTCGTAGACGCGCTGGTACTGCTCGCTGTCGCCGCCGACGGGCTCGGAGTAGGCGACCTCCTGGTTGCCGACGAGGATGGCGCCGCGCGCCTGGTTGAGGCTGTCGACGAACTGGCGCCGGTTGTACTCGTGCTCGCGCAGGTGGTCGGCCTGGAACGCCTGGATCCAGGTGACGTTGAGCAGCAGCACGCCGAACAGGGCCATGGCGAAGACGGCGAGGCGGCGGATGGGCTTGTTCATCGGGAGATCACCTGGGTCGCGCCCTCGTCCTGGATCGCCTGCGGCGCGGGTTTGCGCGCGTTGTTGCTCATCCGCATCAGCAGGGCGAGCATCACCCAGCTCGACAGCAGGGCCGAACCGCCCTTCGCGACGAACGGGATGGTCGCACCGGTCATCGGGATGACCCGGGTGACCCCGCCGATGACGACGAAGGTCTGGAAGGCCAGCAGGAAGGAGATGCCGGAGGCGAACATCTTGATGAAGAGCTCCTTGGAGGCGAGCGCGATGCGCATGCCGCGCTCGACCAGCAGGGCGAGCGCCATCAGCATCACCATGACGCCGGTCAGGCCGAGCTCCTCACCGAACGCGGAGAAGATGAAGTCGTTCTGCACCTCGGGCACGTAGGCGGGCTTGCCGCCGCCCATGCCGGCGCCGGTCATGCCGCCCTCGGCCATGGCGAACAGGCCCTGGACGAGCTGCTGGCTGTTGCCGGCGGTCTGGCAGAACGCCTCGGGGTCGTTGAGGTACTGGTCGGTGCAGTACACGTCCGGCCGGAACGCGTCGAGCCAGGTGACCATGCGGACCCGGAAGTGCGGCACGAACGGGTACAGGGCGGCGCAGGCGCCGAAGAACGCGGCCAGCCCGATGATGATCCACGACGACCGCTGCGTGGCGACGTAGATCATCGCGAGGAACGTGCCGAACAGCAGCAGCGACGTGCCGAGGTCGTTCATCAGGATGACGAGCACGATGATGCAGAAGCCCCACATGACGGCCATGGGGGCGGTGTCGCGCATCCGCGGCAGGTCGAGCACCTTGAAGCGGCCGACCTTGATCTGCCGGCTGGCCAGCGCGAGCACGTCGCGCTTGGTCACCATGTACCCCGACAGGAAGATGACCAGGGCGATCTTGGCGAACTCCGACGGCTGCAGCGAGGTGAATCCGAGGCTGATCCACTGCCGGGCGCCGTTGATGGTCTGGCCCAGGCCGGGGATCAGCGGGAGCAGCAGCAGGAACACCGCGCCGATCGCCATGAGGTAGGGGTAGCGCTGCAGCGTGCGGGGTTCCTTGAGGAAGAACACGATGCCCGCGAACACCGCCATGCTGGCCGCGGTGAGGATGAGCTGGTTCATCGCGCTGCCGCCGGAGGTGTCCCCGGTGGCCTCGTACAGCCGCCACAGCATCGCGATGCCCAGGCCGTTGAGCAGGGTGGCCAGGGGCAGCAGCAGCGGGTCGGACCAGGGCGCGAAGAACCGGATGAAGAAGTGCGCGAGGACGGCCAGGCCGCCGAACAGCATGCCGTAGAGGAACAGGCTGGGCGGCATCTCGCCGTTGCGGGTCAGGCCCGCCTCGATCATGGCGAACAGCGTGATGGCGATCGCGAACAGCGTCATCACGAGCTCGGCGTTGCGCCGTTTGACCGGCGGCAGTGCGGTGGGCGCCTCCATCTACTCCCCTCCGGTGGTCTCGGGGGCCGTGCCGGCGCCGGCGGTGCCGGGCGTGGCCTCGGCGCCGTCCTGCCGGGGCTCCTGCTCCTGGGCGCCGCCCGGCAGCCCGCACGACTCGGGGTCGGCGGCGCACTCGTCGGCCCGCTGGCGCAGCTCGGCCACGCGCGTGTCGGCCTGGCCGGTCTGGTCGGAGCCCTCGAACGTGATGGTGCCGGTGACGGCGGCGCGCTCGGTCTCGGGCAGGCCGTCGAGGGGGATGCCGGTGTCCTCGACCTGCTCGGCGAGGCGGTAGCCGGCGACGTCGTCGTCGATGCCCCGGAAGACGGCGACGTTCTCGCCGTTCTCGGAGGGGCCGATGAAGTACTGGCTGTTCAGGTAGCGCGAGCCGAAGTAGTAGCCGGCCCCGGCGAGGAGCGCGACGACCACCAGGAAGGTGACGACCATCGGCCACCACCGGCGGGTGCGGACCTCGGGGGTGTCGTCGTCGGGCTCGGGCGTGTAGCCGGGGACCCGGTCCATCTCGGCGGTGTCGCCGCCGCCGGGGCGGTTGAGGCCCTGCGCCCGGCCGGCCGGGGTGTCGGGGGTCATCAGCGGCTCGCGGCGCTGGTCGGCCGCTCCGACGACCGACGGCGCCTGGGTGGGGCCCTGCGGGTCGGTCGCGGTGTCGATGACGTCGGCCACGACCGCGGTGATGTTGTCGGGGCCGCCGCCGCGGTTGGCGAGGTCGATGAGCCGGCGGGCGACGGCGTCGACGCTGAGGTCGCTCGCGAGCGTGTCGCGGATGGTCTCCGTGCTGACGACCCCGGAGAGGCCGTCGGAGCAGAGGAGGTAGCGGTCGCCGACGCGGGCCTCGCTGATGGAGACGTCGGGGTCGACCTGGCTGCGGCCGTCGAGGGCGCGGAGCAGCAGGGACCGCTGGGGGTGGGTGGCGACCTCCTCCTCGGTGATCTTGCCCTCGTCGACGAGGGTCTGCACCAGGGTGTGGTCGTGGGTGATCTGGCCGAACTCGTCGCCGCGCAGCAGGTAGGCGCGGGAGTCGCCGACGTGGATCATGGCCACCCGCGCGCCCGACCACAGCATGGCGGTCAGGGTGGTGCCCATGTTCTCCAGCCGGGGCTCCTCGCGGACCCGCTGGGCGAGGGTGGTGTTGGCCTGCTCGACGGCCTGCTGGAGCGAGCCGACCATCTGCTCGGCGCCCGGCACGTCGTCGTCGAGCGGCATGAGGGTGGAGATCGCGATGGCGCTGGCGATCTCGCCGCCGGCGTGCCCGCCCATCCCGTCGGCGACCGCGAGGAGGTACGGGCCGGCGTAGGCGGAGTCTTCGTTGCCTTCGCGGAGGCATCCTACGTCGGAGTACGCCGCGTATCGGAGAGCGATTGTCATTTGCGCAGTTCCAGGACGGTCTTGCCGATGCGGATGGGCTGCCCCACCGTGATGGGCTGGGGGCGGGTCAGGCGCTGCTGACCGAGGTAGGTGCCGTTCGTCGACCCGAGGTCCTCGACGACCCACCGGCCGTTGTCCGAGAAGATGCGGGCGTGCCGGCCCGACGCGTAGTCGTCGTTGATGACCAGCGTGGCGTCCTTGGCCCGGCCGATGACGATGGGCTGGGAGGAGAGGTTGAGGGTGGTGCCGGTGAGCGGGCCCTTGGTCACGACGAGGGCGCGGGGCTCGTTGCGGCGGCCGCGGGGCGCCTTGGGGGCGGGGGCGCGCCGGGGTTCGGCGGAGCGCTTACTGCGCCCGCTCTTGGACTTCACGGGGCCGAGGAGGTCGGTGCGGATCACTCCGACCGCCATGATCACGAACAGCCACAGCACCCCGAGGAACGTGATCTTGATGAGCATGAGGGTCAAGTCGGACATTGAACTGCTCTTCAGCCCCTGTCGTGTTCCGGCGGGGTGGCGGCCATCGGCGCCGCCACGCGTCTACTCGGCGTCGAACCCTAATGGATGGTGTCGGAAAAGCCCGACGAACTCAATGGAAGGGCCGTCGAGCTCGGTACCGCGGGGCTTCCTCTCCTGGGGGGCGGGCGACGAGATCCGTGGGGTCCGGCGTGCTTGCCCCCTGAGACGCCAGGAGGGCGGGTTTGGTTGCGGCCGCGCGGGGTCAGTCCCGGCGGAAGGTCATGGTGGTGCGGCCGAGGCTGATGCGGGTGCCGTCGACCAGGCGGGCGCGCTTCACCTGCTGGCCGTTGACGAAGGTGCCGTTGGTGGAGTTCAGGTCGATGAGGGCGGCCTCGTCGCCGTCGATGCGGATCTCGGCGTGGTGCCGGGAGACCCCGTTGTCGACCAGGCGGAGGTCGCAGTCGGTGCCGCGGCCCAGCATGGTGACCTGGGCGTTGAGCTCGAACGACTGCTGCTGCCCGTGGCTCGCCGAGGTGCCCTCGGTGACCGCGCCCCCGGGGGAGATGAGCAGCCGCGGCCGGCCGGGCGCCTGCGGCGACGCGTGCGCGACGTGGTTGGGCTCCTGGCGGATCTCGCCGCCTTCGAGGGTGGTGCCGCGCACCACCCCGGAGCGGATGCGGAACCGGCCGGTCTGCAGGTCGTTCTCTGCGGTGAAGTTGACCTTCACCGGGCCGACGAACGAGTAGCCCTGCTCGGTGGCGTAGTCGCGGGCCAGTTTCGCGAGCTCCTGGCCGATGCTGTCGGCCAGGGCGTCGAGCCGGCCCTTGTCGTCGACGGCCAGCTCGACGACGAAGTCGTTGGGTACCAGGGTGCGGCCCTGGGCGACGATCGCGGCGCGCTCGTCCATTTCGCGTTGCACGGCGCTGGCGATCTCGACGGGCTGCAGCTCCGACTTGAAGGCCCGCGCGAAGGTGCCTTCGATCATGCCTTCAAGCCTGCGCTCGAAGCGTTGGAGCACTCCCACGAGGTACCTCCCTTACTCCACTCCCGATGTACAGACGATCGTAACCGGGTAATCGTGCCCTTGGTTTCACGCGCACGCGTCGGCGCCCGGAACCGGTGTCCGGCGCGCCCGGGAGGCAGGCGCGCGGGGCGGCGGAAACGGGTGCGCGACCGGTGTCGCGACCGTGCTAGCCTTGTCTCTGTCGCCAGCCGGACGGGCCGGGAAACCGGATCGCCCAGGAGCGGTGGCACCACAACTCTATATGTCACTCGGGCGGGTGGCGGAACGGTAGACGCGCACGGTTCAGGTCCGTGTGTCCGAAAGGATGTGAGGGTTCAAATCCCTCCTCGCCCACGGGGACCGTGGTCCACGATCACCTCCCGCAGTATCTGTCGAGCCCCGGCGCAACGCGCCGGGGCTCGCGTCGTCTCCGGCGTCATCCCTACCCGCCGCGCGCCGGTTCATCCCCCGGTGCGGCACCGGCCGCCTCCGGCCACCCGGGTGCCGCGTGTCACACTTTGCGCGTGAGACTCAGCGAACGCCTGCACGCGGCCGGCCGGCCCCTGGTCGACGCCCAGCTCGCCCACCCCACCGTCGCCGGCATCTCCCGCGGCGACCTGCCCGAGCGCGTCTTCCGGTCCTGGCTGGAACAGGACCACCTCTACCTCCTCGACTACGTGCGGGTGTTCGCGCGGCTCGCCTGGCAGGCGCCGCCGCACCACCTGGGCACGCTGGTCGACCTCGCGCACTCGACGCTGCACGAGGAGCTGGCCCTGCACCGGTCGCTGGCGGCGGAGTTCGGCGCCGACCTGGAGGGCGCGGCCAAGGGCCCGGCGTGCGCGGCGTACACGGCGTGGCTGCTGGAGTCGGCGGCCGACTACGCCGACGGCCTCGCCGCGATGTACCCGTGCATGTGGGGGTACTCGACGCTGGGCCGGGAGCTGGCGGCCCGCCCGGCGCCGGCCGACCCGCGCTACCGCCGGTGGATCGAGACCTACGCCGACCCCGGCTTCGTCGAGCTGACCGAGGTGTTCGCCCGGATGATCGACGAGGCGGGGCCGGCGCCGGACCGCGCCGAGGAGCTGTTCGTCCAGGGCATGCGGCACGAGGTCGCGTTCTGGAGCGTCCCGCTGTGAGGCGGGGCGGTCACGGGGCCAGGACGGCGCCCATCTCCTCGTAGCGCTCCAGCTCGCAGCCGCCGGCCTTGGTGAACTCGGTGTCGACCTCGGTGCCGTCGACCCGCCCGGTGACGGTGGCGACCTCGGGGCCGCCGTGGATGTGGGTGCACACCTGGTCGTCGCCGACCTCGGCGAAGGCGTCGGTGCCGGCGTCCTCCAGGTCGGCGCAGGCGGCCTCGGGGTCGGGGTGGTCGCCGCCGACGGGCGCGCAGGTGAGCGTCCAGTCGGCGGGTTCGGCGGCGCCGGGGGCGGCGTCGTCCGCGACGTCGATGCGGATGGTCAGCTCGGTGGCGGGGTCGGTGCCGGCCGGGTCGGACCCGCCGTCCTCGTCGGCGCCGGGCGTGTCGGCGGAGGGGGAGCCCTCCGGGGACGCGGACGGCGCGGGGGATTCGGTCGTGGTCGGGGAGGTGCTGTCCTGCGGCGTCTGGACCCCGGTGGCGCCGCCACCGCAGCCCGCGACCAGGAGTGCCATGGCCGCGAGCGCTGCGGGGCGGACCAGCGCGGTCGCCGGGATGTGCGTGCGCATAACCTGTTCGACGCGGGGAGCCGGCAGCCGGTTCCCGATCGTCATGAACCAGGTACGCAACGTCATGCGAGGGGGTCCCGGTGTTCGGACAGAACGTGCCGGTGGTGGAGGTCAGCACGGTGCCCGACGGCGGGTACGTGCTCGACGTGCGCGAGCCCGACGAGTGGGCGGCCGGCCACGCGCCGGACGCCGTGCACATCCCGTTGGGCGAGCTGGGCCAGCGCGCCGGGGAGGTCCCGCGGGACCGGCAGGTCTACGTGGTGTGCCGGGTCGGCGGCCGCTCGGCGCAGGCGGTGCAGGCGCTGAACGACGCCGGGTGGCGGGCGGCCAACGTCGCCGGCGGCATGCAGGCGTGGGCGCTGTCGGGCCGCGCGATGGCCAGCGAGACGGGGGCGCCGCCGCAGGTGGTCTGACCGGGCGGGGAATCCGGACGGGACCGCTTTTGGGTAAAGGCGGGCCGCGCGACCGCGTACGGGTGGCACTATGACGACGTGGCCCCCGACCGTTCCCCTCTCAGCGCCGACGCCGTTCTCGCCAGTGCGGCGGACGCGGTCGTGGCCGTCGACCCCGCTCTGCGCGTGGCGGCCTGGAACCCGGCGGCCGAGCGGATGTTCGGGTGGTCGGCGGCCGAGATCCGCGGGCTGCCGCTGCCCATCGTGCCCGACGAGCTGATGGCCGAGTACCACGCCGTGCTCGAACGGGTCCGCGCGGGCGGCCCGCTGTCGATCGTGAGCCGGCGGCTGCGCCGCGACGGCTCGGCCATCGACGTCCGCATGGACACCAGCTGCCTGTACGGCGACGACGGCGGCGTCGCCGGGTGGGTGGCCGTGTTCCACCCGTACGAGGACGCGGGGACCGTGCGGTCGCACATGACCGAGCGCGCCCGGCTGGTGCGCCGGCTGACCGACGTCGTCGCCGACATCAACGCCGACCTCGACCTGGGCGCGGTGCTCGACCGCATCGCCCACAGCCTGACCGAGCTCACCGGCGCCGACGCCGGCGGGTTCGTGCTCATCGAGGACGACCGGCTGCGGCTGGTCAGCCTCACCCGGCTCTCGGCGCACCTGCGCGGCTACAGCGCGCCGCTGGCCTCCAGCCTCTTCGGCGAGCTGCTGCGCAGCGGCAAGACGGTGCTGCTGGCCACCGACGACACCCGCAGCCTGGACGACCTCATCTGGGCCGACCTCGACGGCCTGCACACCATCGCGCTGGGCGTGTCCAACGTGCAGGGCCGCCCCTACGGCGCCCTGTACGCGCTGTACAGCCGGCGCAAGGTGGGCCACGTCGAACTGGAGCTGCTGGAGCTGCTGGCCGCGCACGCGGGGGTGGCGCTCGGCAACGCCATGGCCTACCAGGAGATCGTGCGGCAGCGGGCGCACGAGCACGCGGTGGTCGACTCCAGCGCCGACGGCATCGCGGTCCTGGGCCGCAGCGGGCGGGTGCGCAAGTGGAACCGGTCGGCCGCCGAACTCACCGGCCTGTCCTTCGCCGAGGTCGTCGGGCGGCCGCCGCCGTTCCCGCTGCCGGCCCGGCAGGGCGAGAACGTCAAGCACCGGCTGGCGGGCGGCCGGTGGCTGGAGATCCTCGTCACCGACATCCCCGAGACCGGCGAGCGCGTGGTCGACTTCCGCGACATCAGCGAGGCCAAGGCGCTGGAGGAGGAGAAGGACCTCTTCCTGGCCACCGCCGGCCACGAGCTGCGGACGCCGATCACCGTGGTGCAGGGGTTCGCGAGCACGCTGGCACAGCGCTGGGACCAGCTCGACGAGGACGCCCGGCGGTCCGCGGTCGGCACGATCGCGGAGCGCTCGGCCACGCTGGCGCGGCTGGTCGAGAACCTGCTGCTGGGGTCGGCCGCGGCGGGCGGCGACCTCTCCTCGGGCGCCGCGCCGTTCGACCTGGCGCGGCTGCTGTGCGACACCACCGCCGCGTTCCGCCCGTTCTCCCCGCGGCACACCCTGCTGCTGGAGGTCCCCGAGCGGCTGCCGCGCGCGGTGGGCGACCCCGTGGCCACCGACGTCGTCATCGGGCAGCTGCTGGAGAACGCGTTCAAGTACTCGCCCGACGGCGGGCGGATCGTGGTGCGCGCCGCGGCCGACGGCGACCGGGTGGTCGTGACCGTCGACGACGAGGGGATCGGCATCCCCAAGGGCGATGAGGAGCGCGTGTTCGGCCGGTTCGTGCAGGGCGAGGCCGGCGACCGCCGCAGGTTCGGCGGGATCGGGCTCGGGCTCTACATCGTGCGCCGGCTGGCGCACGCCCAGGGCGGCGAGGTCACCGCCCACGCCCGGCACCCCCGTGGCACCCGCATGAGATTCACGTTACATCGGGCCGAACCGGGGGTGTCCGGAACGCCTGCGGCGCGGCCGGATGCGGACGCCGGTGGCACCTTTCACGACGCTGAGTAGGCATGACGGTGATGTTGCCCCTGCGTGACGTGTTTCCATGTGGACCGAACGGGGCATTTCGGCCCTGGCGGAGTCGCACACCAAGACTTTGCCGTTGACCGGCCAAGAGAATACGGGGCGAGATCGGACGCCGCGGGCGCGGCGAACGCTCCGGCGCTCCGCCGGTACACACGGGGGCGATCGGACGCGGGCGCCGGGGCGCCCGCCTCCGAGGAAGAGGAGATTAGGACGTGTCGAGGGCCGTACTGCTGCCACATGCGCCGGCGAGCGTGACCAGCGCGCGTCGGCACCTCTGCTCCGACCTGCACGCGTCCGGCCTCACGTCGGGCAAGGTCGACGACGCCGCGCTGATCCTGAGCGAACTGCTGAGCAACGCCCTGCGGCACGCCGCGCCGCTGCCCGCGCCCTACCCTCCCGGGTCGGTGCGGGTGTCGTGGGAGGTCGGCCGTTCCGTGGACGACCACGGGGGGTGGCTGGAGATCGCGGTGCAGGACGGGGGCGCCGAGACCCTGCCGCGCATCGCCCGGCCGTCGCTGTCGGCGCTGGGCGGGCGCGGGCTGGGCATCGTCCAGCACCTCGCCGCCAAGTGGGGCACCGAGGTCGACGACCGGACCACCACGGTCTGGGCCGTCCTGGAGGTCGTCCCGGACGAGGAGCCCGCCGCCGACGGCGCGGCGGTCCCGTGGCTCGACGCCATGGTGTCGCGCGCCTGAGTTCCCCGGTTCCGGCCGTTCCAATCCTGCGCACGCCGCCCGATGTGGCGAAACACCGCCGACGAGGTGGTCAGGCACCGCCGTGGCCGCTACAGTCACGAATGTGGAGTTGAAGATATCGAGTCGATCTCAGGACGATTGCGCGGTGGTCACCGTGCTCGGCGAGATCGACCTCTATACCGCACCGCAGTTGCACAGCGAGCTCGGCGCCGCGCTCGACGACGGGGCGCGCCGCCTCCTCGTCGACATGTCGCGGGTCGAGTTCTGCGATTCCACCGGGCTGAGCGTGCTGCTGTCGGCCATGAAGCGGGTCCGCGCGTCGGGCGGTGAGCTGGAACTCGTCGCGCCCAAGCCCGCGGTCCGCAAGATCCTCGTGGTCACCGGCCTCATCGACGTCTTCACCGTCCGCGACTCCACCGACGCGCTGCCGCTGGCGGCGGGGACCGGCGCGGGCACCACCTAGGAGCGCGGCCATGAGCCACGGGGAGCCCGGCGTCGCGGTCGTCATCGCGGCGAAGGACGAGCAGGAGCGCGTCGCCGCCACTGTGCGGGCCGCGAGCGGGTTGCCGGGCGTCGACCTGGTCGTGGTCGTCGACGACGGGTCGGCCGACTCCACCGCGGCGGTCGCCGCCGACGCCGGGGCGCGCGTGCTGCGGCACGGCCGCAACCGGGGCAAGGGCACCGCCATGGAGACCGGCGCCGAGGGCGTCCGGCTCATCGAGGCGGAGGCCGGGCCCGCCGCCCCCCGCCACCTGCTCTTCCTCGACGCCGACCTGGGCGACTCCGCGGCCGGCGCCGGTCCGCTCGTCACCCCGGTCCGCGCCGGCGGCGCCGACATGGCCATCGCCCTGTTCCCGGCCACCCGGATGCGGCTGGGCGGGCACGGGTTCGTCGTCCGGCTGGCCCGCGACGGCATCCGCCGCGCCACGGGCTGGGAGCCCGAGCAGCCGCTCAACGGGCAGCGGTGCATCACCCGGGCCGCCTTCGAGGCCGCCCGGCCGCTGGCCGCCGGGTTCGGTGTCGAGACCGGGCTCACCATCGACGTCCTGCGCGCCGGGTTCCGGGTGGTCGAGGTCGAGGTGCCGCTGGAGCACCGGGCCACCGGCACCGACCTGCGGGCGCAGTTGCACCGCGCGCGCCAGTTCGCCGACGTGGGCCGGGCGCTGGCGGCGCGCGAGCTGCGGCCCGCCCTCCGTAGGGGCGCCGGGCGGCTGCGGCGGGGCGCCGGCGACGCCGGAAGATCCGTTTCGCGGAAAATCGCGCAAAGTCGACGCAATAATAACGCTGCGTACCGCTCTGACGACCAGGCGTAGCAGTACGCTCGCTGGTGTGCTGACGACAACCCTTGCCGTGATCGGCGTGCTGGCGGGCCTGTGCGGAACCGCCCTCGGCTTCTGGGCGCTCACCCGCGCCCGGACCGCGGTCGGCGAGTGCCGCACCGCCGTCCAGCGCGCGCTGCCCGACACCGGGCTCGACCTGCGCGCCATCCGCGACGTCGCCGTGGTGCGCTACGACGCGCTGGAGGAGATGTCCGGCGCCCGCTCGTTCTCCCTGGCCATGCTCAACGCCGAGGGCGACGGGGTGGTGCTGACCTCCATCAACGGGCGCACCGAGTCCCGGACCTACGCCAAGATCATCGAGTGCGGGGGCGCCTCCGAGGCGCTGTCGCCCGAGGAGTACCGCGCCATCCGGGCGGCCCGCCTCGGCCAGGGCCCCGGCAACGTGCCCGCGCCGGACACCACCGAGGACGCCCCCGCGGTCAAGCCCGTCGGCGCCACCGCGCCCCCGCCGCGCCGGGGCGACGACGAGGCCGGCGCGACCGACGGGGCCCCCGACGTCCCCGAGGCCGCCACCTGACGGGCCGCACCGGACACGCCCGCGCCACGTGCCGCGGGCGCGCCCGCCGGGGGCGGCCCGCCGATCCGGGCCCCCGGCCGCTCACTCCCCGGCGCATCCGCCGCGTCACGCGCCGTCGCAGCGGCCCACCACCGGATAACCTGCGGGGTATGCCGAACCGCTACGCCTACCTCGGCCCCGAGGGCACCTTCACCGAAGCCGCCCTGCGGGCCCTCGCCCCCGACGCCCCCGCCGACGAGCTGCTGCCGTGCTCCGGGGTCGACGCGGTGTTCGCGGCGGTGCGCGGCGGGGCGGCCGACAGCGGCGTGGTGCCGCTGGAGAACTCCGTCGAGGGCGGCGTCTCCGCCACCATCGCCGAACTCGTCAACGGCGACCCCCTGCTGATCACCGCCGAGGTCGCGGTCCCGGTCGAGTTCACCCTGTTCGCCCGCGAGCACGTCGCGCTCGCCGACGTCAAGCGGGTCGCCACCCACCCGCACGCGCTGGCCCAGTGCCGCGGCTGGCTGGCCCGCCACCTCGCCGACGCCGAGACCCACACCGTGTCGTCCACCGCGGCCGCCGCCCAGGCGGTGGCCGAACCCGGCTCGCCCTACGACGCGGCCATCGCCGCCCGCATCGCCGGTGAGCGCTACGGCCTGGTGCCGCTGGCCGAGAACGTGGGCGACCGCGCCGACGCCGCCACCCGGTTCATCCGGCTGGCCCGGCCCGGCGCCCTCCCGGCGCCCACCGGCGCCGACCGCACCTCCCTCGTCGCGTTCCTCAGCGACGACCACCCCGGTGCCCTGGTCGAGCTGCTGAACCAGTTCGCCGTGCGCGGGGTCAACCTCACCCGGCTGGAGTCGCGGCCCACCGGCGACGGCCTGGGCCGCTACTGCTTCTGCCTGGACGCCGACGGCCACGTCGCCGACGCCCGGGTCGGCGAGGCCCTCATGGGCCTGCGCCGCATCTGCAAGGACGTCCGGTTCCTCGGCAGCTATCCGCGCGCCGACGCCGACACCGAACTCACCCCGTTCATGCCGACGCGCGGCACCACCAACGCCGACTTCCACGAGGCCGCGCAGTGGCTGGAGCGCATCCGCGCGGGCGGCGTCGCCTGACCCGCCGGGCCGGCCGCCCCCTCCGGCCGGCCGGCCCGGCCCCCGTCACGTCGCCACCAGCTCCCCGGCCGCGTCGGCCGCCTCCGCCAGCACCGCCCGCACCAGTTCCGCGCGCAGCGCCAGGTGCAGCGCCGTGTCCTCGGGCGCGATCCGGGCCAGTTCCTCCTGGGCGGCGGTCAGCTCCGCCGCCGTCATCGCCGCCAGCGGCTTGGCCGGCCAGCGGCCCTCCCCCGTCGTGGTCGCCATGGCGTCCCCCTCCGTCGTCTCCCCCTGGGCCCTCGGTCGGACCCATCGTCACGTAAAGAGACCGCCGCGTCACGGGACCATGACGCGGGTCCCGCGGATTTCCGCGGCGCCGCCCCGCCCGAGCCCGCCCGCCGGAGCCGGGCCGCGCGGGCGCCGCCGCCGCAAAGAGGTGTGTCCCGACGCCGCCGCACCGGTAACCTGCTGACGTGATCGACCTTCGTGCTCTTCGAGACGACCCTGACCGCCTGCGTGTCTCGCAGCGGGCCCGCGGCGAGGACGACGCCGTGGTCGACCGGCTGCTCGACCTCGACTCCCGGCGGCGCGCCGCGCTGTCGCGCTTCGAGAACCTGCGCGCCGAGCAGAAGAGCGTCGGCAAGTCCGTCTCGGCCGCCTCCCCCGAGGAGCGCGAGGGCCTGCTCGGCAAGGCCAAGGCGCTGGCGGCCGACGTCCGCGCGGCCGAGGCCGAGGCCGGCCGGCTCGCCACCGAACTCGACACCGTCCTCGCGGGCGTGCCCAACATCGTCGAGGACGGCGTGCCCGAGGGCGGCGTCGACGACTTCGCCGTCCTGGACACGGTCGGCACCCCGCGCGAGTTCGACTTCGCCCCGCGCGACCACCTCGAACTCGGCGAGCTGCTCGGCGCCATCGACACCGACCGCGGGGCCAAGGTGTCCGGCGCCCGCTTCTACTTCCTCACCGGGGTCGGCGCGCTGCTGGAGATGGGCCTGATGAACATGGCGGTGCAGCGCGCCGCCGCCAACGGGTTCACCCCCGTCGTCCCGCCCGTCCTGGTCAAGCCCGAGACCATGGAGGGCACCGGCTTCCTCGGCGCCCACGCCGACGAGGTCTACCACCTGCCCGGCGACGACCTCTACCTGGTCGGCACCAGCGAGGTCCCCCTCGCCGGCTACCACGCCGGCGAGATCCTGCCCGGCGACGCCCTGCCCACCCGCTACGCCGGCTGGTCCACCTGCTTCCGCCGCGAGGCCGGGTCCTACGGCAAGGACACCCGCGGCATCATCCGCGTCCACCAGTTCACCAAGGTCGAGATGTTCGTCTACACCCGGCCCGAGGACGCCCGCGAGGAGCACCTGCGGCTGCTCGGCTGGCAGCGCGAGATGCTCGACGCCCTCGAACTCCCCTACCGGGTCATCGACACCGCGGCCGGCGACCTCGGCACCAGCGCGGCCCGCAAGTACGACTGCGAGGCGTGGGTGCCCACCCAGGGCCGCTACCGCGAGCTCACCTCCACCTCCGACTGCACCGACTTCCAGGCGCGGCGGCTGAACATCCGCTACCGCGGCGAGGACGGCCGGCCGCGGTTCGCCGCCACCCTCAACGGCACCCTCGCGACCACGCGGTGGATCGTCGCCCTGCTGGAGAACCACCAGCAGGCCGACGGCTCCGTCGCGGTGCCCGAGGCGCTGCGGCCCTTCGTCGGCGGCCGCGAGGTGCTCCAACCCGTCGCCAAGAAGTAGCGCCACGCGCGGGGGCCGGGGTCGGACCCACCGTCCGCCCCGGCCCCCGCGCGCGGGCCGCTCCGCCTACAGGTAGGGGCCCGAGCCCGCCCGGCCCTGCTCCGGGTCGGGGCCGCCCGGCACCCCCGACGGCAGCGCCTTGCGCATGTTCTCCAGCTGCGCCCGCGCCGCCATCTGCTGGGCGAACAGCGTGGTCTGGATGCCGTGGAACAGCCCCTCCAGCCAGCCCACCAGCTGCGCCTGGGCGATGCGCAGCTCCGCGTCGCTGGGGGTCCCGCCGTCGGCGAACGGCAGGGTCAGCCGCTCCAGCTCCTCGGTCAGCTCGGGGGCGAGGCCGTCCTCCAGCTCCTTGATGGAGTTGGTGTGGATCTCCTTGAGCCGGGCCCGGCTGGCGTCGTCGAGCGGGGCGGCCTTCACCTCTTCGAGCAGCTGGCGGATCATGCTGCCGATGCGCATGACCTTCGCGGGCTGCTCCACCATCTCGCTCAGCGGGCGCTCCTCGGGCTCCCGTTCGTCGGACCCCTTGCCGCCACCCACGGTGGCGCCGCCGGGGCCCACGATGAGGACGTGCGGCTGCTCTGCTTCGTTCGGTCCGTTGCTCATTGAAACCCTCACCTTGAGGTGTCGCGAATCCCGGCGTTGTCAGACGGTGAGCACGATCTTGCCGACGTGCGCACTGGACTCCATGATGCGGTGGGCCTCGGCGGCCTCCCGCAGCGGAACCGTCCGGTCCACGATAGGCCGCACGGTGCCGTCCTCGACCAGCGGCCAGACGTGTTCGGCGACACCCGCCACGATCTCCGCCTTCTCCTCCACCGGCCGCGCGCGCAGCGTCGTGGCGTGCACCGACAGCCGCTTCACCAGCATCCGGCCGAGGTCCAGCTCGGCCGAACGGCCGCCCATGAGCCCGATGATCACCACCCGGCCGCCGACCGCCAGCGACCGCACGTTCGCGTCGAGGTAGGAGCCGCCCATGATGTCGAGGACGACGTCGGCGCCGGCCCCGCCGGTCTCCTCCTTGACGCGCGCGGCGAAGTCCTCCCGGTGGTAGTCGATGCCCACGTCCGCGCCCAGTTCCCGGCAGCGCTCCAGCTTCTCGGCGCTGCCCGCCGTCGTGATGACCCGGGCGCCGCGGGCGTGCGCGAGCTGGATGGCGAAGGTGCCGATCCCGCTGCCGCCCCCGTGGACGAGCAGGGTCTCGCCCGCCCGCAGCCGGCCGACCATGAACACGTTCGACCACACCGTCGCCGCCACCTCGGGCAGGGCGGCGGCCTCGGTCAGGGACACCCCGCGCGGAACGCGCAGGAGCTGGCCGACGGGGACGGCGACCCGTTCGGCGTATCCGCCGCCGCTGAGGAGCGCGCACACCTCGTCGCCGACCGACCAGCCGGAGTCCTCGGTGCCGGGGCCCAGGGCGGCGACGCGGCCCGAGCACTCCAGGCCCGGGTACTCCGAGGCGCCCTTCGGCGGCGGGTAGCTGCCCTGGCGCTGGTTGACGTCGGCCCTGTTCACGGCCGTCGCGGCGACGTCGACGAGGACCTCGCCGGGGCCGGGGACCGGGTCGGGTACCTCGGCGAAGGAGAGGACGTCGGCGGGACCGGGCTGGGTGATCACGATCGCGTGCATGATTCGACGCTACCCCCGCTGCGTCTGAGGTGGCAGGGGTCGACGGCCCTTCTCCCAACCGTTGTCGGCCGGTGGTGTCCGGCCTTGCAGTGGGGTCATATCTTTGTTGGCGGGAGGTCATGACAGCCGCACGTCCGGCCGGGGGCCCGCGAGACCAGCACGGGGGTCCGAGCCAGGAAACGGCAACCCGCGCACCCGAGCAAGCGTTTTGAGGAGAACCGCGTTGGCACAGAGAGAGCACGACGGTTCGGAGCATGCCGGTACGCGTCCGTGGGAGGGCGAGCCCGCCCGCGAGGCCGACGACCGGCAGGGGGAGTACCCGGGCGCTCCGGCCGACGAGCCGAGCGGCCTGTCTCCCGCCGACCAGTGGTTCGGAGACGGCGCGATCCCGCCACCGCCTCCCTATGCCCTGGGGGACGTGCCGCCCCCGCCGCCCTACGCCATGCCCGGCTACGGGGGGACCGCGGAGCCGCCGCACGCCCCGCAGCCGCCCGGCGGGCGGCCCCCGGGCGACGCCCCGGCCGGGCCCGGCGGGCCCGCGGCATGGGAGTCCGACGACGACGCGCAGACGCTGCGGATGCCCTCCGGCGACCCCGCGCCCCCGGACGGCGCCGCACCGGGGGCCGGGCCCGCCCCGGCCCCCGGCGGGTACGCGTCGCCCGACAGCGGGTACGCCGCGCCCGACCCCGGGTACGCGCCGCAGCCCCCCGCCCCCGAGGCGGGGTACGCGCCGGACGCCGGATCGGCGCCGGGCACCGGCTACACCGCCGGGTCCGGGTACACCGCGCCCGGTGCGGGCGGTGACGCGGACGACTCCGCGGGGACCTGGCGGTTCGACGCGCCCGCGCCTGACGCCGGGTACGCCGCGCCGGGCGCCGGGTACGCCGCGCCGGATGCCGGGGGCGACCCCGACGACTCCGCCGGCACATGGCGGTTCGACGCGCCCGCGCCCGCGCCCGAGGCCGGGTACGCCGCGCCGGACGCGGGCGGCGACCCCGACGACTCCGCCGGGACCTGGCGCTTCGACGCGCCCGCGCCCGACACCGGGGCCGGGTGGGCGGCCCCCGCCGTCCCGCCCACCGAGTACGCCCCCGAGGCCGCGTCGCCCTACGGCGGCAACGGCACCGGCCACGCCCCCGCCGCCCCCGAGCCGGCGCGGGACGAGCCGGCCGAGGCCCCCGCGCCGCGCTTCGCCGAGGACGTGCCCGAGCCCGAGCAGCTGCCGCCCCTCGACTACACCCCGCCCGACGCCGCCCGCCCGGACGCGCCGGGCCCCGACGCCGGGTGGTACGCGGGCCCGCCGGCGCCGCCCCAGCCGCCGTACCGGCAGCCGGGCCCCGACACCGGCGGCCACCCGCCCGTGCCGCCCATCGCGGACGGGGCGTCCGCGCCGTGGTCGCCCGGGCCCGTGCCGTCCGGTCCGCAGCAGCCCGTCCCCGACACCGGTCGGCAGCCGGGGCCGCCCGCCCCGCCGCCGTGGTCGCCCGCCGGGCAGCCGCAGTACCCGGGCGCCCCCGGGCAGCCGCACCCCCAGCAGCCGAACCCCCAGTGGTCGGGCCCCCAACAGCCGTACCAGCCGCCGCAGGCACCGCAGCAGCAGCCGGGGCCGGGAGCGCCGGGGTGGCGCCAGGCGTACCCGGGCGCGTCCCCGGACGCCGCGCGGCCGCCGGCGCCGCCGCACCGGCCCCCGCCGCCCCCGCAGCAGCAGCACTCCGGGCAGCCGTTCCAGTACCGGGTCCACCTGACCGGCGAGCAGCCCGCGGTCGGCCAGCAGCCGCCCAGCGCCCCCGAGACCTCCGACGCCCTCAACGCCGAGGCGCTGGTCAGCCCGAAGCGCCGAGGGCCCGCCAAAGGGTGGCGCAAGGCCATCCACTCGGCGTCGTTCGGCCTGCTCAGCCCGGGGGAGTCCGCGGCGGAGCTGCGCCGCCAGGAGCTCGCGGCGCGGGCCCGGACCCACGTCGCCGGCGGGCACCACCGGGTGGCGGTGCTCAGCCTCAAGGGCGGGGTCGGCAAGACCACGACGACGGTGGCGCTCGGCTCCACCCTGGCGTCGCTGCGCGGCGACCGGGTGCTCGCCGTCGACGCCAACCCCGACCGGGGCACGCTGTCGGACAAGGTCCGGCTGGAGACCGCCGCCACCATCCGCGACCTGCTCAACGAGAAGGAGCTGATCTCCCGGTACGCCGACATCCGCGGGTTCACGTCGCAGGCGGCGAGCCGGCTGGAGATCCTCGCCTCCGACCGCGACCCCGCGGTGTCCGAGGCGTTCAGCGAGTCCGACTACCGCGAGGTCTCGCGCATCCTGGAGCACTACTACTCCATCTGCCTGACCGACTGCGGTACCGGGCTGCTGCACTCGGCCATGCGCGGCGTGCTGGGGCTGGCCGACCAGGTCGTCCTGGTCAGCTCGGCGTCGGTCGACGGCGCCCGCAGCGCGAGCGCCACCCTCGACTGGCTGGAGGCCCACCAGTACGGGTACCTGGTGCGCGGCGCGGTGGTGGTGCTGTCGATGGTCCGGACCGACGGTAGGAGCAGCGTCGACCTGGACCGGCTGGAGCAGCACTTCGCCAGCCGCTGCCGCGCGGTGGTGCGGGTGCCGTGGGACTCCCATCTGGAGGAGGGTGCCGAGGTCGACCTCGACCGGCTCTCCCCGGCCACCCGCGACGCCTACCTGCAGCTCGCGGCCACCGTCGGCGAGGCGTTCGCCTGGCCCCGCTGACACCGCGGCGCGGTCCCGATCGGGACCGCCCCGCATCCGCCGCCCGCCGGCCGGGCGCCGCCCGACGGAGACGGACCGCCGCCCCGCTGCCCCGCGCGTAGACGCCGGGGCAGCGGGGCGCCGGTGTCCGTGGCCCGTCCGTATCGGACGTGCGGCGGCGCCTTCCTGGGCTTGGAAGGGTCACCGGTGTCGGGAGTGGGGCGGCTTCAGGCGGGTGGTGTGCCGTCGACCAGGTGGTCGCCCAGTGGGCTGCGCCGGTAGAGGGCCCGGCGGCGCGCGGTCGGGCTCTCACGGCTCGCCGTGATCGCCCTGGGACCCGTGGCGGCCGCGCGCGCCTGCCGTCGCTGGTCCGCCGCCCGAGGGGTGGTGCGCGGGACGGCAGCGCGGGGACCGTCCGGCCGGACCGGCCGCCCCTCGCGCCGCCAGGCGCGGTGGCATAGTGTAACCCCATAGGGGTTATACGCGCGGCCACGGCCGTGCCCGACCGGAGGGAGCGCCGTGGCCGCCCGCGTACTCCTGCTCGCGACGAAGGACACCATCGCCCACGGCCGGCGCGGAGGACGACCGGTCGTCGCCTCGGGGGCCGACCTGCTCGCGGCCCTGCCCGCCGACCGGGTGCCCGCCGACGTCCGGGCCGAGGACGTCCTCGCCGAACCCGGCTGGGACACCTCACCGGCGACCATGCTCGCCCTCGCCCGGCGCGTCCGGGACGCGCTCGCCGACGACGGCTTCGACGGCGTCGTGGTCACCCACGGCACCGACACCATGGAGGAGACCGCCTTCCTCGCCGACCTGATGGCCGGCCCGGCGGCGGAGCGCGGCGGCATCGTGTTCACGGGCGCCACCCGGCGCGCGGACGACCTCTCCGCCGACGGCCCCCGCAACCTCGCCGCCGCGATCACCGCGGCCGCCGACCCGGCGCTGCGCGGCGCGGGCGCCGTCATCTGCGCCGACGACCACCTGCACGCCGCCCGCTGGGCCACCCAGGTCGACGCGGCCGGCGCCGCCCCCTTCTCCTCCGCGCCGTACGCGCCCCTGGGGCGGGTCGTCGCCGGGCGGGTGCGCCCGCTCGCCGCCCCGCCCCCGCGCCCACCCGCGTGCCATGGCGCCCCCGAGACCGACGTCGCGCTCATCACCACCTACCCCGGCATCCCCCCGGAGCTGCTGACCGCGGCGGTCGACGCGGGGGCGCGGGGCGTCGTCCTCCAGGGCACCGGCGCGGGCAACGTCCCGGCCGGGCTGTTCACCACGATCGGCGAGTTCACCGAGTGGGGCGTCCCGGTCGTCGTCGCGTCGCGCTGCCGGACCGACGGCGTCCCGCCCCGCGTCCCGGGGGAGACCGCCGACGGCCTCGCCCGCGACATCGGGGCCATCGACGCTCGCGGCCTGCCCGCCGAGAAGGCGCGCGTCGCCCTCATGGCCGCGCTCGCGCCCGGCACCCTCGACGCCGTGCGCGCGTGGTTCGCCCGACTGTGACGGGCCCCGCTGCGACGCCGCTCCGACGTGCGGATTCACCCCCCGCTCCCGGGGTAGACCGACCGGGTCGACACCGCTCGAACCGCTGATCGAGGAGCCCATGCCGTACGACCCCGGCGGCGCCGCCCCCGGCGCGGACACCGACCCACCGCGCCTGGTCGCCCTCGCGGCGCCCGGCCCCGACGTCGCCCTCGACCTCGACCTCGACGTCGAGGACCTGCGGCGCGAGAACGCCGCCCTGCGCCGCCAGGTCACCCACCTGAGTTCGGCCCTGACCTCGCGCGCCGACATCGACCGGGTCGTGGGCATGCTCATGATGCTGCACCGCTGCGACGCCGACACCGCGTGGACCCGCCTGGTGCGCGTCTCCAACGACACCAACACCAAGGTGGCCGTGCTGTGCCGGGCGATCACCCGGGGCGAGGTCCCGGACGACGCGCCGTCCGCCCTGCGGTGCCGGTCCGCCGTCAACGTGATTGGCCTGCCCGCCGCCCCCCGCCCACCCGCACCCGTCCCGGCCGAGTGACCCCACGGCGACCGCATTCGGACTGGCATTGGTGGCCGGCTCGCTCACGAGAAGGCACGCGTCGCCGGTACGGGGACGGCAATGGCGCCGCCCGGTGATCACCGACCCCCGGGCGGCGGCCACCGGTGAGGGGTGGCCGGGGAACCAGCGGCAGTACGAGGCGGAGGGGCGGTCCTGTTCGCTGATGCGGACCATGGCGGTTGCACCTCACGGGTCAGGCAGACCCAGGAGACACTGAGCCGCACATCGAGTGGTTCCGGTGCGGCTGCCGTACATGAGGAACCTGGTACCGAGGCCTACGCCTGGCACACGATCGGTACCGCTGCTGTCTATGCGAGCTGAGGGAGTCCCCATGTTCGGACTGGTCGTGCGATTCACGCTGAAGGATGCGGAGAGCGCCGCCGGCTTCGACGGCCTGGTGGCGGAGACGCTTCCGCGCATCCGCGAGAACGAGCCGGGCACGCTCGTCTACGCCGTGCACCAGGTCGACGGCAAGCCGCTGGAGCGCGTCTTCTACGAGCTGTACCGCGACCGGGCCGCCTTCGACGCCCATGAGGAGCAGCCGCACGTGAAGCGGTTCCTGGAGGCGCGCGGCGCCTACCTCGACACCTTCGACGTCGACTTCCTGGCCCTCCAGGACGGCAAGGGCGTGTCCGGATGAGCGAGGACTACCAGCGCGCACCCGGGCGCGAGACCGCCAAGTACCGCAAGCGGCGCGGGCCGTCCCAACGCGAGGCGATGACGACATCGACGCCACGGTGGCCGAGCGATGAGGAAGGCCGGCCGTCCGAAGCCGTGTGCACCGGATGTGCACCGGGCGGCGGACGGCCAGCCTTCCTGAAGGTCCCGTGACGCGCTGACCGGCGCGTTCTGCGGGTGGTGGCGGAGGGTGTGGGATTTGAACCCACGAGACCCCGTCAAGGGCCTAGCGCTTTTCAAGAGCGCCGCACTCGGCCGCTATGCGAACCCTCCCGTGCGGTACGGCGTACCGCCGCCGATCCTACCCAGTGGGCGGACGGCGGCGCACCTCGGCGCGGGACGGCCGGCGGCGGGTCAGGGGCGCTTGAGGTCGCCGAAACCGGCGCTGAACGCGACGCCGAACCCGACGCCGATGATCATGCCCGCGATGAGGTTCTCCATGAGCGTGCCCAGCAGGAAGCCGACCAGCAACCCGGCGGCGAGCCAGACCGTGTACGTGAGCGTCCTGTTCACACGTCCTCCTCACGATCGGGCGGTACGACCGACCTTCGCAGATTGGGACGCCATGCGCACCGGTTCCGTTCCTCAACCTGCGCGAACGGCCGGATGCGGCCGTGCGCGGCCCGGAGCCGGGGGCCGCCGGTGGCATGCTGGGGGCATGAGTGGGGTGTCCGGACGACTGCTGCGCCTGCTCTCCCTGATGCAGGGCCGGCGCGACTGGCCCGGCGCGGAGCTGGCCGACCGGCTCGGGGTGAGCCCGCGCACCCTGCGCCGCGACGTCGAGCGCCTGCGCGAACTCGGCTACCCCGTCGACGGCACCACGGGCACCGCCGGGGGCTACCGGCTGCGCGCGGGCGCCGCCATGCCCCCGCTGCTGCTGGACGACGACGAGGCGGTGGCGGTGGCGGTCGGCCTGCGCACCGCCGCCCGGGGGACTGTCGCGGGCATCGAGGAGACCTCCCGCCGCGCCCTCGCCAAACTGGAGCAGGTGCTGCCCGCGCGGCTGCGCGTCCGGGTGGGCGCGCTGCACGCGGCGGTGGTGCCGCTCGCCGGCACGCCCGTGGCGGTCGACCCGGAGCTGCTCACCACCGTGGCGTCCGCCCGCCGCGACCACTACCGCCTCCGGTTCGACTACCTGGCGCGCCGGGGTGAGCGGAGCCGGCGCGAGGTCGAGCCCTACGGCCTGGTCTGCACCGACCGGTACTGGTACCTCGTCGCCTGGGACACCGACCGCGCCGACTGGCGCACGTTCCGGGTCGACCGCATGGGCGGCGTCCCCGCGCGCACGGCGCGGTTCACCCCGCGCGAACCGCCGCACGCCGACCTCGCCGCCTACGTCGCGGCGGCCATGGACGCCATCGCGTTCCCCTACACGGCCCGCGTGGTGCTGCGCGCCCCGGCCGAGGCGGTGGCCGACCGGTTGCCCACCGGCGGCGTCCTGGAGCCGGTCGGCGACGGCGCCTGCGTGCTCCGGTTCGGCGCTGAGACGGTGGACTGGCTGGCGCTGTCGGTCCTCTACATCGGGGTGCCCTTCGAGATCGAGGAGGCCCCGCCGGAACTGGTGGCCCGCCTCCGCGAACTCGGCACCCACGCCACCACCGCCGCAGCGGGGGCCCCACCCGCCTGAGGCGCCGCTCGTGGACGGCGGACCGCACGCGCCACCCGGGTTTCCCGCCCCGTCCCGCCTGTCCTGGCCCGGGTCGCGGTCGGGACCCGGACGGCTGGCGGTGCCCGTTGAGGGAGGGGATGCCCTACACCTGGGGCAACAGCGCCGCGGTCTTCCTCTCCGGCGACGACGCCGGACTCCGCGACCACTTCGCGAGGCTGTCCGTCGGCGGCACCATCACGCTGCCCCTGGAGAAGCAGTCCTGAGGCGGCGAGGCCGGCTCGCTCGTCGACCGGTTCGGGGTCACCTGGATGGTCGACATCACCCGGCCCGGATAGGCCCGGGCGCCCGACGGGTCAGCGGGGGCGCAGTTCCCGGGCGTCGATGTAGCACCAGGCCCAGGTGTCGCCGGGTTCGGCGGAGGCGGCGACGGGGTGGTCGGCGGCGCGGGCGTGCGCGTCGGCGTGGCGCTGCGGGGAGGAGTCGCAGCAGCCGACGTGCCCGCAGGTCAGGCAGGTGAGCAGGTGGACCCACTCCCGCTCGCCGCGGCGCATGCAGTCGGCGCAACCGGGGCCGCTGGGCAGCACGGGCCGGATGGCCCCGGTGTGCGGGCAGGCGTCGGCCGGTTCGGGCGCGAACGCGACCACGGCGGCCGGGTCGGGGTGGTCGTCGGGGGCGACCGGGGCGACGCCGATCCGGTCCAGGACGGCGGCGGTCAGCGCGCGGACGACGGTGCCCGGGGTGTCCACGACCCGGTCGGCGCCCGCCGCCGCGAGCCGCGCGGGGTCGGCGGCGTCCACGGGCCGGGCGACGATGGGTACCCCGGGCGCCAGACGGGCCACGACGGCGGCGATGCGCGCGGTCTCCTCGTCGGTGTTCTCGCAGACGACGACGGCGCGGGCGCCGTGCAGACCGGCCTCGGCCAGGATGTTGCCGTGCAGGGGGTCGCCGCGGACGACGGTGTGCCCGGCGGCCTCGGCCTCGGCACCGAGGTCGGGGCCGAGCGTGGTGACGGTGACCGGCACCCCGCGTCCGCGCAGCTCCTCGGCGAGCCCCGCGGCCACCGGCCCCCACCCGGAGACCAGGACGGGCCCGCCCCCGGCCGTCGGAGCGGCGCCGTCGGGGGTGGCGGCGGCCGACGGCGTGCGGTGCCCCGCGCGCGGCGTGCCGGCCCACCGGGCGACGCGGTCGCCGAGCGCGGCGAGGGCCGGGGTGGCGGTCATCAGCAGGACGGTGACGGCGATCAGCACCTGCTCGCCGTCGGCCCCCAGCCCGGCGGGGCGCAGCCCGAGTTCGGCGCCCGAGCGCTGCAGCACGAAGGAGAACTCGCCGATCTGCGCGAGGAGCAGTCCGCCGGCGGCGGCCGTGGGCAGGCCCACCCGCAGCGCGGCCAGCGCGGCGGCGCCGGTCACGGCCTTGACGGCGACCACGGCCAGGGCGAGGAGGAGCACCAGCCACCACAGCCGGGCCAGGGCCCGCAGGTCGAGCAGCATGCCGATGGAGACGAAGAACGTCGCGCTGAACAGGATCTGCAGCGGCAGCACCTCGCCGAGGGCGTGCGAGCTGTGCCGCGACTCGCTGACGACCAGCCCGGCGAGGAACGCGCCGAGCGCCACGCTGACCCCGGCCAGCGAGGTGAGGTAGGCGGTGCCCATGCCGATGGCGACCACCGTCAGCAGGAACACCTCTGGCGAGCAGGTGCGGGCCACCCGCTCCAGCAGCGGGGGCATGACCCGCCGCGCCACCACCAGGACGAGGACGAGGACGGCCGCCGCTGTGCCGAGCGCGCGGGCGATGTGCCCGGGGGTCTCCCCGGAGCCGCCCAGAACGGGGACGAGCAGCACCATGAGCACCACGGCGAGGTCCTGGAAGACGAGCGTCGCCAGCGCGGAGCGGCCCAGCACGGAGGTGGTGCGGCCGGAGGCGTCGAGCACCTTGAGCACGATCGCCGTCGACGACAGCGCCACCAGGAAGCCGGTGAACACGGCGGTCCGCCAGTCGGCGCCGAACGCCGCGACCAGGCCCGCGGTGGCGGCCGTGGCCAGGACCACCTGGAGCCCCCCGCCGACGACCACGGCGGTGCGGATGGCGGCCAGCCGCTCCAGGCTGAATTCGATGCCGATGGTGAAGAGGAGGAGGATGACCCCGATGTCGGCGGCGGCCTCGACGGCGTCGGTGGTGCCGACCAGGCCCAGCTGGTGCGGGCCGATCGCCACCCCGGCGAGCAGGAAGCCGACGATGGGCACCACCCGCAGCCGCGTGCTGAGGTAGCCGATCACCGCCGCCGCGCACAGCAGGACCACCACCGGAGTGAGGTAGCCGGGTGTCTGCTCCGCCGCCAGGGTCATGTCGTCGCGCCCGCGCGCCCCGGCCGTCCCCCGGGCCGACGGGCGCCACGTCAGCATAGACCGGACCCGGCCGCGCACCGGGGAGGCGCGGGGCTGGCCACGCGGCATTACCCGCAAGTAACATATCCGGCATGGCAACGATGAACGCCGAAACGGCGGAAATGGTCAAGGCCGGCTTCCTCGCCGCGATCCCGTTCGCTCGGACGCTCGGCGTGGAGTTCGTCGAACTCGAACACGACCGCGCCGTCCTGCGCCTGCCCGACGTCCCCGAGCACCAGAACCACGTCGGCGGCCCGCACGCCGGGGCCATGTTCACCCTCGCCGAGTCGGCGTCCGGCGCCATCGTCCTCGCCTCCTTCGGCGACGTCCTCGACCGCGCCGTCCCCCTCGCCGTGCGCGCCGAGATCCACTACCGCAAGCTCGCCATGGGCGACGTCCTCGCCGAGGCGCGCCTCGGCCGCCCCCGCTCCGAGGTGCTCGCCGACCTCGACGCCGGGAAGCGGCCCGAGTTCCCCGTCGCGATCGAGCTGCGCACCACCGACGGCACCCCCACCGGCGCCATGACCGTCACCTGGACCCTGAAGCCCCAGCGCGGCTGACCCGCCGGGGGCCGGTCGCCCGCTCCGCGCCGGTCCGCGGGAATGTCGTCCGCGCTGGGTACGGTGACGGGCAGTCCGGCGTGTGCGGTCCGGACGCGATTCACCTGGAGGCGCCGTGAGATTCCGAGTCGACCGCGACGCGTTCGCCGAGGCCGTGGCCTGGACCGCCCGTGCGCTGCCCGCGCGTCCGGCGGTCCCGGTGCTGGCGGGCATGCGGCTGGAGCTGCCCGGCGGCGACGCCCCGCTGCGCCTGTCGAGCTTCGACTACGAGGTCTCCGCGCGGGCCCAGGTCGACGTCGACACCCAGGAGCCCGGCGCCGTCCTGGTGTCGGGCCGGCTGCTCGCCGAGATCGCCCGCAACCTGCCGCCCGCACCCGTTGACGTCGCGGTCGACGGCGCCCGCGTGCTCGTCACCTGCGGCAGCGCCCGGTTCACCCTGCTGACCCTGCCGATCGAGGACTACCCCGCGCTGCCCGCCATGCCGCGCACCTCCGGCGGGCTGCCCGCCGACGCCTTCGCCGCCGCGGTGCGCCAGGTGGTCCCCGCGGCCAGCCGCGACGACACCCTGCCCATGCTCACCGGCGTCGACCTCGTGTTCGACGGCGACACCCTCACCCTGGCCGCCACCGACCGCTACCGGATCGCCGTCCGCCGCCTGTGGTGGCGCCCCGAGACGCCCGACCTCACCGCCGAGGCGCTGGTGCCCGCCCGCACGCTGCACGACCTCGCGCGGTCGCTGGTGCCCGGCGGCAACGTCGACATCGCCCTGTCGGCGGCCGCGGCGGACGGCACGGCCCAGGGCGAGGGCATGATCGGCTTCGACAACAACGGGCGGCGCACCACCACCCGGCTCATCGACAGCGACTTCGTCACCTACGCGTCCCGCTTCCCCGCCGAGGCCGCGGCCCGCGCCCGGGTCGCCACCGCGCCGCTGCTCGAAGCGGTCAAGCGCGTGGCGCTCGTGGCCGACCGCTCCACCCCGGTGCGGCTCTCCTTCACCGCCGGGCAGGTGCTGCTGGAGGCCGGATCGGGCGACGACGCCCAGGCCGTCGAGGCGCTGGAGGCCCACTACGAGGGCGAGCCCATGCGCGTGGCGTTCAGCCACGAGTACCTGCTCGACGGGCTGGGTGCGGTCCCCACCGCAACGGCCCATCTGCGGTTCACCCAGCCCACCAAGCCCGTCGTGATCACCGACGACCCCGAGGACGACGGCGCCGAACCCGACTTCCGCTACCTCGTCATGCCGCTGCGGGTGTCCTAGGCCGCAGGCGTCCTGTTCCGCCCCGCGCACCCCCGTCCCGGCGGCCGGCCCGCGCGGGGCGGGGACACGCCGGCCGAGGCGAACGGGCGGGTCGGCCCTCCCGCGCGCCCCGGGCGGCGGTCAGTCGGGGCAGCCCTCCATGTTCTCGACGTCGGCGCTGCCGTCGGCGGGTACGAGCGCGTAGTGCAGGGTCCGCTGGCGCAGCAGGCGCTGCGAGAACGGGACGGCCCAGCGGCGGAACGGGTGGCGCACCAGGAGCAGCCGCGCCGCGTGCTGCTCGTCGGCGCCGTCGAGCAGCCGGACCTCGCCGCGGATGGGCCGACCCACCGGCTCGCCGCGGAAGGTGCACGGCCGCAGGTCGGCCTGCGGGTGGTGGCGGAGGCGGTCGGCCTCGCCGGAATCCGCCCAGACGCCGAACAGTACCCGGCCGCCGTCGATGACGATGTTCACCGGGGTGTTCACGCAGGTCAGGCCGTCGCGTCGGTACGTGGTGAGCAGGGCGGTGCGGTGGCCGTGGAACGGCCGCAGCAGCGTGGCTGAGATCATCTGTGCTGGCTTCCTCGTCGGCGGTCCTCCCCCCAGCTTTCCCCGTCGAGTGATCCACGTCACCTCGAATTGCCGGGAAGTGGGATATCCGCACGCGGGGAGAACGGAATCCGGGGCGGGCCGAACCGTCCTCCGGGAGGGGCCGAATGTTCGTCCGGCCGTCACCCGCCGGATGGTCTGCCCGGTTCATCCCGAAGAATCCGCTGGCGGCCGCAGAGGGGGCCGCGACGGCCGGGCCGACGGGGGAAAGAAGCGCGAAAACGTGGTTTATCCACAGGCTGTTCTGGCCGCTCCCGCTTTTCCGCCGCTTATCCCCAACTTATCCACAGATTATCCACAGGAGGCAGGGGACGAAGTTGGGGAAATGTGGACGGGAAAGCCGGGGCGCGGCCCGGCTATTCCGCGTCGGGCAGGGACGAGGTGCCGCCGCCGCCCACGGCGGTCTCCATGCCCAGTTCGGCCCGGCGCCCCCGCAGGTACCCCGCCCGGTACCCGGCCCGGTGGTGGGTGCGTTCGGGGCGCGTGGGGCGCAGCTGCGGGAACCGCTTCTGGAACTCCTCCTGCACGCGGTCGACGTCGGTGCGCAGCACGACCTCGGCGCCGCGCGGCGCCTCACCGCCGGACGACTCGCCGGCGCCACCCGGCTCCGGATCGGCGCTCAGCCGGGCGCGGAACTCGCGGATGCGCTCGGCCACCGCGTACCCGTAGGCGCGGATGAACGACCGGTAGAAGCGGCTGCGCTCGGTGGCCAGCGCCGAACGGTCGTAGTTGCGCAGCTCGCGCAGGTTGGCGACGTGCTCGCGCGCGGTGAACCGCGCGGACGCCTCCATCTGCATGGTGATCGACGGCAGCAGCACCCGCAGCGCGTCGAGCGCCGTCGCCGTGCCGACGATGATGAGGGTGCGCTCGGTGTTGGCGGAGGTGTTGCCCCGCACCGCCGACTGGCAGCCGTAGGCGGCCGCGATCCCCGCGAGCGCCTTGACCCGCGCCTTCCCGTGCCCGCCGACCCCCGAGACCGGGAAGTCCAGCCGGGTCACGGACTCGGCGGCCTCGCCCCGCTGCGCCCGCGCCTCGGCCTCGGCGATGGCGTGCCGGGTCATCAGTTCGGCGGCCTTGGCGGTGAACGCCTGGCTCTCGGCGTCGGTGACCGCGGGGTCCTCCGCCATCCGGAGGAGCCCGCGGACCCGCTCGACCATCTTGCGACGAGCTTCGGTTGTCATAGAAAGCGTGGTCGTTCCCGTCCGAAAAAAGTGCCCATGGTGCGGTGGAACACCGAGCTTAGGCGGACTTGTTCCCGGCGACCATGCCGATGATGCCGAGAATGACCCAGATGAGTGCCGCGGT
The DNA here is from genome assembly GCF_001552555.1 of Nocardiopsis trehalosi NBRC 14201. GTDB lineage: Bacteria > Actinomycetota > Actinomycetes > Streptosporangiales > Streptosporangiaceae > Nocardiopsis_B > Nocardiopsis_B trehalosi. The sequence continues at coordinate 27,004 of NZ_BCRK01000013.1, read as the reverse complement.
GCCCAGCCCGGCCCACGCCGCGGCCAGCAGGCCGGCGATCGGGGCGCCGGCGAGCAGCATCCCGGCGTAGGTGACCACGGCCGTGCCAGCGCCGCCGACCGCCGCGGGGGCGGCGGCGAAGCGCCACGGGTACTGGCCGGCGTAGCGCCGGGCGCGGCGGTCGCCCTTGGAACCGAGCAGCGCCACACCGCCCCCGACCAGCGCGAAGAAGAAGATGGCGGTGGTCAGTCCGCTGGACAGGGAGAGGCCGGTCAGCAGGAAGGACGCGACGCCGGAGACGGCTCCGGCCGCCAGCGCCGTGCCCCAGGGCCAGATCATCGTCGCCGAGGCGACGGGAGTGAATGCGTTGCCGCGCTCCAGCGTCATGTCTGCTCCTTCGATCGGTGAGCGGCACCCGCCGCGCGGGTGCGCACGGGCCCGACGTCTCCCAGGATGCCTCCGGGGCGCCGCCGGCACATCAGGGCACACCCCTGACTTACCCCTGACGGGCGGTCACGGCACCTGCCGCCACCCGGGAACCGCACCCGATCCAACGAACGGCACCGCCTCCCCGTGCCCGCCCACCCCACCGCGTGCCGCACACCACTCCCGACCGCCCCGCTCCGGTGAACCGGGCGCCCGACCGCTCCGCCCCGCGCCACCCGGCGCCCCGGGCCGCCGGGGTCGCCGCTCCACCGGCTGTCCGCGCTCGGGCGCCGGTCGGGAGGGGGACGGCCGTGTTCGCGGACGGCGGCCTCCCACGGCCGTGGTCGGTTCCACCCCGGGGCCCGGAGCCGGCGGCGTCGCCGAGGGGCACCGCACCTTTGGCCGCGTCGGGCCATGGGCGGCCGCCCACCCGCCGCCGCTGTCCGGGCGCCGGTTCCGTGGCCGGGCGGTCGTGTCCGCGTGCGGGCGCGGTCGCCGGGGGCGGACGCGCCCGGCCGGGTCTAGCGCGGGCGTCCGGCCGCACGGCGGGCGCACCGCCCCGCGAACGCCGTCGGCCCCGCGCCGTTCGGTCGGGGTTTTCCACAGGCCACCGAACCGGGGCGGCGGCGCCGGCCGGAGGTGGCTAGCGTGGACGTATGACCCGCTTCCGCGTCGTGGACGCCTTCGCCGACCGTCCCTTCACCGGCAACCCCGCCGCCGTCCTCGTGCTCGACGGCGGCTACGACGACGCGTGGGCGCAGGCCGTCGCCGCCGAGTTCGCGCTCTCCGAGACCGCGTTCGCCGAACCCCACCCCGGCCCCGACGCCGACTACCGCCTCCGCTGGTTCACCCCCGCCACCGAGGTCGACCTGTGCGGCCACGCCACCCTCGCCACCGCCCACGCGCTCGCCGAGGACGGCGCCGCCGGACCCCTGCGGTTCGCCACCCGCAGCGGGGTCCTCACCGTCACCCCGGCCGACCACCGGCTGTGGATGGACTTCCCGGCGCACCCGCCCGTCGCCGCCGACCCCCCGGCCGGGCTCGCCGCCGCTCTGGGCGCGGCCCCGCGCTGGGCCGGCACCGCGGGCACCGGCGACCTCCTGGCCGAACTCGACTCCGAGCGCGCGGTCCGCCACCTCGCCCCCGACCCCGCCGCGCTCGCCGCCCTGCCCGGTCGCGGGGTCATCGCCACGGCGCGCGCCGACGACGGCGCCCCCTACGCCGTGGTGTCGCGCTTCTTCGCCCCCAACGTCGGCGTCCCCGAGGACCCGGTCACCGGCAGCGCCCACACCGTTCTGGCGCCCTACTGGGCCGACCGCCTCGGCCGCACCGCGTTCACGGCCCGCCAGTGCTCGGCCAGAGGCGGCCTGGTCGACGTCGACCTCCCCGCCGGCACCCCCGGCCGGGTCCGCATCGGCGGCACCGCCGTCACGGTCAGCGAGGGGGTGCTCCGGGTCTGAGCCCCGCGCCGGCTCAGGCGCGCAGCAGCCCGCGCGGCCCCAGCAGCCACCCCGGCGGCACCACCAGGGCGCCGTCGCGCGCCCGCGCCCCGGCGGCCACCCGCACGGTCGGCACCGCGCCGTTGCCGGTGTCGCCCGCGGCGCCCGCCGCCACCACCTCCACGCCGGGCACCGCCGCCACCCCGGCGGCCGCCTCCGGCACCACCAGCCGCACCCGGGGGTACCACCGGTGCAGCGCCACCGGCGCCACCCCGGCGGGCAGCTCCGCCGCGGCGACCCCCGCCGCGGCCAGCCGGGCGAGGTCGTCGCGGAGCACGGCCACCGCGGCGGGGTCGGCGGCCGACCCGTCGAGCACCGCCGCCGCCTCCACCTCCAGCTCCACCCGCAGGCCGAGCGCGGCGCGCAGCTCCGGCCAGACCCGGCGGAACGCCGGCAGCAGCCGGAGCCGCTCCACCCGGTCGAACGCCACCCACTGGATCGCGCTGCTCTCGTTGTTGCCGGGGGTGAACAGCCGGCGTTCGGCGAGCCGGCCGAGCACGGTGTCGTAGCGCCACACCCCGTGCTCCTGCCGGTGCACCCCGCTGTAGGCCACGCGGCCCAGTTCGCCCGCCACCTCCTCGCCGAACTCACGCAGCGCGGCCTCCTCGGGGGTCTCCCCGCTGTCGAGGGCGCCGCCCGGCACCCCCCAGGTCCCGCCCTGGTGGCTCCACCACGCCCGGTGCTGGAGCAGCACGTGGCCGCTTCCGGCCGCGTCGCCCGTGTACAGCAGCAGCCCCGCCGCGCCGTGGCGGCCCCACCGCCGGGTCCCGTCCGGCAGGACCACCCACCCGTCGCCGTCACCCGCGATCATCCGTACTCCCCGTCTCCGCTGGGGGCGCCGTGCCCCGAACCCCGTTCCTACCGCACCTCGCGCCGGTCGGTGCGGGCTTCGCCGGGACCGGCCGACTCCGGACCGCCCCTCCGGGGCCGCCCGCCTCCGCCGCCGCCCGCCGGGGCGCCCCGTGCGGACGGTTCCACCGATCCGCGGCCGGACACGGCCACGACCGGCCGCGATCCGCCCCGCGGCGCACCGGTGGGCCACCCGGTCCGGCTATTCTCTGCACGATGGCTAGGATGGCGACCTCCGCCGCGAAACTGCCCCTGTACACCCTCGACCTCGCGAGGCGGTACTGGGCGCCACTGCTGTGCGTCTACCTCGGTGGAACGCTCGTGCACGACCTGCTCATCCGCGGCATGGTCCTGGTGTCCGCGAGCGACGCCACCATCGCGCTCCTCGGGTTGAGCGTCTCGGTGCTCGTCACGCTGATCGCGACCATCCTCATGTTCCACCTGCTGCGCCCCGGCCTGCCCACGGTCGACACCGAACTGGTGGGCTCGGTGCCGCCCGAGCGGCGCACGCTGGGCGCGCGCGAGCACCACGTCGTCGACGCCGTCGCGATGGCCATCCTGCCGTTCCTCATCTTCTACAGCGCGTGGGGGCTGTTCGCCGAGGAGTTCCGCCTCTACAGCGTCGCGCTCGTCAACGAGCGCGGCCTCGAAGGGCTCACCGAGCCCACCCGGCTCGACGCCCTCGGCCTGCCGCTCGGCATCGCCCTCGGCTCCTGGGCGCTGCGGGCTGTGTGCGAGCACTTCTACGTCCGCAAGGAGAACAAGGTCCTCGGCGTGCTCACCGCCGTGTTCGAGGCCAACTGGATGTTCTTCGCGGTGTTCTCGGTCGCCCAGATCCTCAGCGACGGCCAGACCTGGCTCGCCGGGCGCACGTTCTGGGTCGGCCTGCAGAACGAGATCACCGACCTCACGCGCGTCCTCGGCGACCTCACCTCGCTGCCGGTCGAGGCCGCCTACCTCGCGGTCCTGGCCGCCATCGGAACGGCGTGGGGCCACCTCAAGGAGGGCCTGTTCGAGCCGCTGCTGTGGCTCACCATCGCCGCGGTCATCTTCGGCGCCGAGATCGAGGGCCACGACCGCATGTTCCGCTCCGGCACCCGCGCCGGGCGGCTGGAGGACCGGGTCGGCCGGGCGCCGGGGCTGGTGAGCGGCATCGGCCGCTACGCCGGACGCGGGGTGCGCGAGAAGTACACGCCGTTCCTCAACGCCTTCCGGTTCATCCTCAGCGTCAGCCCGGTGTTCTACCTGTCGTTCTGCCTGTACTACGTGCTGCTGGAACTGGCGTTCGGCTGGCTGCACCGCGCCGTGTTCCTGGTCGTCGGCCCCGCCGACTTCCTCGGCTGGTGGTGGCAGTGGCTCACCCCGCTGGAGACCTCGGTCGAGGCGCTGCACGAGGTGCTGCGGGTCTGCCTGCTCGCCGCCACGTTCGAGGTCGCGCTGCGCCGGGTGGGCGACACCAGCACCGGCCGGCGGGCCCGCCGCGCGAGCCGCGCCGCGGCCTGACCGGGCGGTCCGACTAGTCCGACTAGTCCGACGAGTCCGGCTAGTCCGGCTGGTCGAACAGCAGCGCGGCGGGGCGGGGCTCCTCGCCGGTGGCGGTGTTGGCCCGCACCTCGAACCGCAGCTCGCCCGCCACGTCCTCGGGCACCAGGAAGGTGACCACCATCCCGGTCTTCTCGTCGACCGGCAGCGGTTCGCCCTCGGCGTCGAAGCAGCCGAACCCGAACTGGCCGACGTCCTCGGGCAGCGTGCGGCCCGAGAACTCCGAGGTGGGGTCCCACGCCCGCCCCTCGTCGTCGAGCGCCCGGAAGGAGCACGACGCCTGCAGCAGCTCCACCGCGCGGTCGTCCCCCGGGGTGACGACGAACACCGCGTCGACCAGTTCCAGGCCGTCGGGCACCGGTTCGCCGCCGCTCTCGCCGAACACCGGGCCCCGGAAGTCCCAGGTGCTGCCCGCGAGTTCGGCCGTGTCGCCCGACACGGGGGTGGGCTCCGGCGGCATGGCGCCGGAGGCCAGCATGGTCCGGCGCTCCAGGTACCACGGGACGCCCAGGGCCAGCGGGGCCAGCACCGCCAGCGCGGCGACGTAGGGCAGGTGGAGCCGCTTCCACAGGGGGAGGGCGCGGCGCGGCCGCCGCGAACGGCCGGCGCCCCGCTCGGCGGGGGGCGGTCCGGGCGGTGGGCCGGGCGGTGCCGGCGGCGGGCCGTAGGGGGCCGCGGGGGCGCCGAAGCCGGGCGGACCCGGGTTCGGGCCGGGCGGCGGCTGCCGGTACGGGGAGCGGGGCGCGCCGGGCGGCGGGATCGGGGGGCCCTGCGGGCCCGGGTGCGGCGGCCCGCCGAAGGGCGGCCGCGGCGGACCGTACCCCGGCGGCGGGGCCGGCCGGCCCTGGGGGCCGTACGGGCCACCGCCCGGCGGCGGTCCGGGCGGCGGGGTACGGCGGCGGGGATCGTGTGGATGCATGTCCGTCGCTCCCCTAGCGCATCTCGGTCGGTGGGATGGCGACCTCGTCCTCGGGGTCCTCGACCAGGGCGGCCAGCTCGGTGCCGCGCAGTCCCAGGTCGATGTCGGCCCGCGCGGACAGCCGCGCGTCGAGCGAGGTGTTCAGCGACACCTGGAGCGTGGGGTCGGTCAGCCGGTTCTCGGCCACCTCGAACACGATGGCGCCGTACTCGGGGCGGGCGGGTTCGAACGGTGCGCCGTTGGACTCCAGGGTGTTCATGAACCACATGGAGCTGGAGTAGGTGTAGCCGCCCCCGGCGTCGAGCTCGGCCGACACGTTCGGCAGGGACTCGCGCCGCGCCTCGACGGTGAGCCAGGCGACCAGCCACACCCCGTTGGCCTCGATGGGCTCGCCCTCGATGCCGAACTCCCCGGCGTCGCCGGCGCCGTCGTAGGCGGAGCGGGCGATCTCGATCCGCTCGACCTCGACCGTGAAGACCTCGGCGTCGACCGGCTCGCCGATGGCGCCCCCGTAGGCGATCGGGCCGACCGTGTCGGCGGGGGAGGGGATGAGCGCGTGCGCGGCCATGATCAGGGCCAGCAGCACGGCGCTGAGCGCGGCGGTGAGCAGGCGGCCGCCGCGCGGGCCGGAGCGGTCGCGCACGTCACTCCCCCTTGTCGAGGGGCAGGGTGATCGCGGCGAGCGTGGTGCCGCCGGGGCCCCATCTCTCGCTCTGGTCGGTGAACCCGCTGGCGTACTCGGCGTCGAAGACGCGGAGGGTCACGGACTCCTCGCGCGCGATCTCCGCGGACAGGTCCTCGGGCTCGGCGAACAGCTGGTCGGGGTCGAACACCGGGGCGTCCGGGTCCTTCTCGGCCTCGGGGTCGACCTTGGACAGCGGCCAGCTCAGGGTGACCTCCTCGGCCATGTCCGGCTGGACGTCGTAGACGACGCCGTCGGGGTGGCGCTCGAACGCGATGGACAGCGGGCCCGGTTCGAGGAGGTGCGGGTCGAGCTTGGGTTCGATGATGCGGCCCAGGTCGCCGCCGGTGAACGGGCGGGTGTCGTGCGACCGCAGGTCGGCGCGGACGACCAGCGAGGAACCGCCCAGTTCGGGGTCGGTGGTGATGGCGGCGTCGCGCACCGTGAGGGTGAACATGTCGTTGGTGACCGGGGTGCCCGGGGCGGTGTCGGCGGCGGCGTCGGCGGATTCGAGTCCGCCGGTCACCCACAGCAGCAGCGCGACCATGCCCGCCACCGCGGAGGCCACCAGGGCGAGGACGGCACGCAGCAGCCGGCTCTCGGGCAGGAACTGCCCGGGACCCTCGTCTCCGGCCGGTGCGTGGTGTGCCACGGGGACGGAGTCTAGTTGCTATGACCCCTTTCGCGGTGTTCGCGGCCTGATCAGGCCAGTGTGCGCGGGTGTGGAACCGCCGAGGCGGGGAAGCCGTCGCGCGCGGGGCGCCGGCCGCCGGGCCTTAACGAGGGCCACCCAAGGGGGACAACCTTCGTAAGTCCGGTGAAAGCAGGGCGCAAGACCGCGCTTCTAAGGTCGGAGTCGTTCAGCGAGATCGGCACCCGCAGGAGGACGGCCTGCGGAACCGGTCTGGCGTTCCTCAGGGTCCCGGCATGCCCGCCGCGGACCCTGATGAGCGCCTACGTCCGTTCGCCCCCGCAGATGGGACCTCGCATGATGACGCTCACCGTGCCCTCCCGGGTCGACGCCGAGTTCCTGCGGATCGTCACGGAGACGGAGAACGGGGCGAAGGGGGACCTCGCCCCGTCCACCGCGAAGGCCAGCCCCATGGACGCCGACGACGCACCTCTGCGCGCGGACATGGAACCCGCGGACGACGAGGATGGTCTGTTCGACGAGGAATTGGACTGGCCGTAGCGGCCAGGAGCACGCACGACCGAGGAGAAGAGACGACATGGGGCACATGACGCTGGTGGCCGCGCCGCACCTGGACACCGAGTTCGACGAGATCGTCGCGCGCCTGGGCGCCACCGCCAAGGCGACGCCGTTCCAGGACCCGGCGGCGGGTGCCGAACCCGCCGAGGTCCCCGCTGCGGAGGAGCCCGGCGAGGAGATCGAGGTCGCCGAGAAGCGCCCGCGGGAGCGCAAGGAGTGAGTTGATTCGCTCGACGCGCAGACCCGCCATCACGCCCGGTGCCCGCGAGGGGGAGGCACCGGGCGTGATGGCATTGGAATTGCATACTCTTCATGGACCGCAAATGGCCTTGCTACAGTGCCATTTGTGGAATTTGGCGTGCTAGGTCCGATTACAGCCTGGGTGGACGGCGAACCCGTCTCCGTCGGCGGTCCGCGGCAGCGGTGTGTCCTCGGCGCGCTCCTCGTGGACCTGGGCAAGGAGGTCACGGTCGATCGGCTGATCGACTACCTCTGGGACGACGATCCGCCGCGCACGGCGCGGTCGGTCATCCAGGTGCAGGTCTCCCACCTGCGGCGCGCGTTCCCCGACGTCATCGAGACCACGGCCGGGGGCTACCTCGCCAACGTACCCCCCGAGCGCATCGACCTCTACCGGTTCCGCGAACTCGTCTCCCGCGCCCAGACCGCCGCCGAGCCGACCGAGCGGGTGCTGCTGTGGGAGCGCGCCCTCGCGTGCTGGCGCGGCAAGCCGTTCTCCGGCACCGGGTCCGACCAGCTCTGGTACGCCGTCTGCCAGCCGCTCATCGAGGAGCGGTGGGCGGCCGTCACCGGCTGGGCCGAGTGCGCCTTCTCCCTGCACCGGTACTCCGAGATCGTCACCCGGCTGACCCCGCTGCTGCGCGAGGACCCGCTGCGCGAGCGCCTCCAGTACCTGCTCATCGCGGCCCTGCACCGCAGCGGGCAGCGCGCCGCCGCCCTGACCGCGTTCCAGGACACCCGCGCATATCTGGCCGAGGAATTGGGCGTCGACCCCAGCCCCGCCGTCATGGAATTGCACCAGCGCATCCTTCGGGATACGGGCGGTGGAATCGACGATATGGCCGTGAACACTATCAATTCGCCGCAAATCGATTTCCCGACCGGGCCGCAGGAGAGCCCGGTCAAGCCCGACGAGATCGTCCCGCGCAATGACCTGCCGCGCGATATCCCCGATTTCACCGGACGCGAGGAGGCCCTGCGGCAGCTGCTGCGCGACCCCGGCGGCGACGACCAGGACCGCGCCGAGGTCCACGTCATCACCGGGCCCGGCGGCGCCGGCAAGACCACCCTCGCCGTGCACGCCGCCCACCGCCTCGCCGAGCACCACCCCGACGGGCAGCTGTTCATCGACCTCTACGGGTACACCGTCGACCAGGAGCCCGTCAGCGCCCGCTCCGCCCTCGGCACCCTGCTCCGCGCGATCGGCGTCGAACCCGAGGCCATCCCCGAGACCGTCGAGGAGCGGGCGGCCCTGTGGCGCGCCATGCTCGCCGGCAAGCGGGTCCTCGTCGTCCTCGACAACGCCCGCAACCACGCCCAGGTCAGCCCGCTGCTGTCGGCCGCCGCCGGATCGCTCACCCTCGTCACCACCCGGCACGACCTGCCCGGGCTCAGCGGGGCCCGCTACATCTCCCTCGGCATGCTGGGCGAGGAGGCCTCCCTGCGGCTGTTCACCACCGTCCTGGGGGCCGAACGCGTCGAACGCGAACCCGAGCAGGCCCGCCAGGTGGTCCGGCTGTGCGGCGGGCTGCCGCTCGCCCTGCGCATCGTCGTGGGGCGCATGCTCAGCCGCCCCCGGTGGACGTTCGCGCACGTCGCCCAGCGGCTCGGCGAGCACCAGCGGCGGTTCCGCGAACTCCGCGTCGACGGGCAGAGCGTCGAGGCCGTCTTCGAGCTGTCGTACCAGAGCCTCTACGACGAACTGCGGCGCGGCTTCCTGCTCCTCGGCATGATGGTGGGCAGCAGCGCCGACCTGCACGGCGCCGCCGCCCTGCTCGGCTGCGACCTGCCCGAGGCCGACGACCTCCTCCAGGACCTGGTCAGCGTCTGCCTGCTCGACGAGCCCGGCGTCGACCACTACCGGTTCCACGACCTCATCGGCGCCTACGCCCGGCAGAAGGCCCTCCAGCTCATCCCGCCCGCGGAGATCGAGACCGCGCGCCGCCGCATGGCCGACCACTACCTCGACATGGCGCAGCGGGCCGCCCGCATGATGGGGCCGCGCGGGCACGACTACGTCGTCGGGTCCACCGACTCCTCCCGCTACCGCAACGACTTCTCCACCCGCGTCGAGGCCGCCGCCTGGTTCGACCGCCACCAGGAGAACCTGGCGGCCACCGTCGACCTCTACGCCGCGGTCGGCGCCGGCGACGAGGCGTGGCAGCTCGCCGACTCCCTCTGGCGGTTCTACGCCCTCAGCGCCCGCACCGAACTCCTGCTGTCCACGCACGAGCGGGCCCTCGCCGTCAGCCGCGCCCAGGGCAACGAGCGGGGCAGCGCGGTCACCCTCATCGGGCTCGGCATCGCGCACTGCCTCGCGGGCCGGTTCGAGATGTCGCTCAAGCTGCTCAACGAGGCCCGCGACCTCCTCGCCGAGGTCGACGACCGGCGCGGGCAGGTGCGCGTCTACGGCAACCTCGGCATGGTCTACGAGCGGATGGGGCGCTTCCACGACGCCATCACCTCGTTCTGGAAGGTCCTCGACCACGCCATCTCCGTGGCCGACCCCGCGCTGGAGGCCATGCAGCGGACCAACGTCGCCCTGCTCTACCAGGTACTCGGCGATTACGAGAAGGCCATCGAGTTCAGCGAGTCCGCGCTGCGCATCGACGTCGGCGAGACCCACACCGAGGTCCGCGCGCAGGCGCTGCGCATCCTCGGGGAGGTGCACGCCCAGCTCGGCGACTTCGACGCCGGCTTCCGCCACCTGCAGGAGGCGCTGGACATGGGGCGCGTCGTCGGCGCGCACACCAACGAGATCTACACGCACAACGGGCTCGCGGTCGCCCTGCGCGCGTCGGGCGACCTGGAGGGCGCCATCAAGGCGCACCTGCACGCCCTCCAGCTCGGCGAGGACGCCCGGCAGCACAGCGCCGACGCCGAGATCCTGGCCGACCTCGGCGAGACCTACGCGGCGGCCGGGCGCCACGACGAGGCGGCCGCCACCTTCGGCCGCGGCCTCTCCCTCGCCCGCGAGCGCAGCGAACGCTACATCGAGGCCCGCGCCCTGCTGGGCCTCGCCCTGCTCCCCGAGGCGGTCGTCGACCCGGCCACCTCCCTCGCCCACCTCACCGCGGCGGCCACGATCTTCGCCGAACTCGGCGTCCCCCAGGCCGAACGCGCCCAAACCGAACTCCACCACCGCCGCACCGACGGCTGACCCCCGGGGCGCAATGGCCCACCCGCCGGCCCGCGGCGCGCCCGCCGCCGGCGCCGAGCGGATGGCCTACGGCGGCCGCCCGACGGCGGTCCGATCGCCGCGAGGCACCACCCGCCTCCCTATCCGCGTCCCTCGCGCCGGGGCCCGAGGCGGGCGTCGTTCCACTGACCGGGCGACGTCGCGGCGACGGCGTCGATGACGGCGGCCTCCCGGTGGAACGGGCACAGCACGTCCTCGAAACCGTGCGGCTCGACGCAGCGCTCCACCACGCACCTCCGCCCGCCGAGTTCGGCGCGGAGCGCCCTGATGTGGTTGGTGCAGTACAGCTCGGCGGGCTCGGTGAGTTCGATGCAGTCGCGGACGTCGCAGAAGCGCGAACCGTTGAGCCAGCGGGACAGGCGGACCCACCACGGGGCGGGGCGCACGCCGGGGACAGGGACGTGGTCGTCGGCACCCATGCTCCCAACGTGGAACCCGCCCGCCGCCCGGGCAAGGGCACCGGCCGAATCCGGCCGATGCCCACCGCGACGTTTCACCCGCCCGCACGCACGGAACCCGTCACCCCCACCCCCACGCCCCCCACGACACCACCCCCACCCCACACCCCGCCCAGAAACCGTGCGCGAGCACCTCCCCGCGTCCGCTAGACTGATCCACGTTGCACGGGGTGTAGCGCAGCTTGGCAGCGCGCTTCGTTCGGGACGAAGAGGTCGTGGGTTCAAATCCCGCCACCCCGACCAGCCAGAACGCCGGTTCCTACGGAACCGGCGTTTTGCGTTGGGGGCCGAACAGGGGGCCGGGGCGGGTGCGTGCGTCGGACGTGCGTCATGCGAGCGGCTCGATGCCTCGGACGGCGGTGAGGGCCCGGTCCACTCGGTGGATCGGGCCCTTCACGGTGGGTGCGGCTCGGCCGGGGGCCGGGGTGTGGAGATCGCGTCAGCCGTTCGACGCGTGCTCGGGGCGGTGGTGGCGCTTCTTCGGCATGTCGGCGAGTTTGAGCCAGACCACGCCGCCGATGATGACGGCGAGCCAGAGGGCGCGGAGGGGCGTAAGGGTCTCGTCGAAGAAGACGGGGCCGAGGAGGGCGGCGCCGACGGCGCCGATGCCGGCCCAGACGGCGTAGCCGATGCCGACGTCGATCGTCTTCAGGGCGACGCTGAGGGCGTAGAGGGTCAGCAGGAAGAAGACGACGGCGGAGACGGACCAGCCGACGAGGGTGAACCCCTCGCTGCCGCCGACGCTGAGCGCGTAGCCGACCTCGAAGACGCCGGCCAGGAGCAGGACCAGCCAGGGGCCGGCCTTCCGCTCGGTGGGAGCGGTCGCGGCGGCGGCGGTGGGTGTGGCGGTGGGCGTGGTGGCGGTCATGGGGTTTCCCTTCGCGGGGCTTGGGGCGGGGTTTGTGGTGGAGTCCGTCGCGGGTTTGCAGTGGGGTCCGCAGCGGGGTTTGTGGTGGGGGCGGTCGGGGGCGACGGGGGTCAGGCGGCCCCGGTGAGCTGGAGGCCGACGACGCCGCCGACGACGGCGGCGATGCCGAGGGCCTTCCGCCAGTCCATCCGCTGGCCGAGGAAGAGCGCGCCGACGACGACGATCCCGACGCCCGAGACGCTGGTCCAGATCGCGTACCCGACGCCGACGTCGAAGGTGAGCAGGGCGAAGCTGAGGAACAGGGTGCCGATCGCGCCGCTGACGAGGGTGGCGGCCGTCCACCCCAGGTGCCGGAAGCCGTTCGCCTTGCTCGCGAAGATGCCGACGGCGACCTCGAAGACGACGGCGATGGCCAGGTAGAGCCAGCTCATGGTGGTTCCCTTCGTGAATCCGGTGGATGTCCGGTTCGCCCGCGGAGGACGATGAATGTATGTACGTGCAAGTAAATCGCGGCCGTTCGCCGCCGAGGTGAGCGGAGCGCCTGAAGAGAAGTTTGCATGTACATGTATCCTGATGTCAACCGCGAAGCAGGAAGGTGCACCGATGCCGGACTCCCTCACGACCCCGACAGGTACGTCCGACCAGGAGGTCTGGGCCCGCCTCCTGGCGCTGCACGCGCACGTCGAGCGCGAACTCGCGCTCGCCCTCCAGCGCCGCCACGGCATGGGCCTGTCGGAGTTCCGCTCCCTCGAACACCTCGACCGCGCGGAGAACAGCGAGCTGCGCATGCAGGACCTGGCCGACAGGGTGAACCTCAACCAGTCGTCGGTGACCCGGCTCGTCGGCCGCCTCGAAACAGCGGGGTTCGCCTACAAGGACGTGTGCCCGTCCGACAAGCGCGGCGTCTACGCGGTCATCACCGACGACGGCCGCGAGCGCTACCGGGCGGCGCGCGCCACCTACGCCGACACCCTGTCCGCGGCTCTCGACGCCCTCGCCGCCGACCCCGACCTCGCCCCCGCTGTCCAGGCGCTGCGCGCGCAGGGGGCGACCCCCGCGGTCGGCCACTGAGGCACGCGGCAGCGGCCCCGCGCCCGGGCGAACCGCTCTCCGGGTGGGCGCCGGTGGTGCTCCGCGGTCCGAGGCGCCCGAACGGGGACACGGCGTCCCGAAGCGTGGCCGCACACCCCCGGCGGCGGGGGTTGAACCTCAAGCCGGTCGAGGTCCGATAGTGGCCGCATGAGCGACGAAGAGCTGTACTCCATCGGGGACGCCGCGATGCGGAGCGGGCTGAGTGTGAGCGCCGTCCGCTTCTACTCCGACGCGGGCGTGGTCCCGGCGACCGACGTGACCGAGGCCGGGCACCGGCTGTACGACGTGCACGCCATCGCGCGGCTGGAGCTCGTACGCACGCTGCGCGACCTCGACACCGGACTGGACGGCATCCGCCGGCTACTGGACGGCGGGACGAACCTGCACGACCTCCTCACCACGCACCTGGGGGTGCTGGAGCGGCAGGCGCACGTCCTGCGCGGCCGGCAGGCGGTCCTCAGGGCGCTGCTCAAGCAGAGCGGGACGCCCGCGCAGGCGGTGCTCATGCACAAGCTGGTCACGATGTCCGACGAGGAGCGCGAGCGGCTCATCGACGACTTCTGGAGCGAGGTGGGCGCGGACCTCGACGTCCCGGCCGGCTTCGTCGACCGGCTGCGCACGATGCGCCCCCGCCTGCCCGAGGACCCCTCCGCCGCCCAGCTCGGCGCCTGGATCGAACTGGCCGACCTGGTGCGCGACCCCGACTTCCGCGACGCGGTCCGCGCCTACCTGCGGGACACCTACTCCACGCACCCGGGGCGGGTCATCGCGTCCGGCCCCGTGCAGGACTTCATCTACACGACCGGGGCCTCGGCGGGGGAGGAGCTGTTCGCCGCGTACAACGACGGGGAGCCCGCTGACTCCCCGCGGTCGCGGGCGGCCGCCGCCCGCTTCGCGGAGGCGACCGCCGCGTTCGCCGGCGAGGAGCCCACCCCGCTGTTCCTCGACCGGCTGGCCACCGGCTTCGCCTACGGGGACGAACTGGCTCGTGAGGAGGGGCCGGACGCGTTCGCGGACCCCCGATACGACGGCACGCACGGCAGGTACCTCTCCCTGGTGGCCGTGATCAACGGGACGCCGCCCGACGACGGGGAGGTGCCGTTCGCCTGGATCGCGGCGGCCCTGCGCGCCTCGGCGTCCGGGACCGAGCCCGCCTCCGACCGGTGAGGCGGCGGAGGCCGGCCGCTCCGCACCGGCACGCCGATCACATGTTTCAGCTGCCAGCGGCCGGTGTCAGTGGCCGGGGGCGGCGATCGGGGTGGTGGGCCCCGCGTCCTCGGTCGCCGCCGTGGGGAAGCCGCAGTCGGGCAGCCCGGGAATGGGCTCGTAGTTGCCGCCGCCGGAGACGTTCACCGCCGGGAACCACCCCCACCCCTGGTCGGAGTAGGCCACATCGCCCTGGGTGTACAGCCACCAGTTGTTGCGGTACTCGCCCACCGGGGGGTTCTCCAGGTGGGGCACCTGCTGCTGGCAGACGAACCACGCGCGGCCCGCGTAGAGGTGGCCGGAGATCTCGCTGGGGTCGTCCTTGCCGACGCCCCGTTCGAGGTCGCCGCTGAGCCACGCGTCGCAGTAGGTCGTGGACCAGGTGTTCCCCAGGTGGTCGGTCACGGTCGGGCCCGCGCCGGAGCACCCGGCCGCGGCGGAGGCGGGGCCGGCCGCGGTGAGGGTCGCGGCCACCGCGGCGGTGATCATGAGGAGGGGCGTCATCGTCTTCATGGGACTCATCTCGCTCCGTGGTGACGAAGGGGGTCGCGTCGTCGGTGCCGATCCTCACACGCCCGCGGGCGCGTCACCGGGCGATCCCGTGATGTGACCGATGAAGGTCATCGGTGACGACATGTCGACATCACCCCATCCGCCGCGCCGGCACCGTACGCCACGTTCCGCGGCGCGCCGGACCCGTCAGCACGACTCCATGGTGCAGTCGACCTGGGAGAAGTCCCCCGCGCGCAGGGCGTCGGCCGGGATCTCGAAGGTGACCATGCCGCAGTCGGCCCAGGTCCAGGCGGGGTCGGTGTCGAGCTGGAGGAGGTGGACGCGGGTCTCGACCGGGACGGGCATCCCCTGCATCGCCCAGGGCCAGCCGAACGCCCGGTGGCCGTCGTCGCCGGATTCGGGGAGGTTGCGGATTCCGGCCAGGACGCCGTCCTTCCCGGTGCCGTCCGGAAGGCGGTCGAGCAGCCGCTCGAACGCCTCCCACACCTCCGCGGTGTTCTCCTCGTGCCGGGCCGGCGCGAGGTGGCTCCCGGTGGAGTCGGGCAGGGCCACGACCGGGTCGGCGCGCACGGGGCGCGCGGGCAGCACGACCCCGCCCGCCGGGGGCGCGGCCTCCACCGCGGTGGCCGGGTCGGCGGGGACGACCCGCCAGTCCATCGGGGCCTCGAAGTGGGCCTGCCGGGAGGCGGCGACGTCGTCAGCGAGGGCCGACTCGTAGCCGAGGTAGAAGACGTTGAGCAGCCCGGCGCCCGCCGGCAGCGGCGCGTCGAGCCACGGCCGCAGCGCGTCGGTGTCGACCACCGCGAGCAGCGTCAGCGGGGTGCCCTCGAACTCCGGCCACGGCGTTCCGGGCTCCAGCAGCGCCGGCCCGCCGAACCGGAACCGCCCCGAGGCGCCGGCGCCGTCGTCGACCGGGCTCAGCGTGAACCCGTTGCGGGCCAGCGCGGCGACGCGCGGCCCGGTCTCCGCCCCCAGGTGGGCGGTGCACAGGCGGGTGAGTTCCGTGGTGATGTCGTCGGGGAGCATGCCGGGAGTGAACCACACCCGGATGACGGTCCCGGACGCCGTCCGCCCGCGCGGTGCCCGGCCCCGGTCACTCTCCGAGGAGGTCGGTGAACGGGGTGGGGTCGGTGAACGGGTCGTCGGTGGTGCGGGGCGGGGTGGTGGTCAGGGTGGCGGCGAGTTCGGCCGCGGCGCGGGCGATGCGGGTGGTGAGGTCGTTCTCGGCGCCGGTGCCCCAGTCCTCGGACGAGGCGTAGACGGCGGTGGGGACGACGGCGGCCCGGAGGTAGGCGAACATCGGGCGCAGCGCGTGTTCGAGGGCGAGGCTGTGGCGGGCGGTGCCGCCGGTGGCGCCCATCAGGACCGGGGTGCCGGTCAGCGCGTCGGCGTCGAGGACGTCGAAGAAGGTCTTGAACAGCCCGCTGTAGGACGCGTTGAAGATCGGCGTGACGGCGATGACGGCGTCCGCCTCGGCGACGGCGTCGACCGCGGCCTTCAGGTCCCCGGTGGGGAAGCCCGTGAGCAGGTTGTCGGCGAGGGCGCGGGCGTGGTCGCGCAGTTCCACGACGTCGGCGGTGGCGGTGGCGCCCCGCTCGCGCAGGGCGGTCTCGGCGCCGGCGGTGAGGCGGTCGGCGAGCAGGCGGGTGGACGACGGCACGCTGAGGCCGGCGGACACCACCGCGAGCTTGTACGGGTTCATCGGAATCGCTGCTCCTCTTGGTGCTGCCGGGGCCGGTGGGGCTCCCGGTGTCGGGTGTGGTGGTGCCCCGGCCGGGCGGTGGCGGTACCGGCGGCGCCCCCCGCGCCGGGGCGGTGCGGGTCGGGGTCGTGCGCCCTCGGGAGGCCGATCCGGACGCCTCCGCTCCTGGGCCGTCCGGTCCCGGCGCTCCGGCCCGGGGGGCGGTGGCGGGCGGCGCTCCGGGCGTCAGGACGCGGTGCCCGCCGGGCCGGCCGCGTCCCCCGCGCCGCTGTCGCCGCCGGCCGCCCGCGCCTCGGCGGCCGCGCGCAGGCTCGCGTGGGTCGGGGCGTCGGGCACGTGGGCCGGGCGCAGGGCCGCGAACTCCTTGCGGAGGACGGGCACGACCTCCTCGCCGAGGAGGTCGAGCTGCTCCAGGACGGTCTTCAGCGGCAGGCCGGCGTGGTCCATCAGGAACAGCTGGCGCTGGTAGTCGCCGAAGTGGTCGCGGAACGACAGGGTCCGGTCGATGACCTGCTGCGGGCTGCCGACGGTGAGCGGGGTGGCCTCGCTGAACTCCTCCAGCGAGGGTCCGTGCCCGTACACCGGGGCGTTGTCGAAGTACGGCCGGAACTCGCGCACCGCGTCCTGGCTGTTCTTCCGCATGAAGACCTGCCCGCCGAGGCCGACGATGGCCTGGTCGGCGGAACCGTGCCCGTAGTGCTCGTACCGGCGGCGGTACAGCCCGATGAGCTTCTGGTAGTGCTCCTTGGGCCAGAAGATGTTGTTGGCGAAGAACCCGTCGCCGTAGTAGGCGGCCTGCTCGGCGATCTCCGGGGTGCGGATGGAGCCGTGCCACACGAACGGCGGCACGCCGTCGAGCGGGCGCGGGGTCGAGGTGAAGCCGCGCAGCGCGGTGCGGAACTTGCCCTCCCAGTCGACGACGTCCTCGCGCCACAGCCGGCGCAGCAGGTGGTAGTTCTCGACGGCGAGCGGCAGGCCCTGCCGGATGTCCTGCCCGAACCACGGGTAGACCGGCCCGGTGTTGCCGCGCCCCATGACCAGGTCGACGCGCCCGTCGGCGAGGTGCTGCAGCATCGCGTAGTCCTCGGCGATCTTCACCGGGTCGTTCGTGGTGATGAGCGTGGTCGCCGTGGACAGGATGAGGCGCTCGGTGCGCGCCGCGATGTAGCCGAGCATCGTGGTCGGGGACGACGGGACGAACGGCGGGTTGTGGTGCTCGCCGGTGGCGAAGACGTCCAGGCCGACCTCCTCGGCCTTGAGCGCGATCGCGACCATGGCCTTGATGCGCTCCGCCTCGGTGGGCGTGGTGCCCGTGGTCGGGTCGGGCGTGACGTCGCCGACGGAGAAGATTCCGAACTGCATGCCGGCCTCACTGTGGTAGAAACTTCAACTTCTTCCCGGAGAACCTACCGACCTCCGCTTTCATTCCACCATCCGGCCCTCGGCGCGCGGCCGACGTCCGCGCCCGGACCGCCCGGTGCGCGGGTCAGCGGGAGAGGCCGTCCAGGACGGCCGCGAGCGACGCGCGGAACGCGGCGTCCGGGTCGACGCCGGAGGCGGCGCGCGCGGTCGCGATGAGCAGCGGGTACTCCGCGTCCGGCAGCGCGGCGAGGGCGTCCGTGCCCGGCCCCGACAGCGGGCCGAAGTGGTCGGCCAGGACCGCTCCGTACAGGTGGCCGGTCACCGCCCGGAAGGCGGTCACCCGGTGCGCGCCGGCGAACCCGCCCTCGGTGAGGGCCGCGAGCACGGACTCGCCCCAGGCCAGCGCCCCCGGTGACGCGTGCCGCCGCGTGGCGAGCAGCGGCAGCACGGCCGGATGGGCGGCGAGCGCGGCGCGGACGCGGACGGCGAGGACGACGACGCGCTCCCGCCACGCGACCCCTGGGGGCGGCTCGGGGTCGACCCCCGCGAGGACGTGCGCCAGCACCAAATCCTCGACCCCCTCGCGGTCGCTCACGTAGCGGTAGAGCGACATGGTGCCCATGCCGAGTTCGGTGGCGAGCGCGCGCATGGTCAGCGCGGCGGGGCCGCCGCGGTCGAGCACCGCCAGCGCGGCCGCCGCGATGCGGGTGTCGTCGAGGGAGCGCGGTCGAGGCATGGTGTTGACAGCGTACAAGATACGCGCATAGCTTTTAAGCGTACATCGCACGCTTAAAAGGAGCGGTCATGCCCGTACGCGCCACCCCCCGCCGGTTCGCCGTGGGCGACACCGTCCCCGCCCGGACCCTCACCGACCTGCGCGGCGACCCGGTCGCGGTCCCCGACCCCGACCGCCTCCTCCACCTCCAGTTCCGCCGGTTCGCCGGCTGCCCGATCTGCCACCTGCACCTGCGGTCCGTCGCCCGCCGCCACGACGAGATCGCGGCCGCGGGCGTCCGCGAGGTCGCCGTCTTCCACTCCTCCGCAGCCGACCTGCTCCGCCACGAACCCGACCTGCCGTTCCCGCTGGTCGCCGACCCCGACCGCGCGCTCTACCGCGAGTTCGGGGTCGAGGCCGCGCCTCGCGCGCTGCTCGACCCGCGCGCCTGGCCCGGCATCGCCCGAGCGCTCCGCCACGGGACCCGCGCCGCCGCCCGCGGCGCCGCCGCCCCGCCGCTCACCCCCGAGGGCGGCCGACTGGGCCTGCCCGCCGACCTGCTCGTCGCACCCGACGGCACGGTGGCGGCCCTCCGCTACGGGGCGCACGCCGACGACCAGTGGTCGGTCGACGAGATCCTCGCCGCCGCCCGGGCCGCCCGCCCCTGACCCGCGCCCGGGCCGGCCGATGCCCCCGCCGGCCACGGGGCCGGCGGGGGCGGGGTCACCCGCCGAGGGCGTCCAGCTCCTCCCCGGTGAGCAGCCGGGAGCGGATCAGGAACCGCACCCCCTCCGGCGCCTCGACCGAGAACCCGCTGCCCCGGCCGGGCACCACGTCGATGGTCAGGTGCGTGTGCCGCCAGTACGCGAACTGCGCCGCCGACATCCACACCTCCACCGGCTCCGCCACCCCGGGTACGCGCAGCGCGCCGAGCCGCACGTCGGCGGCGCCCGTCCGGAACTCGCCCGCCGGATAGCACATCGGGGAGCTGCCGTCGCAGCACCCGCCCGACTGGTGGAACATCAGCGGGCCGTGCAGGCCGGTCAGGCGCCGCACCAGGTCCTCGGCGGCGGGCGTCAGCCCCACCCGGCCCGCGCCCGCTCCGTCGCCGCCCACGGCTAGAACAGCCCCAGCGCCGCGTCGGAGTAGCTGACCAGCAGGTTCTTCGTCTGCTGGTAGTGGTCGAGCATCATCTGGTGGTTCTCCCGGCCGATGCCCGACTGCTTGTACCCGCCGAACGCGGCGTGCGCGGGGTAGGCGTGGTAGTTGTTCACCCACACGCGGCCCGCCTGGATGTCGCGCCCCGCCCGGTAGGCCAGCCGCCCGCTGCGCGACCACACCCCCGCGCCCAGCCCGTACAGGGTGTCGTTGGCGATCTTCACCGCGTCGGCGTAGTCGCCGAACCGGGTCACCGCCACCACCGGGCCGAAGATCTCCTCCTGGAAGATCCGCAGCTTGTTGTGCCCCTCGAACACGGTCGGCTGCACGTAGTACCCGCCGGACAGGTCGCCGTCGAGCTCCAGCCGGCCGCCGCCGGCCGCGACCCGGGCGCCCTCCTGGCGCCCGATGTCGATGTAGGACAGGATCTTCTCCAGCTGGTCGTTGCTGGCCTGCGCGCCGAGCATGGTGTCCGTGTCCAGCGGGTTGCCCGCGCGGATGGCCGCCACCCGCTCCAGCGCGGCGCCGAGGAAGTCGTCGTAGATGTCGGCCTGGATCAGCGCGCGCGACGGGCACGTGCACACCTCGCCCGAGTTGAGCGCGAAGAGCGCGAACCCCTCCAGCGCCTTGTCGTAGAACGCGTCGCGGGCGTCGGCCACGTCGGAGAAGAACACGTTGGGGCTCTTGCCGCCCAGCTCCAGGGTGACCGGGATCAGGTTCTCGCTGGCGTACTGCATGATCAGCCGCCCCGTGGTGGTCTCCCCGGTGAAGGCGATCTTGCGGATGCCGCTGTGCTGGGCCAGCGGCTTGCCCGCCTCCACGCCGAACCCGTTGACGACGTTGAGCACCCCGGGCGGCAGCAGGTCGGCGATCAGCTCCAGCAGCACGTGGATGGACGCGGGGGTCTGCTCCGCGGGCTTCAGCACCACCGCGTTGCCCGCGGCGAGCGCCGGGGCCAGCTTCCACGTGGCCATCAGCAGCGGGAAGTTCCACGGGATGATCTGCCCGACCACGCCCAGCGGCTCGGTGAAGTGGTAGGCCACCGTGTCCGCGTCGATCTGCGAGATGTGCCCCTCCTGGGCGCGCAGCGCCCCGGCGAAGTACCGGAAGTGGTCGACGGCCAGCGGCAGGTCGGCGGCCAGCGACTCCCGCACCGGCTTGCCGTTCTCCCACGTCTCGGCGACCGCCAGCCGCTCCAGGTTCTCCTCGATCCGGTCGGCGATCCGGTTCAGTACGAGCGCGCGCTCGGCCGGTGAGGCGGCGCCCCACGCGGGCGCCGCGCCCTGGGCGGCGCGCACCGCGCGGTCGACGTCCTCGGCCGTGCCGCGCGCGACCTCGGTGAACACGCGCCCGGTGACGGGGGTGGGGTTCTCGAAGTACCCGCCCTTCGCCGGCGGGGAGTACTCGCCGCCGATGAAGTGGTCGTAGCGGGATCGGAACCCGACGACACTGCCGGGCGTGCCCGGGTTGGCGTAGACGGTCACAGCGGCCTCCCGTCGCGGACCGGCCGACGGCGCCGACCGGCGTCGGATGTGGTGCGCGTCACCCTAGGCGGGGCCGCGTTACATCCCCGTTGCGTCCGGGCGCCCTCGCTGGTCAGCGGTCTCCGCGCAGGTCGGCGCGGTGCGACCGGAGGGGCGGGTGGGCCGTACCGGTTCCGCCACTTGCCAGTGCGCCGACGCGGCGCGCATCATCCGAGGGGGGCCGGTGCCCCGCCTCGACCTCCGGGTGGTGAGACCGTGTCGGCGCAAAGCGAGCGACTGCGGCGGCAGCACGACGCCGTCCTCGGCGGCTCCCGCCCGCCCGCCGGGCCGCCGCGCCCGGTGGTGTCCGCGTCGTGGTCGCGGTCGCTCCAGGCGAGCGTCGACCCCGACCGCAGCGGGCCGCCCGTCGTCTACGGGCCCGACGAGATCCACGACGTCCGCTCCGCCCACCCCCTCGCCGCGGTGCTGCCGATCCTGCGCGGCGCCCTCGCCCCGTCGGTCGACGCCGCCACCCAGCTGATGATCGTCACCGACGTCGACGGCCACATCCTCTGGCGCGAGGGGCACCCGGCGGTGTGCGCGGCGGCCGACCGGGTGCTGCTGGCCGAGGGCACCCGGTGGAGCGAGAACGCCATCGGCACCAACGCCATGGGCACCGCCCTGGCCACGCGCGCCCCCGTGCAGATCTTCTCCGCCGAGCACCTGGTGCGGGCCTACCACGCGTGGAGCTGCGCGGCCGTGCCGCTGCGCGACCCCGACACCGGGCGGCTCATCGGCACCCTCGACGTCAGCGGGCGCGAGGAGGGGTTCCACCCGGCGCTCACCGGCCTGGTGGCCGCCGCGGCGGGGTTGGCGGAAGCGCACCTGCGGCTGCGCATGATGGCCGCCGACGAGCGCCTCCGCGACCGCTACCGCGACGACCTGCGGGCCCTCGGCGGCCGGCCCGGCGCCCTCGTCACGGTGAGCGGGCGGGTCATCGCCGCCCACCGCGTCGGCGCCCCGCTGCCCGAGCGGCTGACCGGCCTGCGGCCGGGCCCCCTGCGGCTGCCCGACGGCCGCGCCGGCGTGCTGGAGCCGCTGGCGCGCGGCTGGCTGCTCCGCCTGGCGGCGCCCGCCCCCGCCCGGCCGGCGCCATCCGCGCGCCCCGCCGGCTCCGCGCCCGCCGTCCCGGTGGCCCCGCCTGCGCTGTCGCTGCAGTTTCTCGGCCAGGAGCGCCCGGTGGTCCGGGTCGGCGGCCGCGCCCGCCCGCTGAGCCTGCGGCACGGCGAACTCCTCACCGTGCTCGCCCTCGCCCCCGAGGGCCGCACCGCCGAGGGCCTGGCGCTCGCCCTCTACGGCGAGGAGGGGAAGGCGGCGACCGTCCGCGTCGAGATGCACCGGCTCCGCCGCCACCTGGGCGACGCCGTGTCGGGGTCGCGCCCCTACCGCCTGCGGGCGGGCGTCGACGCCGACTTCGCGCGGGTCCGCCGCCTCCTCGCCGACGGCGACGTGCGCGGCGCCGCCGCCGGCTACCGCGGCGCCCTGCTCCCGAGCTCCGACGCCCCCGAGGTCCGCGCCGTGCGCGAGGAACTGGCGGCGACCCTGCGGCGGAGCGCCCTGGAGCTGCGCGACAGCGAGGTGCTGTGGACGCTGGCGGGCACCGACCTCGGCCGCGACGACGCCGAGATCCACGAGGCGCTCGTGGAGCTGCTGCCCCGCACCGCGCCCCGCGCGGCCGCCGCCCGCGCGCGGTTGCGCGCGATCGCCGAGCCCGCGCCGCCCGTACCGACCGCGGCGCGCCGTGCCGAGTCGGCCGCCATACCCCGGCCCGCTCGGCGGCGCCCCGGTTAGCCGTGCCCCGCCGTCCCGGGGCGGCGCCCGGTGCGCCCCGGACACCGCAGGGCCCCGCCCCGGACGAACCGGGGCGGGGCCGTGGCGCCGCGGACGCTAGTCGGCACAGCTCCAGATGAACCCGGAGCCGGCACCGCCCGGCCCGGCGTGGTCCCATTCCTTCCAGTAGCAGGCACCGCCGTCCCCGTGGTGCCCGTGCCCGTACCCATACCCGTGCCCGTGCCCGTACCCGTCGCCGGTGTGGGCGCCCACGTGCTTCGAGTAGGCGCCGTCGCGGTCGGCGTGGCTGTAGCCCTTCTCGTACGAGGCGTCGGCCATCGCGAGCGCGGGCGCGGTGAGCACGAGAGCGGGAGCGGCGATGCCGGCGACGGCGATGCGACGGAGATTGGCGTTCATGCTGGCTGGTTTCCCTTCGCGGAAGACGGTCCGACGATCTGCCGGACCCGGCTCCATCCGCGGCCGGCGCGCCCTATGGGCGGCGGCGCGGTAATCCGGGGCCGACTTCCACTCTGTGCGCTTACCGCCCCAAGAGAGAACATTGCGCGACTGTGTAGTCACAAAAGAAGAACGCGGCTATTTGGGGGTGATTTAACCGCCGAGTCGGCATCCTCGCCCGGCGTCCGCGCGTCCGGGGGCGCGCGTCGGTTTGGCGGGCGGCCCGTGCGGTAGCGGCAGCTGCCGACACTCTTCGACCGCGGATGGGGGACAGCATGGGCGGAGTCAAGGAGGCCATCTCCGAGGAACGGCGCGCCTACGAAGCGGGGGCCGAGCGCCCCACCACGGCGTACGCGGTGACGATGCTCGCCTACGCGGGCGGCGTCGGCGCGCTCGCCCTCGCCGGGCGGCTGAGCCGCCGCCCGCTGCCGAAGGTGACGCCGTGGGACCTCCTGCTCGTGTCGGTGTCCACGCACAAGCTGTCCCGGCTGATCGCCAAGGACCCGGTCACCAGCCCGCTGCGCGCCCCGTTCACCCGCTTCGAGGGCGCCGCGGGCCCCGCCGAACTCCACGAGGAGGTGCGCGGCCACGGCGCCCGCCACGCCCTCGGCGAACTCGTCACCTGCCCGTTCTGCCTCGCCCAGTGGGTGGCCACCGCCCACGTCGCCGGCCTGGTCCTCGCGCCCGGCTTCACCCGCCTCGCCGCGGCCGCCATGACCGCCGTCGGCGTCTCCGACTGGCTCCAACTCGGCTACGCCCGCCTCCAGCAGAGCGCCGAGGGCGGCGGCGACGAGGACTGACGCCGCAGCGGGCCGACGCGCCGCGCGGACGGCCGGAAGGTTCAAGACCGGGGCCGGACGGGTGGATAGCGTTCCCGGTATGGCACCGACATTCGACCTCATCGGACTGACCGTGGCGGACATGGGCGCGTCGCTGGCGTTCTACCGCCGGCTCGGGCTGGACGTCCCCGACGGGTCCGATGGCGCGCCGCACGTCGAGGCGGCGCTGCCCGGCGGGCTGCGCATCGCCTGGGACACGATCGACACCGTCCGCTCGTTCGACCCCGACTGGGTCCCGCCGAAGGGCGGGCACACCGTCTCCCTGGCGTTCCGCTGCGCCGACCCCGCCGAGGTGGACCGGCTCCACGCCGACCTGACCGCCGCCGGGTACACCGGCATCGCCCCCTGGGACGCCGTCTGGGGCCAGCGCTACGCGGTCGTGTACGACCCCGACGGCAACCCCGTGGACCTGTTCGCGCCGCTGCCCGCTACCTGAGCAGGGCGGTCGGCGGCACCCCCGCCAGCGCCCGGACCTCGCGCGCCATGTGCGCCTGGTCGGCGTACCCGGCGGCGGCCGCCGCCCCCGCCAGCGGGGCCCCGGCGCGGGCCAGGTCCAGCGCCCGCCCCATCCGCAGGATGCGGGCCAGCGTCTTCGGCCCGTACCCGAAGGCGCGGTGGAACCGGCGCCGGAGCTGCCGCTCGCTCAACCCGGCCGCCCGCGCCACCGCGCCGACCGCCGCCCCCCGCCGCAGCGGCCCCACCACGGCCGCCGGGAACGCGTCGAACGGCCCCGCGCCCGCCAACCGGTCGGCCGCGATCCGCTCCAGTTCCGCGCCCGGGGCCGCCGCACCCTCCACCCGCCCGGTGAGGCGGCGGACGGTGCGCGCGGGCCACAGGTCGGCCAGCGGCACCCGCTGGTCGGTCAGCGCGTCGGCGGGCACGCCCAGCACGTGCGGGGCGGTGCCCGGGGCGAACCGCAGCCCGGTCACCCCGGACCCGGCGGGCCAGGCGCCGAGCTGGGCGGTGGTGTCGGGGCCGGCCACGACCAGCCGGCCGTCGAGCCAGATGAGGTCCATGCTCCCGTCGGGCAGCACCCGGTGGTCGCGCGGCGGGGCGCCGTCGGGCGCCGCACCGTGCCACACGACCGCACCGGGGACGGCCGCCGGCCTCTCGCGGTACATGGCCCCAGTCTGCCACCCGCCGTCCGACCTGCGGGGACGGGGCCCGGCCGGTACCGCCGCGGGCGCGCGGGACGGGCGGGCCCCGCAGCCGGGAGCCGGGCGCCGCAGCGGCCCTCGGCGGTCAGGCGGCCCGCGCCACCAGGTCGATCAGGCTCGCCTCGGGGCGGCAGCAGAACCGCACCGGGGCGTAGGGCGAGGTGCCCAGGCCGCCCGACACGTTCAGCCAGGCGGGACCGTAGCGGTGCAGCCCCCAGGCGCGCCGCCGGTCGATACCGCAGTTGGTCACCAGGGTCCCGTAGAACGGCAGGCACACCTGGCCGCCGTGGGTGTGCCCGGCGAGCAGCAGCCGGTAGCCGTCGCGGGTGAAGCGGTCGAGGTTGGCCGGTTCGGGCGAGTGCAGGACGCCCAGGCGCAGGTCGGCGCCGGGGTCGGCCGGTCCGGCGACCGCGTCGTAGCGGTCCAGCCCGATGTGGGAGTCGTGCACGCCCGCCGCCGCGACGGCGAGCCCGCCCGCCTTCAGGGTGCCCTTCGCGTTGTTCAGGTCGAGCCAGCCGGCGCCGGTCATCGCCGCGCCGAGATCGCGCCACGGCAGGTCGGGGACGGTGCGCTTGCGGTAGTCGGTCCGGCTGCTCCGCCACAGGTAGCGGGCCGGGTTCTTCAACTGCGGGGAGAACAGGTCGTTGGAGCCGTAGACGAACGCGCCCGGCCGGTCAAGCAGCGGGCCCAGGGCGTCGATGAACGGCCCCACGGCGTCGGGGTGGGCCAGCGAGTCGCCGGTGTTGACGACCAGGTCGGGCGCGTAGGCGTCCAGCCCGCGGATCCACTCGATCAGCATGCGCCGCCCCGGGGTGAGGTGCGCGTCGGACAGGTGCAGCACGCGCAGCCGCGGGCTGCCGGGCGGCAGCAGCGGCAGGACGTGCCGGCGCAGCCGGAACCAGTTCCGCTCGACCACCGACGCGTAGCCGAACCCGGCCGCGCCGACCACTCCGGTCACCAGCGCGGCGCGGCCCGCCGCCCGCAGCACCCTGTTCATCCCGCTCATCGCTCCCCGTGTCCGCTGTCTCGACCCGTGCCCCGCCGCCTCCGGCGGCCGGCTCCCTGCGCCGGCCCTGGGGAGAACCCCTCGGGCGGCACACCCGGAAACCCTATGATCTCTTGCATGTCCGAACTCAAAGACCGCCTGAAGGCCGACCTCACCGCCGCCATGAAGGCCCGCGACGACGTCCGCACCCGCACCCTGCGCATGGTGCTGACCGCCGTGGCCAACGAGGAGGTCGCCGGCAGCTCCGTGCGCGAACTCGGCGACGACGACGTCGTCAAGATCGTCACGCGCGAGGCCAAGAAGCGCCGCGAGGCCGCCGAGGCGTTCGACAAGGGCGGCCGCCCCGAGAAGGCCGCCGACGAGCGCGCCGAGGGGGAGGTCCTCGCCGACTACCTGCCCGCGCAGCTCGACGACGCCGAGCTCGCCCGGCTGGTGGCCGAGGCCGTCGCCGAGGCCGGCGCCTCCGGCCCCCAGGACATGGGCCGGGTCATGAAGATCGTCAAGCCCAAGGTCGACGGCCGGGCCGAGGGCGGCCGGGTGGCCGCCGAGGTCAAGCGCCGGCTCACCGCGTCCTAGCGGCCGCGCCGCCGTCCGCGCCCCGACCGCCGAGGGGCGGGCGGCCACCGGCCGCCCA